>NZ_JBFTLG010000006.1:0-217647 GCF_056396305.1 Arthrobacter sp. 05T420 | reverse complement strand
GCATGACCCCGACACGCCGGGCCGCGGCGAGTATCGACATCCCGCCACACACCATGTCAACGAAGTCGGTGCGGGTATTCGGAGGAAACAGCTTGACCATAAAACGCTCCATCAATCAGAGCGTTGCTACGACCATATGACTTTGCCCGGTCCTCATGGGCCGTAAGTGACCCCGCGTCGCTGTCTTAGACTCTGGCGGAACTCTCGGGCGTGGAGTATGACTGGCGCATGAAGAGGGCGCACGTCAGGGGCCCCGCCCGGGTCCCGCTCATCGGCCAGTTCCGCTCGTATGACCGCAAGTGGCTGCGGGGCGATCTGATCGCCGGCGTCACCGTCGCGGCCCTGATCGTGCCCAAGAATCTGGGATATGCCGGCATCGCGGGGATCCCGCTGCAGAATGGCCTGTATGCCGCGGCCGCCGGCGCCATCGTGTACGCAATCTTCGGCACGTGCCGGCAAATCTCGATGGGGCCGAGCTCGGGCCTCGCCGCGGTGGCCGCGAGTGCCGTGCTCGCGGCAGGCATCACCAGCGAACAAGACGTCGCCTCGTTCGTCGCCGGGATCACCCTGGCCTCCGGCATCCTGTTCCTGCTTCTCGCCGTCTTCAAGATGGGCTGGATTGCGCAGTTCCTTTCGAAGGCTGTGGTCACCGGTTTCCTATTCGGCGCGGCGATCGACGTCGTCATTGGAGAGCTCCCCAAACTCACCGGGACCGAGGTCACCGGCTCCAACCCCATCCAGGAACTGCGGTCCTGGCTCGGCACCCTGGGCGAGGCGCAGCCGACCACGGTGGTGGTGGGCGTCGTCGCGCTGGCCGTCGTCTTTGGATTAAAAGCCGTCGCGCCCGGAGTTCCCGGCGCCCTGGTCCTGGTGGTGGGCGGACTGCTGGCTGCGGCGCTGTTCGATCTCGGGGCCAAAGGGGTGGCCCTGGTGGGCGACGTGCCCAGAGGCCTGCCCTCGCTTCAAGTCCCGAACGGCCAGTTGATGTGGGACCACGTGGGCACCGTGGCCGCCGCGGCGGTGGCACTGGTCCTGATCGGCTTCTCCCAGACCGCCGGGGATGCGAGGGCGTTCGCTGCCAAGCACCGCTACCAGATCGATATCAACCAGGAATCGATTGCCCAGTCGATGGCCAACATTGCCGCCGGACTCTTCAAGGGGATGCCCGTCTCGACGAGTCTGTCGGCGAGCTCGCTGAACGACCACTCCGGGGCGAAGACCGGCCTCGCCTCCCTCACGTCGGGGGTCACCGTTCTGCTTACGCTGCTCTTCCTGGCGCCGCTGTTCTCCATCCTGCCGAAGCCTGTGTTGGCCGCGCTGATCATCGAGGCCGTAGTCATGGGCATGATGAACGTGCCTGAGATGCGGCGGCTGGCCCGGGTACAAAGGTTCGACTTCTGGATTGCGGTCGCCGCGATTATCGGCACGCTCATCTTCGGCGTGCTGGCCGGCGTCGTGATCGGGATCGGCCTCTCGCTCTTCTGGCTCGTCCGGGTGGCCACCCACCCGCAGATGCCGTCCCTCGGCCGCGAACAGGGCACCCAGGTGTTCCGCGACACCGGCGAGCACCCCGGCGACGAGATCGTTCCCGGCATTGCCGTGATCCGGTTCGACGGCGGCCTCTTCTTCGCCACCGCCGACGCCCTGGAGGACCGGCTGCGCGAGGTCATCCAGACCACGCCGGGGCTCACCGGCATTGTGCTCGACTGCGGCGGGATCAATTTCGTCGACTCCCAGGGGGCAGCAAAGATGGCGGACATCGCACGCCTCGCCCGCGAGTCGGACGTCAACCTGCGCCTGACCCGGCTCAAGCCCGCGGTTCGGGCGGTCCTGGAGCGCGACGGCGTGATCGAGCGCATCGGGGCGGAGATGATCCACGGCAACATCCACCGGGCCGTGCAGGCCGAGCAGGCGGCGCCACAGAAGCGGCCCGACGGCGCCTAGGTACAACCGCGCCGAGGAGCAACGAGGGGTCACGTATGGCCCATGCCGGCAGTCGACATGGGCCGTAGATGACCCCGCGTTGCTTGGGGTGCGTTACTAGTGACCGGTTCGGGCCGGGATCCCGTAGCGGTGCTCGGGGCGCCCGGTGGTGCCGTAGCGCAGCTGGATGTCGACGGCGCCGTCGTCCGCCAGCGCCGACAGGTACCGCTGGGCGGTGGCCCGGGACACGCCTACCCGGGCGGCGACGTCGGCAGCCGAGTACTGCTCGCCGGGAACCAGGGATTCGAGCACCGCGGCTTCCGTGGCAGAGCGGGGCCGCGCGGACGTGACGACATCGCCCGGGATCAGGGCGCGCTTGGCGCGTTCCACCGTCTCCTGGTTGACGGATCCCGGCTGCGCCAGGATCCGGCGGTAGCGGGCATAGGAGCGCAGCTGCTGCGAGAGGGCATCGGCCGTGAAGGGCTTGAGCAGGTAGCCCAGTGCCCCGCGCCGGAACGCGAGCCGGAGCGAGGCCGTGTCCGAGGCCGCGCTGAGGACCACGGTGTCCACGTCCAGTTGGTGCAGCAGGTCCAGTCCCGACGCGTCCGGGAGGTAGACGTCCAGCAGCACCAGGTCCGGGCGCAGGCTGTGGATGGCCTGCAGGGCCTGCGACGCCGATCCGGCCGGGGGCAGGGCCAGGAACCCCGCCACCGAATCCACGTAGGCGGCATGCAGCTTGGCGACGTGGAAATCATCATCGACAATCAGCACCCTGAAATCCTCAGACATCGTTGTCCTCTCCGCCGGGTTTAGTAGCAGTAGGTTCGGTGGTTCCCGGCAGGGTGGCGACGAACACGGCGCCCGGGCCGCCGGGGGTGCCCGCCTCGAGCAGGCGGACGTCTCCGCCACGGCGGCGCGCGAGCTGCCGGGACAATGCCAGCCCCAGGCCCTGGCCGGCGCCAGCCCGCGCCGGCCGGTCCGAGGTCGTATAGCCTTCCGCGAAGACCGCCTCGGCCTCCGCGGCTGCCATTCCGGTCCCCAGGCCGTCACCGGAATCCGCCACCACAATGTGAAGTGTGCCGGGCCCTGCGTCGATGCCCGGTTCGTCCAGCACTTCCACTTCCACCCAGCGCTCGGCCGCAGAACCGGCGACGGCGGCGTTCACGGCGTTGTCGATCAGGTTCCCCAAGACGGTGGTGACGTCCTGCGGCTCGGTGACATGGCCGCGGACCACGGATTCCGGGCCGAGGCGCAGGCTTACGCCGCGCTCGTCCGCCTCGACGCCCTTGGCGCCCAGGAAGGCCTGCAGGTAGGGATCCTGAAGCAGCTCGGCCTGGTCCACCGGGAACGCCAGCGGCCCGGTGCCGGCCAGTTTGGCGAGGTAGTCCTGGGCCTGCTGGGGCTGGCCGATGCTCATGAAGCCGGCGATCGTGTGCAGCTGGTTGGCGAATTCGTGGCGCTGCGCCCGCAAGGCCGCGGACATGGTGCCGACGGCGTCGAGCTGGCGGGTCAGCTGCTGCAGCTCGGTCCGGTCCCGGAGCATCACCACCCAGCCCAGGTCCTCGCGACGATGCAGGGCTTTGCGGGCGCTCGCCACCAGGACCCGGCCCCCGGCCACGAGTTCCACGGCCTCACCCTCCGCCGCGTCGGCCCGGGTCAGGGCTTTCAGCTGGGCCGGCACCGGCGCGGCGGCCCAGGCGCTGCCCGCCAGGTCGGGGACGCCGAGGAGCCGCTGGGCGGCGGCGTTGAAAACACTGACCCTGCCGTCGGCCGCAACGCCGATCACGCCGTCGTCGACCCCCTGCAGTACGGCCACCTGGTCGTGCACGAGGCTGCTGATCTCCTCGGGCTCCAGCCCGAGCGTCAGCCGCTGGAGCCGCCGCCGCAGCAGGAAGGAGGCCAGCACGCCGGCCAGCAGCGCACCGGCGGCCGTGGCGGCGATGGGGATGATGTCCCGGGCCAGGCTTTGGCTGATTGTTTCGGTGGAGTACCCCACGCTTACCTCACCCACCACGGTCCCGGAGTCCGGGGCGTACACCGGGACCTTGGCGCCGGCGGACGGGCCCAGCGTGCCCGTGTTGCGCGTGGTGACCTCCCGGCCGGCGAGGGCCTCGGAGGGGTCGGTGCTGACCTTTTCGCCCAGCCGCTCCGCGTCCGGGTGCGCCAGCCGGATACCGGTCTCGTCCGTGATGACCACGAACAGCGCGCCGGTGCGGGTGCGGGCACCCTCAGCGGCAGCCATCAACGGACCGGACAGCAACTCGGACGCCGGGGGAGCGGCGGGAAGGGCGCTGATGGACTGGACCTCTGCCCGCACTGACGGGTCCGAGGCCACCGTCCGGGCCAGGGTCAGCGCCTGGCTTTCCGCCTCGCGGCCCAGCCGGTCGTAGGTCAGCCAGGCGTGGACGGCGCTGCTCAGCAACACCACCAGCGCCACGACGCCGAGCTGCAGCAACAGCGTCTGGGTCGAAAAGCGCAGGGCCGGCATAGCTGTGCGGCGCTTCATCGGGCTCCTGCCTGGGAGTTGGTACCGGGGTTTGTGCGGACGTGAGCAGAATGCGCAAAATGCGTCCAATAAGCAGTATGCCAATCAATTGAGCCAAAGGCCCAGTCGTGACGGGCGCCACTCTAACGTCTGTAGTGCGCATCACACCGGAGTGGTGTCATTCAACGAAGAAGGAGCCGGCCGTGCTGGTATTACTAGGATTCGCGATGATCGCGGTATTCATGGTGCTGATCATGACGAAGAAATTGACGCCCGTACTGGCGCTCATCATCGTCCCCACAATTTTCGGGCTTTTTGCCGGCGCGGGCCTCGGCATCGGGCCCATGGTCATGGACTCCATGAAGTCGATGACGTCCACTGCAGCCCTGCTCATGTTCGCCATCATCTACTTCGGCTTGATGATCGACGTCGGGCTGTTTGACCCCCTGGTCCGGTTCATCGTTCGCAAGCTCGGCAACGACCCCGCCAAGGTGGTCCTCGGCACGGCCATCCTCGCAGCGGCAGTGTCCCTCGACGGCGACGGTTCCACCACCTTCATCCTCACCACCGCGGCCATGCTGCCGGTCTACCTGCGGCTCAAGATGAGCCCCGTGGTCCTGACCTGCGTGGCGGGCCTGGCCAACGGCACCATGAACATCCTGCCGTGGGGCGGCCCCACCGCCCGTGCAGCAACCGCGCTGAAGCTCGACGTCAACGATGTCTTCGTGCCCATGGTCCCGTCCCTCATCGCAGGCCTCGTTGTGGTGCTGGTCTTCTCCTGGCTGCTCGGCCTGCAGGAACGCAACCGCCTCCGCGCCACCGCCCCCGAGATCTGGGGCACTGGTGACGCAGGGATGTCCGACGGCGGCAGCGGCGCGGGCCGCTTTGGCCTCGGCCGCAAGGGTACGGGCCCCAAGGTCTCCGGGCCCAGCGGCGGAACTGCCGCCGTCGGAAGCCCCTCAACTGGCGGATCCTCCGTCGCCGTGCTCGAGCGCACTGAAACCCTCGTTGACGACCGCGACTCCGCGATGGCCGACACCGCCCTGGACCCCAACCGCAAGACCCTCCGCCCCAAGCTGTTCTGGTTCAACCTCGGCTTGACGGTCGCGGTCATGGTGACGCTCGTTGCCAACATCATTCCGCTCCCGTTCGTCTTCATGGTCGGTGCCGCCATCGCCCTGCTGGTCAACTTCCCCAACGTCAAGGACCAAGGCGCCCAGCTGATCGCCCACGCACCTTCGATCGTCGCCGTCGTCAGCATGGTCATGGCCGCCGCGGTCCTGACAGGTGTCCTCAACGGCACGGGCATGGTCAAGGCCATGTCGGAATGGCTCGTCCAGATCATCCCGTCCGACATGGGCCCGTTCATGGCCATCATCACCGGCGTCCTAAGCATCCCGATGACGTTCTTCATGAGCAACGACGCCTTCTACTTCGGTGTCCTGCCGGTCCTCAGCGAGACGGCGGCCCACTACGGCGTCAGCGCCGCCGACATGGCACGCGCCTCCATCACCGGCCAGCCCTTCCACCTGCAGAGCCCCCTGGTGCCGGCCATCCTGCTCCTGGTCTCCCTCGCCAAGGTGGAACTCGGCGATCACCACAAGAAGGTTCTCTGGCGCACGGCCGTGATCTCCCTCGTCATGCTGGCCGTAGGAGTCCTCACCGGGGCTATCGGCATCGGCTAACCACCCCCACAGCACCAAGCAACACGGGGTCACTTACGGCCCATTCGGAACCTCCGGATGGGCCGTAAGTGACCCCGCGTTGCTTGTCGTTGTGCTTCCTCGGCGGCCGACGGTAACAGCAGTTCAACCCACGTAGACTGGGACGGAAAATAATCCGAACTTGCAGGGGAGATCCATGGCTGCGATCAACCGCGACGACGTCGCGCATCTCGCGCAACTCGCGCACATCGAGATGAGTGCTGAAGAGCTGGACAGGATGGCCGGCGAACTCGCCGTCATCGTGGATTCAGTGAAGTCCGTCAGTGAAGCTGCCGGTGATGATGTCCCGGCTACGTCCCACCCGATTCCGCTGACCAATGTGTTCCGCGAGGATGTCGTGGGCCACACGTTTACGGCCGAGCAATCCCTCTCCGGTGCCCCCGACGCGTACGAAGGCCGTTTCAAGGTCCCGGCAATCCTGGATGAGGACTAAGACCATGACTGAGAACAACGAACTGATCCGCCTCTCCGCCGCCGCGCTCGCCGAGAAGCTCGCCGCCCGCGAGATCACCGCCGTCGAGGTCACCCAGGCGTACCTGGACCGCATCGCGGCCGTGGACGGCAAGGTCCACGCCTTCCTGCACGTCAACACGGATGAGGCGCTCGCCGTCGCCGCCGAAGTGGACGCGATCCGCGCCGCCGGCGGTGCCGCCGCCGAAGAGCTCCACGTCCTCGCAGGTGTGCCGATCGCCGTCAAGGACCTCATTGTCACCATCGGCCAGCCCACCACGGCCGGCTCGAAGATCCTCGAAGGCTGGAACAGCCCCTATGACGCCACCGTCGTCGAGCGCCTGCGCGCCGCGAAGATGCCGATCCTGGGCAAGACCAATCTGGACGAATTCGCGATGGGCTCCTCCACCGAACACTCCGCCTACGGCCCTACCCACAACCCGTGGGACCTGGACCGCATCCCGGGCGGTTCCGGCGGTGGCTCCGCTGCCGCCGTCGCGGCCTTCGAAGCTCCGCTGGCCCTCGGCACGGACACCGGTGGCTCCATCCGCCAGCCCGGCGCCGTCACCGGCACGGTCGGCGTCAAGCCCACCTACGGCGGCGTCTCCCGCTACGGCGCCATCGCCATGGCCTCCTCGCTGGACCAGATCGGCCCGGTCTCCCGCACCGTGCTGGACTCGGCCCTGCTGCACCAGGTGATCGGCGGCCACGATCCGCGCGATTCCACCTCGCTCCCGGATCCGCTGGAGGACCTCGTCGCCGCCGCCCGGACCGGCAACGTCGAGGGCATGAAGATCGGCATCATCAAGGAGCTCCACGGCGAGGGCTACCAGGCCGGCGTCGAGAACCGCTTCAACGAATCCCTTGAGCTGCTCAAGGGCGCCGGTGCCGAGATCGTCGAGGTCTCCTGCCCCAACTTCAAGTACGCCTTGGGCGCCTATTACCTGATCATGCCCTCCGAGGCCTCCTCCAACCTGGCCAAGTTCGACGGCGTCCGGTACGGCCTGCGGGTCCTGCCCGCACAGGGACCGATGACGATCGAACGGGTCATGGGCGCCACCCGCGCCGCCGGCTTTGGCGATGAGGTCAAGCGCCGCATCATCCTGGGCACCTACGCCTTGAGCGCCGGCTACTACGACGCCTACTACGGCTCGGCCCAGAAGGTGCGCACCCTGATCCAGCGCGACTTCGACGCCGCGTTCGCCAAGGCCGACGTGCTGATCTCCCCGACGGCCCCCACCACGGCCTTCAAGCTCGGCGAGAAGCTCAACGACCCGCTGGCGATGTACCTCAACGACGTCGCCACCATCCCCGCCAACATGGCAGGCGTCCCCGGGCTCTCCCTGCCCGGCGGCCTGGCCGATGAGGACGGGCTGCCGGTGGGCATCCAGCTGCTGGCCCCGGCCCGCCAGGACGCCCGGCTGTACCGCGTCGGCGCGGTCCTGGAATCCCTGCTCGAGGCACAGTGGGGCGGACCGCTGCTGGACCGTGCCCCTTCATTAACGGCTCCTTCCCTTACAGATTCTGCGGCTGCTTCACCGGCTGGCGCCGCTTCGAGCCACGGAGGTTCACACTAATGACTGACGCAACCCTCAGCTTCGAAGAAGCAATGGAGAAGTACGATCCCGTCCTGGGCTTCGAGGTCCACGTGGAGCTCAACACCAAGACCAAGATGTTCTCGTCGGCGCCGAACGTCTTCGGCGACGAGCCGAACACCAATGTCAACGAGGTGGACCTCGGCATGCCCGGCGTGCTGCCGGTGGTGAACAAGACCGCGATCGAGTCCTCGATCAAGATCGGCCTGGCGCTGAACTGCAAGATCGCCGAGAGGTGCCGCTTCGCCCGGAAGAACTACTTCTACCCGGACACGCCGAAGAACTTCCAGACCTCCCAGTACGACGAGCCCATCGCGTACGACGGCTACCTGGACATCGAGCTCTCCGACGGCACCATGTTCCGCGTCGAGATCGAACGCGCGCACATGGAGGAGGACGCCGGCAAGTTGACCCATATGGGCGGCGCCACCGGCCGCATCCAGGGCGCTGACTACTCCCTGGTGGACTACAACCGCTCCGGCGTGCCGCTGGTCGAGATCGTCACCAAGCCGATCGAGGGCGCCGGCAGCCGCGCCCCCGAACTCGCCAAGGCCTACGTGGCCGCCGTCCGCGAAATCGTCAAGAACCTCGGGGTCTCCGACGCCAAGATGGAACGCGGCAACGTCCGCTGCGACGCCAACGTCTCGCTGCGCCCGCACGGCCGCGAACGCTTCGGCATCCGCTCGGAAACGAAGAACGTCAACTCGCTGCGCGCCGTCGAACACGCCGTCCGCTACGAGATCCAGCGGCACGCCGCCGTGCTGGACTCCGGCGAGCCGGTCACCCAGGAAACCCGGCACTGGCACGAGGACACACGGACCACGACGTCGGGCCGGGCCAAGTCCGACGCCGACGACTACCGCTACTTCCCCGAACCGGACCTGGTCCCGATCACCGCGTCCCGCGAATGGGTCGAGGAACTCCGGGCCACCCTGCCCGAGCCGCCGGCCGCCCGCCGCAAGCGGCTGCAGGCCGACTGGGGCTACTCGGACTTGGAGTTCCGCGACGTCGTCAACGCCGGCGTCATGGACGAGATCGAGGAAACCATCGCCGCCGGCGCCACCGCCACCGTGGCCCGCAAATGGTGGATGGGCGAGATCGTCGGACGTGCCAAGAACGCCGACGTCGATCCCGGCCAGCTCGGCGTCGCACCGGCCACCATCGTGGAACTGAACAAGATGGTGGAGGACGGCAAGATCAACAACAAGATGGCCTCCGAGGTCCTGGACGGCGTGCTCGCCGGCGAAGGCACCCCGGCCGAAATCGTCGAGAAGCGCGGCCTCGCCGTTGTCTCCGACGATGCCCCCCTCCTGGAAGCGATCGACGCGGCCCTCGCCGCGCAGCCCGACGTCGCGGACAAGATCCGCGCCGGCAAGCTCCAGGCGATCGGTGCGATCGTCGGCGGCGTCATGAAGGCCACCCGCGGGCAGGCCGACGCCGGCCGTGTCAAGGAGCTGATCCTGCAGCGCCTCGGCGTCGAGGGCTAGCCCCTAACCGCCCACTAAATCGGTCATGATGGTCTGCAGTGCTTCGCAGACCATCATGACCGATGTGCGTTTAAGGTTCTCCGGCCGGGCCAGGAGGTCGATCCGGCGCCGGGTGCTGATGCCTTCCAGCGGCCGCAGCACAATGTCCGGGTTCAACACAGGCCGCGCGGTGTGCCGCGGCAGCAGGCCGATCACGCCGCCGGCCGCCACGAGGGCCGCCACGGTGGAGTAGTCGTTGATGCGGTGCACAATGTTCAGCTCACGGCTGGAGACCGCCGCGACGGCGGAGAGCACGTCCGCGGGGGAGTAGCCGGCGCGGCTGGTCACCCACGGCTCGCCCACGACGTCGTCGGCCGTCACCGCCCGCTGGCCGGCCAGCCGATGCCCGGCCGGCAGGGCCACGTCCAGCGGCTCGTGCGCCAGCGGGATTACCGCGACGCGTTCCTCGGGCCAGCGCGGGCTGTGATCCATCCGGTGCGCCAGGACCAAGTCGTAGCGCGCCGTCAGGGCCGGGAAATCCTGCTGGGCGACGTCCTCGTCGGACAGCAGGATCCGGGGTTGCCCGGGGCCGTCCAGGAGCCGGGCCAGCGGCGCGAACAGCGCCTGCCCGGCACTGTGGAACCCGCTGAGCGTCACCGGCGCCACCGGTGAGCCGTGGTACGCGCCGATCGCCATCTTCGCATCCGCCATCGCGCTGACCACCGCGGCTCCGGCGTCGGCCAGGACCTGGCCGGCCTCCGTGAGCACCAGGTTCCGGCCCTCCTTGCGGGTCAGCGGCACCTCAACGGTTTTCTGCAGCGCGGCCAGTTGCTGGGACACGGCCGACGGCGTCACGAGAAGGGTTTCGGCGACGGCCTTGACGCTGCCCAGGGCCCCGAGTTCGCGTAGCATCTCCAGCTGGTGGATTTCCATCCAGCCATTCTATGCAATAGCAATTCCTAATTCGTCGATTGAGAAGAATTCGGTTGTGCTAATGCTTTCTGATGGGTCTAATGGGGTGAGTTGTCCCACAACCCCGTCCCCGCGCGGCGGCACAAAACGCGCGGAGCGAATCTCAGAGTTAGGAAGACCCATGAAGGCTCTCTACAAGGCCGGCGCCCACGCAGGGTTCGAGCTCGTTGACCGTCCCGAGCCGAAAACCGGCCCTGGCGACGTCAAGATCCGGGTCATGACCACCGGCATCTGCGGCACCGACCTGCACATCCAGGCCTGGGACGCCTGGGCGCAGGGCATCATCAACGCACCCCTGATCGCCGGCCACGAGTTCTACGGCGAGGTCGTGGAGACCGGTGAGGACGTCCTGGACGTCAAGGTGGGGGACCGGGTCTCCGGCGAAGGGCACATCGTCTGCGGCATCTGCCGCAACTGCCGCGCCGGCCGCCGCCAGATGTGCATCAACACCGTCAGCGTCGGCGTCCAGCGCGACGGCGCCTTCGCCGAGTACGTGGTGATCCCCGAAACCAACGTCTGGGTCCACCAGGACCCCTCCGTCACGCCGGAACTCGGCGCCATCTTCGATCCCTTCGGCAACGCCGTGCACACGGCCCTGAGCTTCCCGCTGGTTGGCGAGGACGTCCTGATCACCGGTGCCGGACCCATCGGGCTGATGGCAATCGCCGTCGCCCGGCACGCCGGCGCGCGGAAGATCGCGATCACCGACGTCTCCGCTCCCCGGCTGGAACTGGCCCACAGGCTCGGCGTCGACCTCGCCATCGACGTCTCGAAGATGCGGGTCAAGGACGCCCAGCGCGAGCTCGGCATGCGCGAAGGCTTCGACATCGGCATGGAAATGTCGGGACACCCCACGGCACTGCCTGAGATGATCGACAACATGAACCACGGCGGCCGGATCGCAATGCTGGGACTGCCCAGCCAGTCCATCGACATCAACTGGGGCAAGGTGGTCACGCACATGCTGACCATGAAGGGCATCTACGGCCGCGAAATGTTTGAGACCTGGTACGCGATGAGCGCCATGCTCTCCTCCAGCCCGGTCCTGCACGCGAACATCTCGGCCGTCGTCACGGACACGCTGCCGGCCACCGACTGGGAAAAGGGATTCGAGGTGGCCCGCGCCGGCGTGGGCGGCAAGGTGGTCCTCGACTGGACCGTTTTCTAGGCCAGCCGCTTTTCAGGCCCGTTCCGCACCGCCCTTTCCACACCGCATTCTTTGCCCCCGCATCCAACCAGCTGAGGAGCCAACCCATGTATTCAGCCATCAAGGACCAGCTGCAGCACGAACTCGATGAGATCCGCAGCGCCGGACTGTTCAAGACCGAGCGGCACATCGACTCGCCCCAGGCCAACCGCATCAAGGCCGGACAGATCGGCGAGTCCGGCGCCGACGTGCTGAACTTCTGCGCGAACAACTACCTGGGCCTCGCCGACCACCCGGACATCATCGCCGCGGCGAAGACCGCGATGGACGAGCGCGGCTTCGGCATGGCGAGCGTGCGCTTCATCTGCGGCACCCAGGACCTGCACCTGGCCCTCGAGCAGCGCGTCTCGGCGTTCCTCGGCACCGAGGACACCATCCTGTTCTCCAGCTGCTTCGACGCCAACGGCGGCGTGTTCGAGTCCCTCTTCGGACCGGAAGACGCCGTCATCTCCGACGCCCTGAACCACGCCTCCATCATTGACGGCATCCGGCTCTGCAAGGCCCAGCGTTTCCGCTACGCCAACCAGGACATGGCTGACCTAGAGGCAAAGCTGATCGCGGCCACCACGCAGGAGAACCCGGCCCGCCGCAAGATCATCGTCACGGACGGTGTCTTCTCGATGGACGGCTTCCTGGCGCCGCTCGAAGCGATCTGCGACCTCGCCGAGAAGTACGACGCCCTGGTCATGGTGGACGACTCCCACGCGGTGGGCTTCATGGGCGCCACCGGTGCCGGCACGCCTGAACACGCCGGCGTCTCGGACCGCGTGGACATCTACACCGGCACGTTCGGCAAGGCCCTCGGCGGCGCGTCCGGGGGCTACGTCTCGGGCCGCGGCGAGGTGGTGGCCATGCTCCGCCAGAAGGCCCGCCCGTACCTGTTCTCCAACTCGCTGGCCCCGGCAATCGTCGCGGCCACGCTCACGGCCCTGGACCTTGTAGAGAGCTCCGGCGTACTTCGCGGCAAGCTCTTCGCGAACGCTGAGCTCTTCCGGAGCCGCATGAGCGAGGAAGGCTTCGACCTGCTCCCCGGCGAGCACGCGATTGTCCCGGTGATGTTCGGCGACGCCGTCATGGCGGCCAAGGTGGCCGACGCCATGCTCCACAACGGCGTGTTCGTCACGGCGTTCAGCTACCCGGTGGTGCCCAAGGGCGCCGCCCGGATCCGCGTGCAGCTCTCCGCGGCGCACAGCTCCGACGACGTCGAGGCCTGCGTCCAGGCATTCGTGCGCAGCCGCGCGGCGGTGGCCGCAGCCTAGGGCGGATCCCTGAGGCCGGGCCCCTGTTCATGTACGGGGTCCGGCCTCGCCTTGCTCGTTCATCCCGGCTTCCTCCGCTTGCTTGTCCGCGGGACATGTCCAGCTCCGGCAGCGAGGACTGGACTTAATGCCACTATGTCCAACGGCCACGACCACCGAAGGGCATGTCCCGGGCCGGCACACGGCAACGAGGGACATGTCCAGTCGCGCGGACCAGGGAAGGGCATGTCCCGGGCCGACCCGTGGCAACGAGAGACATGCCCAGCGGTGCGGACTCGGAAGGGACATGTCCATCTGCGTCCTCCAGCAGAGGCGGCCACTCTGCTCGGGCAAATTCTTTTTGCGGCCTAGCCCCTTCATTAGGGCTCAAATTCCCATATGACATGAATTTACCCGGGCTTTTTCGGGGGTGCGGCGGCTCCTGAGACCGTGCCCGAGCCGTTGTTCAGCTGGAGCAGTTGCAGCGGCATCACAGCCTGCAGCAGGGCTTGCGGTCCGGCGGGCTGCACCTGACAGGGCTGTTCTATGACATTGCCACGGCCCAAGTGCTGCAGGTGACCACCTCCGGCATCAGCCACCTGGACCCGGTGCCGCGGACCATTGAAAACACTGACAACGCAGACAAACCCGACAGCACAGCCGCCGCCGCTGGCCGAGGCGCAGGTCCCGGCGCGGTCTGACGCGGCGATCTGCAAGGATGGGACCATGTCAGCTCATTACGATGTCGTAATTGTCGGCGGCGGTATCGCCGGCCTGTCCCTTGCCTCCACCCTGGCCGGGCAATGCAGCGTGGCCCTGATTGAGGCCGAGCAGAACCTGGCGTACCACACCTCGGCCCGCTCGGCCGGGCAACTGATTCCCAGCTACGGCCCGCCCGTGGTCCAGGAACTCACCCTCCGGACGCTGGAAGTCATCGCCGCCCAGGACGCCGACCGTCCGGAACCGGTGCTCACGCCGCGCAGCTTCATGCTGATCGGGGACGACGCCACCGTCCGGGCGGAGGCCAGCGGCCACATGCACCGGATCACCCACGCCGAGGCACTGGATTTGTGCCCGGCCCTTGTCCCGGACGCGTTCAGCGCCGCCGGCCTGGACACCGGATCCTTCGCCTGCAACGCCCCGGTGCTGCTCGAGGACCACCGGCGCCGCGCCGAGGCCGGAGGGGTGGACATCATCACCGGCGCCAGGGTCCATTCGGCCCAGCGCCTCGGCACCGGCTGGGAACTGGGCGCCGGGCAGGAAGGCTTCCAGTCTGCCGTCGTGGTCAACGCCGCCGGCGCCTGGGCGGACGAGCTCGCCGTCCTCAGCGGCGTCGAGAAGCTCGGCCTCCAGCCGTACCGGCGCACCGCGGCGATCGTCGACGTCGAGAATCCGCTCCCGGAGGCCTCCCCGTTCGTGGCCGCGGCCGATGACAGCTTCTACTTCCGGCCCAAGAACGGCCAGGTACTGATCTCGCCCGCGGAGCACGTGCCCAGCGGCCCCGAGGACGCCCGGCCCTATCCCGGTGACATCGAACGGCTCGTGGCCCGGCTCAACGCGATCACGACGCTCGGGATCCGGAACGTTAACACGGCCTGGACGGGACTGCGGACGGAGGCGGCCGACGGCGTCCCGGTGGCGGGCTTCGACGCCGAGGCCACCGGATTCTTCTGGCTCGCCGGCCAGGGCGGGTACGGTTTCCAGACCTCATCCGCGATTGCGGAGCTGGCCGCCGGCCTGATCCTGGCCGGTCAGGCGCCCGCGCCCGCGGCCCAGTCCCCGGCTGTGTCCCCGCCCACCGGGGCCAGTCCGGCATCCCGGACACTGGAGGCGCTGGCCGCCACCCGCTGGTCCATCCGGCGCTAAAGAATGGTTCTATGAGCACCCTGATCACCAACATCGCCGAACTGATGACCCAGGACGCGGAACACCGCGTCCTCCGCGACGCGGCGGTGGTGATCGAGGGGGAGCGGATTTCCTGGCTCGGCGCCGCAGCCGATGCGCCGGCGGCCGACGAGGCCGTCGACGCCTGTGGCCGGGCGCTCCTGCCGGGCTGGGTCGATTCGCACACTCACCTGATCTTCGCGGGGGACCGCACCGCCGAGTTCGAGGCCCGGATGGCCGGACAGAGCTACAGCGCCGGCGGGATCGCCGTCACCACCGGCGCCACCCGGACCACGAGCGACTTCGACCTCACCCGGCTGGCGATGGGCCGCGTCGCGGAGGCCGTGTCACAGGGCACCACCTACCTCGAGACCAAAACCGGCTACGGGCTGGACCTCGAAAACGAGGCCCGCAGCGCCCGCATCGCCTCAACCGTGGCGGACGAGGTGACCTACCTGGGCGCGCACCTCGTGCCCGCCGGGATGGACGCGGAGGAATACACCGAGCTGGTCTGCGGGCCGATGCTGACCGCGGTCCGGCCCTACGTCCGCTGGGCCGACGTCTTTTGCGAGCAGGGCGCCTTCAACGAGGACCAGTCCCGCCGGGTGCTCCTGGCCTGCAAGGCCGCAGGGCTGGGGCTGCGCGTGCACGGCAACCAGCTGGGCGAGGGCCCCGGTGTCCGGCTGGCGGTGGAAGTCGGCGCCGCGAGCGTGGACCACGTGAACTACCTTTCGGCCGCGGATGTCAATGCCCTGGCCGGCAGCTGGTCCGGCTGGGACGCCGCCGGCGGCAGCGGCACGCGAGGCACCGTTGCAACGTGCCTTCCGGCCTGCGATCTGTCCACCCGGCAACCGCTGGCCCCCGGCCGGGAACTGCTCGACGCCGGCGTGCAGCTGGCGCTGGCGTCCAACTGCAACCCCGGCACGTCCTACACCAGCTCCATGGCCTTCTGCGTCACCACCGCCGTGCTGCAGATGCGGCTGAGCGTCCATGAGGCGGTGCGCGCCGCGACCTACGGCGGCGCGCTGGCCCTGGGGCGGGAGTCCGGGAACGACGTCGACGGCGAACGCGCGGTGGGCTCGATCGCCGTCGGACACCGCGCGGATCTGCACCTGCTCAACGCGCCTTCGGCCACGCACCTGGCCTACCGGCCCGGCATCCCCCTGACGCACGCAGTGTGGCGGGCCGGCGTAGCGCAGCCCGTCCGGTAGCCGGACCGTCCGTTAGCACTGGCTAGAAAACCATGGGCGGAGCATCGAGGACGGTCTCGTCCACGCGCCTCTTCTCCCACTGTGTGAAGGGTTTGTCGAGCTCGTACTTGTCCCGCGCCGTGCGCAGCAGGGTGCGGACCTCGGCGTTCTCCGGGTTGTTCAAGGACTCGAAATATTCCACCGACCAGTGAAACCAGCGCATGCAGAACAGGCGCATGGTCAGCCCGTGCGTCACGAACAGCGCGTTCGGGGCGTAGCTGGGCTTCGACCAGTGCCGGTGCAGGGTTTCCATGAAGGAGGAAATCCTGTCGTAGACATCGGAACCGGACTCGCCCTCGCGGAAGCGGTAGAAGAAGTGCCCGTAGGCGTTGCGGAGCTCCTTCTGGTCTTCGATGTCGCCGGCGATCTGAAAGTTCGCCCAGTCCTGTTCGCGCAGCCGCGGTTCCTCGATCACGCGCTCCACCAGAGGGCCAAGGTTGAGCGCCTCGAGGGTCTGGTAGGCGCGCAGGTACGGGGAGACATAGACACACACCGGGCGGCCGTCCAGCTGGCGCCGGACCTCTTCCCCGGCCGCGGTGGCCTGCTCAAGGCCCAGCGCCGTCAACGGGATCCGGTAGTCCGGAACACGGTTGTAGATCGAGGTATCGGCATTGGCGGCAGACTGGCCGTGCCGGATCATGATGATTTTCCGGGGCGCACTCATAATCCCCAAGCATAGGGCGCCCAACAGCCGGGGGTGCCGGCGCGGGCGGCACCACGCGGGCACCAGCAAACTTTCGGCAACTGCAGGCAAGATAGAAACATGTTGGTTCCCTCCCGCCGTCGGCTGCGGTTCGAAATGTTGATTGTCCTGGGCTTATCGCTGGGGCAGTCCGCGGTCTATTCCCTGGTGCAGCTGCTGGACAAGATGACCACGGCGCCGCTGGCGCAGGGGACGTCCACGCTCAACCGGTCACAGAGCCCGCGCGAATACTTCGACCTCACTTACCAGATGCTGGACATCATCTTCGCCCTCGTCCCGGTGGCCCTGGTGATTTACTTCCTCACCGAACACTGGCCGGCCGGAGAGCGCGGAACCTCGGCATTCCGAAAGATCGGCTTCGACTTTGCCCGGCCCGGCAAGGACCTCCTGCAGGGGCTGGGGCTTGCCGCGCTGATCGGCGTTCCGTCCCTGGGGCTCTACGCTGCCGGCCGGGCGCTGGGGATCACGACGTCGATCATTCCCAGCGCGCTTGCCCCGTACTGGTGGACCGTGCCGGTGCTGGTCCTGTCCGCGATCCGGCACGGGATCGTGGAGGAAGTGATTGTGGTGGGCTACCTGCTGGACCGGCTGGGGAAACTGGGCTGGAGCGTGCCGGCAGCCATCGCCGCCAGCGCCCTGCTCCGCGGCAGCTACCACCTCTACCAGGGGTTCGGGCCGTTCATCGGCAACGCGATAATGGGCGTCGTCTTCGCGCTGTTCTACATACGGTCCAAGCGGGTGATGCCGCTTGTGATCGCCCACGCCATTCTGGACACCGTGGCGTTCGTGGGGTTCAGCCTGTTCGGCAAGGCCGTGGGCCTGGGCTGAGCGGCTCACAACGCAACGCGGGGTCAGATACGGCCCATCCGGAGCCCCAGGATGGGCCGTATCTGACCCCGCGTTGCGTTTAGGGGCCGGCGACATTACCGGCCTAAATGATCCGGGCCCTTAAATGATTTCGGCCGCCGTCTCCTGGGTGACATCGTTGGCACCTAAGAGATGGCGGCCGAAGCGTGGGGCAGGTGGGGCGTTAGATCGTGACCGCTCCGGAGGAGGTCTCGAAGGTGACGGAGAGGATGCCGGGAGTGCCGTGCGGCGCGATCCAGTTCACGGCGACGTCCTCCAGCGGCTTTTCCACCGGTTCGCCCAGCCACTCGGTCACGCGCGCTGCCGAACCGGCAATGGTCAATGCGGACATCTTGACTTCGCTCGCGTAGGCGTTGGACGGGTGGAGTTCCGGGTCGCCCTCCCACTTGAGCATGTAGGGCACCTGGGGGTCGGCGATGAGCCCCAGGATGCCGATCTGCTTCCAGACCAGTTCGCGGCCGTCCGGAAACTTCCGGTTGCCGTTCACGGCCGCTCGGCCGAGCCGCTCCTCGAACGGGGCCAGATCGTCAACCTCGACGCACCAGCCCATCCAGCCGCCGCCCGCTTCGGAACGTGCCCGGACTGCCTGGCCGAACGGGGCCTTGTCGGAGGCCGGGTGGTTCAGGACCTCCACGACCTCCAGGTACTTGTGTCCCGCGAGCGGGATAATCATGTTGCGAGTCCCGAAACGGGGGTGCACTCCGCCCTTCACGGCTTCAACGCCGAGGGCAGACGCGATACGTTCAGTGGTGGCTGCCAAGCCATCGTGTTCACAGGCGTAAGAGACGTGATCCATGCGCATGCCATCATCTTGGCACTTTGTGATGGACCTCTCAGCTTAGGTTCCCCTAACCGTCATGGGATGTCCCGGGGAGGCCGACGCGGTGTCACGGGGGGCGCTGACACGCAGGCGTCTTCATCTTCGTCACAAAGCTATCCAGGGCTCCGCCGCGCTTCCTACACTGATGCAAGGTCATGAGTGCCAGCGCACAGCCCCGGCTTGCTGGCCGGCAACCCTCGTATCGCGGTGGGGTGCCCCGGGTGAAGACCTGGCCGTCCGGCGCCCGCCGGAGGGCAAGCGCGGCGCCTGCGCCGGTCCGGGCCGGAAGCCCTGGCCGGTGCTGTGCCCAGTCCCTTGAGGAGCATCAATGTCCAACGCCTGGTCCTTCGAAACCCGCCAGATCCACGCCGGCCAGGAGCCGGACAGCGCCACCGGCGCGCGTTCCCTGCCGATCTACCAGACGACGTCGTTCGTGTTCCCGAGCGCCGAAAGCGCCGCGAACCGCTTCGCACTGGCCGAACTCGCCCCCATCTACACCCGGATCGGCAACCCCACCCAGGACGCCGTGGAACAGCGCGTGGCCAGCCTGGAAGGCGGCCTCGCGGCCCTGCTGCTCAGCTCCGGCCAGGCGGCGGAGACCTTCGCGATCCTCAACATCGCCGAGGCCGGGGACCACGTGGTGGCCAGCCCCAGCCTGTACGGCGGGACCTATAACCTGCTGGCCCACACGCTGAAGAAGTTCGGCATCTCCGTGACGTTCGTGGAGGACCCGGACAATCTGGAGCAGTGGCGCGACGTCGTCCGGCCCAACACCAAGCTGTTCTTCGGCGAAGTGGTCTCCAACCCCCGCCAGGACGTCCTGGACATCGAGGGCGTCTCCCGTGTGGCGCACGAGGCCGGCGTGCCGCTGATCGTCGACAACACGCTCTCCACCCCGTACCTGATCCGGCCGATCGAGTGGGGCGCGGACATCGTGGTCCACTCCGCCACCAAGTACCTCGGCGGTCACGGCGCCGCGATCGCCGGCGTGATCGTGGACTCCGGCAACTTCGACTTCGGCAAGGACCCGGGGCGGTTCCCCGGCTTCAACACCCCGGACCCCACCTACAACGGGCTGGTCTACGCCCGAGACCTCGGTGCGGACGGCGCGCTGGGCGCGAACCTTTCGTACATCCTCAAGGCCCGCGTCCAGCTCCTGCGCGATCTCGGCTCCGCCGTGTCCCCGTTCAACGCGTTTCTCATCGCCCAGGGCATTGAGACCTTGAGCTTGCGCGTCGAACGCCACGTGGCCAACGCCACCACGGTGGCGAAGTGGCTGGAGGCGAGGGACGACGTCGAATCGGTTGCCTACGCCGGGCTGCCGTCCAGCCCCTGGTACGAGCGCGGCCGCAAGTACGGGCCCAAGGGAACCGGCGCCGTCGTCGCGTTCAACATCGCCGGGGGAGCCGAGGCCGGCAAGCGGTTCGTCGATGCCCTCGAACTGCACTCGCACGTCGCGAACATCGGCGACGTCCGTTCCCTGGTGATCCACCCGGCCTCGACCACCCACAGCCAGCTCTCGCCCGAACAGCAGACCATCGCCGGCGTCAATCCCGGCCTCGTGCGGCTCTCCGTGGGCCTGGAGCACATTGACGACATCCTCTCGGATCTCGACGCCGGATTCCGCGCGGCCAAGTCCGCCTGAGTTAAGCCAGATAAACCTGACGGCCAGCCGCCGGCCTCCCTTGAACGGGACGGCCGGCGGCGGGGCTGTCTGATCGCGGGGCTGTCACATGGAAGTCACAATCTTCGTGATTTCCGCACCCTCTTTCGTAGACTCGTACCAGGTCATGAGTGCCAGCGACAGCCCCGGCTTGCTGGCCGGCAACCCTCCTTTTGCGGCGGGGTGCCCCGGGTGAAGACCTGGCCTGCCGGTCAGCTGACGGCAGGCAAGCGCGAAGTTAGGTCCTCACATGACGATTGCCGTCACCCGCACGGGTGTTCCTGAAACCAAGCCATCCCGCAACCCGGACGGAACCGTCCAGTACGTCAGGATCGGTGACCTGCAGCTCGAATCAGGGATTCCGCTGCCGGATGTGGTCCTCGCCTACGAGACGTGGGGGACCCTGAACGATGACGCGTCCAATGCCGTTCTCATCGAACACGCCCTGACGGGCGACACGCACGTGACCCGCGGCCACAGCGAAGAGCCCGGTTGGTGGGAACAGCTCGCCGGGCCCGGGGCCCCCGTGGACACGGACAAGTACTTCGTGGTTTCAATCAACATCCTGGGCGGCTGCCACGGATCCACGGGACCCTCCACGCGGGCCCCGGACGGGCGCCCCTGGGGATCCCGGTTCCCGCTCGTCACCCTGCGGGACACCGCCGCCGCCGAGGCGCGGCTGGCCGACGCCCTGGGCATCGGCAGCTGGTACGCCGTGCTGGGCGGCTCCCTCGGCGGCGCGCGCGCCCTTGAATGGGCCGTCACGTTCCCCGGCCGGGTCCGGCGCTGCGCCGTGATTTCCGTCGGCGCCAGCAGCACAGCCGAACAGATTGCCTTCGCGCAGGCCCAGACCCTGGCCATCCGCCAGGACCCCCACTTCAACGGCGGAAACTACTACGGCGGCCCGGAACCCGAAGCAGGGCTCGCGCTCGCCCGCCGCATCGCGCACATCACCTACCGCTCCGCAGCCGAACTGGACGGCAGGTTTGGCCGGAACGCGCAGGAGCCGGAGGCGCCCCTGGAAGCCGGATCGCTGGCCGGGCGCGGGCGCTACCAGGTGGAGAGCTATCTGGACCACCAGGGCAACAAGCTGGTCCGGCGCTTCGACGCGAACAGCTACATCGCCATTACCGAGGCCCTCATGAGCCACGATGTCTGCAGGGGGCGCGGAAGCCTCGAGGAGGCCCTGGCCCCGGCCACCGCCGAGTTCCTGGTGGCGGCCGTGGACTCGGACCGCCTGTATTTCCCGGCCCAGTCCCGTCAACTGGCCGATGCCCTGCCCGGGCGCCCGGAAGTGCACATCATTGAAGCGCCCATCGGCCACGACGGTTTCCTGACCGAAATCGGCCAGCTCAGCGGCCAGCTGCGGGAGGCCTTCTTCGACCACTAGGCGCGACCTCGTGTGCATTTTTGCAGATGCGCTCTGCACTAATGGCTGTTGAGGCTCAGGGCGGGAGCGTCCATACTCATGGGGAATGACGCCATGTGCCCTAAGTCACGTGCGTCCTCAGCCCAATGGTCCACAGGGTGTCGACGGAGACACCAAAGGAGTCACGATGAGTACGGAAAACGCCGCAAGGCGCGCTGAAGAAACGGACGTCAAATCGTCCGGCCTGAAGAAGGTTGTCACGGCCTCCATGGCCGGCACGGTGGTTGAGTGGTACGAGTTCTTCCTCTACGCTTCCGCCGCCACCCTGGTCTTCGGCAAGCTGTTCTTTCCCAATTCCGGTTCGGAGTTGGACGGCATCATTGCCGCGTTCGTCACCTACGCGGTCGGCTTTATTGCCCGCCCCATCGGTGGCATCGTCTTCGGCCACTTCGGCGACAAGTTCGGCCGCAAGCAGCTGCTCCAGCTGAGCATCATCCTTGTCGGTGTTGCCACCTTCGCTATGGGCTGCCTGCCGACCTTCCAGCAGATCGGCTACTGGGCCCCGGCGCTCTTGGTCTTCCTGCGCTTCGTCCAGGGCTTCGCCGTCGGCGGTGAGTGGGGCGGCGCAGTCCTCCTCGTGGCTGAGCACAGCCCGAGCAAGTCGCGCGGATTCTGGGCCAGCTGGCCTCAGTCGGCGGTTCCGATGGGCAACCTTCTCGCCACCGGCGTGCTGTTCACCTTGTCCGCCACGCTGTCATCCGCGGAGTTCCTCAGCTGGGGCTGGCGTGTGGCCTTCTGGCTCTCCGCTGTGATCGTGATTGTCGGCTACTACATCCGCACTAAAGTCCAGGACGCCCCAATCTTCCTGGAAGCCCGCAAAGAGGTCACCGTTGAGAACAAGGGCTACGGCGTCGCCGAAGTCTTCCGCCGCTACCCGCGTGGCGTCTTCACCGCGATGGGTCTGCGATTCGCGGAGAACATCCTCTACTACCTTGTGGTCACGTTCTCCATTACCTACCTGAAGGTCGTGGTCCAGACGGACACCTCGCGGATCCTGCTGCTGCTGCTCGTGGCGCACCTGGTCCACTTCGTCGTGATCCCTTTGGTCGGCAAGCTCTCGGACAACGTCGGCCGCAAGCCTGTCTACATGGCCGGCGCTATCCTCGGTGGCACCTGGGGCTTCTTCGCCTTCCCGATGATGGACACCAAGAACGACCTCGTCATCCTCGCCGCGATCACCATCGGTCTGCTGTTCCACTCTCTGATGTATGCCGGCCAGCCGGCCATCATGGCCGAGATGTTCCCGACCCGGATGCGCTACTCCGGTGTCTCGCTGGGCTACCAGGTCACCTCGATCGTGGCCGGTTCGCTGGCTCCGATCATCGCCGTCGCGTTGCTGAGCCAGTACAAGTCCTCCACGCCGGTGGCGATTTACCTCCTCGGCGCCTGCCTGGTAACGATGGTGGCCGTGTTCTTCCTCAAGGAGACCCGCGGTATTTCGCTGCACGACGTCGACGCCGCCGACGCCCAGGGCACTGCCGACCTGCTCGCCGCAGGCAAGAAGTAAGCTCGAATCAACACACCAACAGCCCGGGCCCCGCACTGCGGGGCCCGGGCTGTTGCCGTTTGTGCCAGCCGATCCGCAATTGACGACCCCCGCGAAGGCGGGCAGCCGCCTTAAACGCAGCGTGCCCGGCTCAGCCGGCCAGCACGTCCTGGCGCTCCCGGATTTCGCCGCGGATCGCCTCCAGCACGGCACGGACGGGGGCTGAACGCAGCGCCTCGGGCCGGGCCACGGCCCAGATGGGCAGCTGGCGCTGGAAGTCGTCCGGCAGGACGGGCAGGAAGTCGGACCTGCCCGCCACCAGAAAGTTGGGGAGCAGGCCTATCCCGGCGCCCCGCCGGACGGCCTCCAGCTGGGCGAAGACGCTGGTGGCCTGGAAGCTGGAGCGCGGCACCGGCAGCTGCGTGGAGCGGTGCCCCAGCTCGGCCACCTGGAGCGCCGATTCCACGTAGGAGACGAAGCCGTGCTGCCGGACGTCGTCGAGTGTTGCCGGCAGCCCGTGCTCGTGCGCATATCCGGGACTGGCGTACAGCCTGAGGAAATAGTTGCTCAGGAAGATGGCCTGGGCGTTTGCTGTGTCCATGTTGCCCACCACCACTTCCAGGTCCACGCCGGAGCGGTTTTGGCTCGCCTTGCGTGTGGCGCTGAGCAACTCGACGTTGAGCAGCGGGTTCGCCCGCTGCAGCCGCACGAGCGCCGGGGCCAGGAATTCGGCGCCGAAGCCGTCCGGGGTGCTGATCCGGACAAGGCCGGAGACCACATCGCCGGAACGGGCAATGCTGCTGGACAGGGCACCGAGAGTGCCCTCGATGGCCTCCGCCGCCGCGACGGCCTGGCTGCCGAGCTCGGTCAGCTCCCAACCGTGCGGGCTGCGCTCCAGGGTCCGACCGCCGAGCTGCTTGTCCAGGGCCAGGACACGGCGGGAAATGGTGGTGTGGGTGGTGCCAAGCGTCTCCGCCACCGCGTTAAACCGACCCAGCCGTGCCACGGTCAGCAGGATCAGCAGGTCATCGGGGCTCGGAAGCCGACGCAAGTCCACGTTTGTCCCTCCTCAGCGAGTGTGTCGTCAACGGATACGGGGAGCCGGCACCGACTTTGTGCATTTGTGCACATGGCATCTGTGATTTTTTCCCTTGATTGCACTCTATCAGCGGTGTGATGCTGGACACTGGGACGCCGGGTTCCGGCCTTCGGGCCGGCCTCCCGGCAGCACATCAAGCAAAGGAGCTTAAGTTATGGCAGTCATCGCCTGGATCGGACTCGGAAACATGGGCGGGTCCATGTCCGTCAACCTCTCAAACGCCGGACATGAGGTCCGCGGTTTCGACCTCAACACCGCAGCAGTTGCCGCTGCCGAGGCCGGGGGAGTCAAGGCCGCCGGCAGCATCGCCGAGGCCGTCGCCGGCGCCGACGTCGTCTTCACCATGCTCCCCAAGGGCGAGCACGCCCGCGCCGTGTACCTTGGTGAGGACGGCGTCCTGGCCCACGCGGACACCCGGACATTGCTGGTGGATTCCTCCACGATCGATATTGCCTCCGCTCAGGCCCTGCACGACGCCGCCGCTGCCGCCGGCTTCCGTTTTGTGGACGCGCCCGTCTCGGGCGGCATGAGCGGCGCCAAGGCCGCCACCTTGACGTTCATGATCGGCGGCGAGGCCGGCGCCGTTGCCGAGGCCACCGAATACATCCGCCCCATGGCCGCGAACATCATCCCCACCGGCGGCGCCACCACCGGCCAGGCCGCAAAGATCTGCAACAACCTCATGCTGTTCATCAACCTCGCCTCCACCGCCGAGGGCGCGGTCCTCGCCGACCGGCTCGGCCTGGATAAGCAGGTTTTCTGGGACATTGCCTCGGTCTCCTCCGGGGACAGCTGGGCGCTGCGCACCTGGTACCCGGTGGCCGGCGTCGTGCCCACCGCGGCATCCAACAACGACTTTGCCCCGACCTTCACCACGGAGCTGGCCAACAAGGACATCGGCCTGGCCATCAGCGCCGCGCGTGACACCGGCACCCCGCTGGAAATCGGCGAGCATGTCCAGCAGCTCTTCCAGCGGCTCATCGACTCCGGCCAGTCCGGCCAGGACTGCTCCATGATCGTCAAACTCGTCGACGGCACGCTCGACCCCGCCAACTAACCGCCCCGCCAGCCAGCCGACCGCGCCAAGCAGGCGCCCTGCCCGCCAGGGCCCAACCCTTGAGGGCCCGCAACGTCACGGCCCCGCCCTTCACGAAAGAGATCCACCCATGGAACGCATTCCGCACTTCATCAACGGCGCCCTGATTTCGGACGCCGAGCGCTTCGGCCCGGTCTTCAACCCCGCCACCGGCGAGCAGGAGAAAGAGGTGGCGCTGGCCTCCGCCGCCCGCGTCGAGGAGGCCGTCGCGGCCGCCCGCGCCGCTCTGCCCGGCTGGCGCGCCACGAGCCTGGCCAAGCGCACCGGCATCTTCTTCAAGGTCCGTGAACTGCTCATGCAGCGCCGGCCCGAGCTGGCGGCCCTGCTGACCAGCGAGCACGGCAAGGTCCTCTCGGATGCGGAAGGCGAAATCACCCGCGGCCTGGAGAACATCGAATTCGCCACCGGACTGGCCCACATGCTCAAGGGCGAGCGTTCCGAGCAGGTCTCCGGCGGCGTCGACGTCCATTCGGTGCGCCAGCCGGTCGGCGTCGTCGCCTGCATCACGCCGTTCAATTTCCCCGCCATGGTGCCGCTGTGGATGATCGGCAGCGCCCTGGCCTGCGGCAACACCGTGCTGCTCAAGCCCAGCGAAAAGGATCCGTCCTCGGCCATCTTCATCGCCCAGGTCTTCGCCGAGGCCGGGCTGCCGGCGGGCGTGCTCAACGTGGTCCACGGCGACAAGGAAGCTGTGGACGTCCTGCTGGAACACCCGGACGTCAAGGCCGTCAGCTTTGTCGGCTCGACGCCGATCGCGCAGTCCATCTACAAGCGCGCCGCCGATCACGGCAAGCGCGTCCAGGCCCTGGGAGGCGCGAAGAACCACATGGTGGTCCTGCCGGATGCGGACCTCAACATGGCCGCGGACGCCGCCGTCTCGGCCGCCTACGGCTCCGCCGGGGAACGCTGCATGGCAGTCAGCGTCCTCGTCGCCGTCGGCAGCATCGCCGATGAACTCGTGGACGCGATCAGCACCCGCATGGCCGCGCTCACCATCGGCCCGGGCACGGACCCGGCCTCCCAGATGGGCCCGCTCATCACGGCCGAGCACCGTGACAAGGTGGCCTCCTACGTTGCCGGTGCGGCCAACGAAGGCGCCACCGTGGTGGTGGACGGCCGCGAGCACGAATTCGACTCCAACGGCTTCTTCATCGGCGTCAGCCTGATCGACCACGTCAAGCCCGGCATGAAGGTCTACGACGACGAGATCTTCGGCCCCGTCCTCTCCGTGGTCCGCGTCGAGACCTACGCCGACGCCGTCAAGCTGGTCAACGACAACGAGTTCGGCAACGGCGTGGCCATCTTCACCCGCGACGGCGGCGCCGCCCGGCAGTTCGAGTTCGACGTCGAGGCCGGCATGGTGGGCGTCAACGTGCCCATCCCGGTGCCGGTGGGCACCTTCTCCTTCGGCGGCTGGAAGAATTCGCTCTTCGGCGACACCCACATGTACGGGCCGGAAAGCATCCGCTTCTACACCCGCGGCAAGGTTGTCACCACCCGCTGGCCGGACCCGTCCACCTCGGTGATCGACCTCGGCTTCCCCCAGGTCGACTGACACCTCTCGGTTTCGACTCCAACGCGGGGTCACGTACGGTCCATCCGGCACCGGATCATGGGCCGTAGGTGACCCCTCGTTGCTTTTGGGGTCCGGGATTAGAGTAGGCAGCCAGGGACAGCCACGATCCAGGAGGCACCATGACCACGCTCCTCAACCGACCCAACACGGCATTGCTTGTCGTCGATATGCAGGTTGGCGTCGTCGCGGAGGCCTACCGCCGTGACGACGTCGTCGCGACCATCGCCGCCCTCGTGGACAAGGCGCGCGGTGCCGGAGTGGACGTCGTCTGGGTGCAGCACAACGGCGAGGAACTCCCGCGCGGCAGCGCCGGCTGGCGGTACGTGCCGGAACTCGCGCGGCGCGATTCGGAGCCGCTGGTGGCCAAGGAGTACAGCGACGCCTTCGAGGCGACCGATCTGGAGTCCGTGCTGGCCGATCGAGGCATCGGCCGCTTCTTCCTGGCCGGCGCGCAGACGGACGAGTGCATTCGCTCCACCCTCCACGGCGCGATCACCCGCGGCTACGACGTCACGCTGGTTGCCGACGCCCACACCACCGAGGACCTGACCGACTTTGGCGCGCCGCCGCCGGAGCTGGTGGTGGCCCACACCAATTTGTACTGGCAGTACCACAAGGCCCCGGGGCGCACGGCGGGAACGGTCAACGCGGCCGACGTCGACTTCACCAGCCCTGCAGGGTCTTAGCCCTTCATGATTTCGGCGCGCTGGGCCATGTAATTCTCCATGGACAGCTTGCCGTCGCTGTACTGCTGGTCGAGTTCGGCCAGCTTGCGGGCCCGGTAGCCCTGCGCGCCCGACGGCGGCGGGGGAATCTGCGGGGCCTGCGGCTGCCCTGCTGCCGGCGCAGGGGGAGTTGGGGGTGTCTGCCGCTGCGGCTGCGGCGGGTTGTTCAGGTACTCCGGGCTGTCCTCGTAGGGAACCGGAGACTGGTAGCCGGCCGGCCCGGAATATGGCGGGTTGGGGTACTGCTGACCAGGGTAAGGCTCGGTCGGGAACGGCTGGTCGGGGAATCGTGGAGCCGGGTACTGCTGGTTCGGGATCTGCTGACCGGGGTTCGGCTGGTTGGCCGGTCCCGGCTGCCTCGGGGCGCCCAACTGGCCGAAGCCGCCGAAGTAGTCCTGCTGCGTGTAGCCATCCCGCGGCTGGTTGCTCTGGTTGCCGGGGTTGTTCTGGTTGCCCGGGAACTGGCCGAACTGTCCCGGCGTGCCCTGGTTCCGGCCGCGGGCGGAACGGCGGTAGAGGCGCATGGCCACGGGAATCACGAACGACAACACGATGATCCAGAAGAACATACTGCTCACGGTATGGGGCCTTTCAGCTGCTGGGCCTTCTCATCTGCGGGCTCAAACATCGGGCCGGAGAAGTGTTCTTCCAGCTTATGCCCCGCAAGCTCAGGACCGCACCGCATCCTCGGCGCCGGGCGGTCCTTCGCCGGAGCCAAGCGGAACGCCGGGACCGAACACCGGGCCGGCCAGGGGCCGCTTGGCCGTCACGCCGTCGCCCGAGGACCTGTGCCGCAGCCGCCGAACCACCCAGGGGACAAAATACTCTTTGGCCCACACCAGGTCCCCGCTGCGCGCCTCGCGCCAACTGCGCTGAGGCAGCGGCTTGGGGGAGAGCGGCTGCAGGGTGTGCTGGACGTTCAGCGAGTCCAGCACCATGGCCGCGATCGTGTGGTGGCCCAGCGGTGAGAAATGCAGCCGGTCAGCATTCCACATCTGCGGGTCATTGAGCTGGCGCAGGGACCACATGTCCGCGATCACGGCGTCGTGGCGCGCGGCGATGGTGCGCAGGTTCTCGTTGTAGATGGCCACCTTGCTGCGGATCCGGCCCAACACCGTGGAACCGGTGTCCGGGCCGTTGAACAGGACCACGGTGGCGCCGCCCAGGCTCAGGATCTGCACCACCGAGTCAAGCTTTTCGGCCAGCACGTCCGGGTCACCGCCCGGGCGGATGAGGTCGTTGCCGCCCGCAGAGAGCGTGATGAGATCCGGTTTGAGCGAGAGGCAATGCGCCATCTGCTGGTCCACGATCTGCTGCAGCAGCCGGCCACGGACGGCCAGGTTGGCGTACGCGAAGTCGTTGTGGCCGCGGCTGAGTTCCTCGGCGACGCGGTCTGCCCAGCCCCGGTGGCCGCCGGGGCTGGCCGGTTCCGGGTCGCCGATGCCTTCCGTGAAGGAGTCGCCCACGGCCACATAGCGGGTCCACGGGTGGGTGACGATAGTGTCCGCTGAGGTATCCCGTGAATTTCCCATGGCTTCGGTTTCGCTCACCCCCTTATCCTGCACTGTTCAGGTTAAGCTACGCCACCGTGAGTTGTTACCGGCGGGTAACTGTAAGAATGGTTCCATGACTCACGCTGATGCCCTTCCGGCCCCCGTCGTCCTTTGGTCCAAGCCGGAGCAGGAGCGGGCCGGCAAACCCCTGCTGGTCCTGCTCCATGGCTACGGCGCCAACGAACAGGACCTGCTCAGCCTGGCGGAGATGCTCCCGCAGGACTTCGCGGTGGCCTCGTTGCGCGCCCCGCTCCCCGAGGGTCCGGGCTTCACCTGGTTCCCGCTGACGGCGTCCATTGACTATTCGCTCGACGCCGTCAAGGTCGCCGCAGCGTATGTCCAGGAGTGGCTCGACGGCGTCAAGGCCAACCACCCGTCGGTGACGCTGCTGGGGTTCTCGATGGGCATGGCCATGGCCACCACGTTGCTGCGGCAGCGTCCCGCGGACTTCGCCGCCGTCGTCGGCCTGTCAGGGTTTGTCGTCGACGCGGGCGACGATCCCAGCTTCCGTGACGGCGAGCTGGACGGCACAGTTCCGCTGTTCTGGGGCCGGGACCAGCAGGACCCGGTGATCACCGAGGACAAGATCGACTACACCATCGGCTGGGTCCGCAAGTACGTGAAGCTCACCAAGGTCCTGTACACGGGCATGTGGCACGGCATCAACCAGCAGGAAATCGGTCACGTCTCGGAGTTCCTGACGCACGTGGTGCTCAACTCCAAGAAGTAGCCGCAGGTTAGAATTAGCCGCGCCCGGACGAGCAGCCAGGAGGCCGCCCGCCCGGGCAGGGGACTAGGAGGCTGCGGGCGCGCTGATCCGCACGGTCCGGGCGTTTACGGTGACGGTGTCGCCGTCGTGAAGCTGACGGCCGCGGCGCTCGTCGATCTCCCCGTTGACCTTGACCAACCCGTTCTTGATCAGTTCTGCGGCCTCCACCCCGTCCTCCACCAGATTCGCAAGCTTTAGCAGCTGGCCCAGCCGGATCATGCTGTCGCGGATGGTGATGTCTTCGAATTCCGGATTGCTCATACAAGCAATAATGCCCGACCTAAGGTGGCACCAATGACCCACACCCCCCGGCTCCCGCTGATCGTGGGCCTGCCCATGGCCGTCGCGACCGGTCTGTTCATCCCGGTCCAGGGCCGGATCAACGGCGCACTCGGGGTGGTGCTGGGCGACGGAATCGGCGCCGCCGTCGTCAGCTTCAGCACCGGGTTGGTGGTGATGACAGTCATCTCGCTGGCTCTGCCCAAAGGCCGGGCCGGCCTGGCCCGGATCCTGCCGGCCGTGCGCGAACGGCAGTTTCCGCGCTTTTACGTGTTGGCCGGCTGCATCGGGGCCTTCTTCGTCTTCGCCCAGTCCTTCACCGTGGGACTGCTCGGAGTTGCCCTCTTCACGGTGGCCGCCGTGACGGGGCAGACCCTCAGCGGCCTGCTGGTGGACCGGATGGGGATCGGGCCGGCGGGGAAGAGACCCATCACCGGGATCAGGGTGATCGGCAGTGTACTCACCGTCGCCGCCGTCGCCTGGGCGGTGTCGCCCAGGTTCAGCGCCGGGGAATCCGGGCTGCAGCTGCTTGTCCCCGTGATGCTTCCGCTCCTGGCCGGGTTCCTGATGAGTTTCCAGCAGGCCATGAACGGCACGGCCACCGTGCACTACGGCACCCCCATCGCCGCGACACTCGTGAACTTCATCGCCGGAGGCGCCCTGCTGTGGGTGGCCTGGCTGATCAAACTCGCGGTGGCAGGGGCCGGCAACCCCCTTCCTGCGCAGTGGTGGTATTACCTTGGAGGTCCGCTGGGCTGCATCTTCATCGGCATCGGCGCCCTCCTGGTCCGCAGCCTGGGCGTTCTGGTCACCGGCCTCGGGATGATCGCCGGACAGCTGCTCGGCTCGCTCGGGCTGGACCTGATAGTGCCGGTGCCCGGAACTGTGATCGCGCTCCCGACAGTCCTCGGCACCGTGCTGACGCTCGGCGCCATCATCCTGGCCACCCTGCCTTGGCCCCGCGGCGCGCTGAAGCGGTAACGGGCCGGTAGGCTTGGAGTTTGCATCGCACTGTTCGTTTCCCCCGTCCGGCAACCAGCTGGTGACCCGGGGCTGACACCGCGGACCGCACCCAGCGGCCCTGTACAAAATTGGAGTTCCCATGGCAGCAAAATCCGTCCTTGACCAGATCATTTCCCTCGCCAAGCGCCGGGGATTCGTTTTCCAGGCCGGTGAAATCTATGGTGGCTCCCGTTCTGCCTGGGACTACGGGCCCCTCGGCGCCGAGCTCAAGGAAAACATCAAGCGCCAGTGGTGGCAGTCCGTGGTCCGCGGCCGCGAAGACGTCGTAGGCCTGGACTCCTCCGTCATCCTGCCCCGCCAGGTCTGGGAAGCATCCGGCCATGTCGATGTCTTCTCCGACCCGCTGGTGGAGTGCCTGTCCTGCCACAAGCGCTACCGCGCGGACCACCTCGAGGAAGAGTACGAGGAGAAGAAGGGCCGTCCTGCCGAGAACGGCCTCAAGGACATCGCCTGCGCCAACTGCGGCACCCGCGGCCAGTGGACGGAGCCCCACGAATTCTCCGGCCTGCTCAAGACCTACCTCGGCCCCGTCGCCAGCGAGGAAGGCCTGCACTACCTGCGGCCCGAGACCGCCCAGGGCATCTTCGTGAACTTCGGCAACGTCCTGACCACCTCGCGGAAGAAGCCGCCGTTCGGCATTGGCCAGATCGGCAAGTCGTTCCGCAACGAGATCACGCCGGGCAACTTCATCTTCCGCACCCGCGAGTTCGAGCAGATGGAGATGGAGTTCTTCGTCGAGCCCGGCACGGACGAGCAGTGGCACGAGTACTGGATGAAGGAACGCATGTCCTGGTACACGGGCCTGGGCATCCGCGAAGAGAACCTGCGCTTCTTCGAGCACCCGCTGGACAAGCTCAGCCACTACTCCAAGGGCACCACCGACATCGAATACCGGTTCGGCTTCCAGGGCTCGGAGTGGGGCGAGCTTGAGGGCATCGCCAACCGCACCGACTTTGACCTCTCCACCCACGCCAAGGCCTCCGGCGCGGACCTGAGCTACTTCAACCAGGCCACCAACGAGCGCTACACCCCGTACGTGATCGAGCCCGCGGCCGGCCTCACCCGCTCCTTCATGGCCTTCATGATCGATGCCTACACCGAGGACGAGGCCCCCAACGCCAAGGGCGGCGTGGACATCCGCACCGTGCTCAAGCTCGATCCCCGCCTGGCCCCGGTGAAGGCGGCCGTGCTGCCCCTGAGCCGCAACGAGGACCTGTCCCCGAAGGCCAAGGACCTCGCCGCCCAGCTGCGAAAGAGCTGGAACATCGAGTTCGACGACGCCGGCGCCATCGGCCGGCGCTACCGCCGCCAGGACGAGATCGGCACCCCGTTCTGCATCACCGTGGACTTCGAGACCCTGGACGACCAGGCCGTCACCATCCGCGAACGCGACACCATGAGCCAGGAACGCGTTTCCCTGGACAAGGTGGAGGGCTACCTGGCCGCACGGCTGATCGGCGCCTGACCATGGCCATCGCATACCGGGAATGGCGGGAGGGCGACGACCTCGCGCTTCTGGAAATCTGGGGCGGTCCTGAGACGGTCCAGGCCGGACAGTTCCGCGGAACGCTGGCGCCCTCGGGTAATGCCCCGTGGCGCCGTTGCATCGTGGCCGAGGACGTCGTGGACGGTGTCGCCATTCCGGTGGCGGCTGCCGTGGTCCATGAGGCCTCGCTGCATCCGGAACGGCTCTGGGCGTATGTCGAGGTCGCCCGGGACCACCGCCGCGCCGGCCTCGGGTCCACCCTGCTGACCATGCTGCGGCACGAGGCTGCCCAGGCGCCGTCGGGAGTGTCCAGGCTGCGCTGCAAAGTGGAGCCGGGCACCGCCGGTGCGGCGTTTGCCGAGGCCGCGGGCCTGGCCCCGATCCAGCGCTCCCGCCTCGTCGTCGTTGACCCGGCGCCGCTGAAGCTGCCGGTGTTCGGCGACGGATCGGAGTCCGCTGCCACCGATCAGGTCGAAGACCTGGCCACAGGCTCGGTGGAGCTCAGCGACGTCGTGGGACGCTACTACACCGCCGTGCACGGCTGGGACAGCCCGGGGGAGCTGAGCGTCGCCGCGGTGCAGCGCCTGTTCCTGGATGACCTCAGCGGCGCCCACGGAGCGATCGTGCTGCGGGCGCCCAAGGCCAGCGCCTTCGGGCACGGCATCGCGGCGAGCCGGAAGGGCCGGCTGGAGGGGTTCGCCATCAGCTACGCCCAGGGAATTCCGGGCGCCGACGCCGACAGCGACGGTGCGGCCGGGTCTTCTGAACCTACTGAGGTTTTCCTCGGCCACGAGCCCAAGCTCGACGCGGACCAGGCCCGGGCCGCCGTCCGGGATCTTCTGGCCCTGATCGCCTACCAGCACCCGGTGATGCTGGAACTGGACGACGCGATGACAGCCCTGCGCGCCGTCGTCGAGCCGCTGCTCGAGAGCGGCAAAGCCCATGTCCAGGGCTCGGCAACGTTGGTGGTCTCCGACCCGGCGTAAGCCTTAACCCAGCTGACCCGCAGTTGCGGCCGTTACGGCCCCGGCTGCGGGTCAGCTTGTGTTAAGCCCGGTTATTGCACAGCTATTTGGGGATCACCGGCGGCACGAAGTCGAAGGTCATGCCCAGCAGCCAGACGAGCAGCAGGACCACCGGCAGGTGGAAGGCGAACTGCAGGAAAGTGAAGCCCACCAGATCCCGGGCGCGCAGCCTCAGCACCGCGAGCAGCGGCAGCATGAAGAACGGGTTGACCAGGTTCGGCAGTGCCTCGGCAATGTTGTAGATCTGCACGGTCCAGCCGAGGTTCATGTGGACGTCGGTCGCGGACTGCATCACGTACGGCGCTTCCACGAGCCACTTGCCGCCGCCGGAGGGCACCAGGAGACCCAGCAGGGCGGTGTACAGCGCAATGACGACGGCGAACGCGCCATTGCCGCCGATGTCCGAGAAGAACCCGGCCAGGTGCGCGGAAATGGACATCCCGTCGTGGCCGGTGGCCTTGGTCAGGATCGCGGCCATCGCGGCGTAGAGCGGGAACTGGACCAGGATGCCGGCGGTGGCAGGGACCGCCTTGGTGACCGCCTGCAGGAAGTTCCGCGGCGTCCCGTGCAGGACCAGGCCCAGTATGAGGAACACCAGCAGGTAGCCGTTGAGGCTGCTGACCACGCTGAGGAACGGCTTGGTGAAGAACTGCGAGATGAGCCAGCCGAGCGTGAGGATTCCGGCCAGGATCGGCAGGAGCTTGCTGTATTCGAGCCATTCGCCCGGCCGGGAGCGTGGCGCGGGCTCGCTCGGTTCGTCATCCAGGTCCACGCCGAGGTCCTCGGCGGTGCGGATCGAGCCGCCGTGGGGCGCGGAGAAGTGCGCGATCACGGTGGTGAGGGCCATCAGGATGGCCAGTGTCAGCAGTGACTGCCAGGTAAAGATTGTGGTCCCGAAGTCCAGGATGCCGGTGATTTTCAGCAGCGCCGGCGGCAGCGACGCGGCGGTGGCCTGCAGCTGCGCGGCGGAGGAGGACAGCCCGAGCGCCCAGACGGCGCCGAGGCCCATGAACGCCGCCGCGCCGAGGGCACGGTAATCCACGGTCAGGTCCTTGCGGCGGGCGATCGCCCGCGCCAGCAGACCGCCGAAGATCAGGCTGAGCCCCCAGTTGAGGAAGGACACGGACATCGACATCAGCGCCACGAAGCTCACCGCGGTCCGCGCGGTCGACGGGACGAGGGCAAGCCGGTTGATCAGCTTCGCCACGGGCGGGGAGGTGGCCACGACGTAACCGGTCAGGACCACCATGGCCATCTGCAGGGTGAAGGCGGTCAGGTCCCAGAAGCCGTTCCCAAAGGAGTCAGCGATGGCCTGGGGCGAGGCGCCGATGGCCAGCGCGGCCACCGCGATGATGACGACGCCGGCGAGGGCGAAGATGTAGGCGTCCGGAAACCACTTCTCCGTCCACGACGCCATCCGTTGGGCTATCCGTGCGAGACCGCGTTCTTCGATTCCGCTCTTGGTCACGACTGTGCTTGCCACAGGTGTCCCTCTCCATTGAGTGCGTTTTGTACCCCATGGAGCTTAGTCAAGACGATGGCGGAAACCGGGTTTATCGGCGCCGGGTACCTGCGCGCCGCGGACCGTCGGCCTCGTCCAGCCGGCGTCGCTCCTCCTCGGTCGGGGCACTCCCGCCGAGACCGGCCGGCATCCACCAGGCACCGGGCGCGGGCAGCAGGGGAAAGTCGGCGATGCCGGTGTCGATCCCGTCCTGGAGCGTCTTGGCCAGGCGCGCGGTGGCCTGCCGGGCGTCCCTGGCCGGGGCCGGGAGGGAGCCCGGGAGGATCGGGGCGCCCACGTGGATGCGGACCGGGGCATGCCAGGCGCGCAGCGGCGAGAAGGCATGGTGGCGGGTCATCAGCCGGTGGGCGCCCCAGATGGAGACCGGGATGATCGGCACGCCGGCCTCCGCGGCCATCCGCACCGCACCGGTCTTGCATTCGCGCACCGTGAAGCTGCGGCTCACGCCGGCCTCGGGCAGGACAGCGATGTACTCGCCATCCAACAGCTGGGCGACCGCGGCATCGTAGGCGTGAGCCCCCGATCCGTACCCCACCACGACATGCCCGGCCGCGCTCACCGCGGGCCCGGCCAACCAGTGGTCGGCCGCTCCCTGCGTGACGAGGAAGCGCAGCTGGGCCCGGTTGTGCCACCACAGCAGCATCTCGGCAAAGGCAAAGTCGAGATAGCCGAAGTGGGTGATCGCCACCACGGCACCCCGGCCGGGCACCACCGGGCGCGACAGGCCGCGGGCGCTACCACGGTGAGAAGCACCTTGGGAAGCGCCCTGGGAAGCAGGACCGCAGGTGGCAGCACCGAGAGACTCGGGCTGGGGCAGGTGCTCCTGCCCTGTGACAATTACGCGAATCCGGAACAGCCAGCGCAGCACCAGCCCGGTGCAGAGCGTGAAACGGTAGAAGCGGTCGTTGGGTTCCGGCCGCCAGCTCAGGGGCCGCCAGTTCATCAACCGCCACCTCACCGGCCGCCAGCTCAGGGGAGGCCGGGCTTGGCCCGGGCCGCGCATGTCAGTGCCGGCCCGCCCGCCGCCGGGGCGGCAGGGGCAGGAAGCCGGAGGTGGATTCGATGTATTCCTTGTAGCCGGGCCGTGCGGACATTGCCTTTTCGGTCAGCGGCTTGCCCGTCTTGCCCGCAAGGGTCCAGATCATCAGGGCGGGGGAGAGGACGGTCAGCACCCCCGGCCAGGAATCGGCGGCCACGAGGAAGAGCCCTGCCCAGACGGCGGCGTCGCCGAAGTAGTTGGGGTGGCGGGTGTAGCGCCACAGCCCAGTGTTGAGGACGGTGCCGCGCTTGGCGGGATCGGCCTTGAACTGCTTCAGCTGCCAGTCGCCCACCGTCTCGAACACGAAGCCGAGGATCCAGAGCAGGACGCCGGCGACCGCGAGCCAGCCCAGGCTTCCGGTGGCGAACATGCCGACCTGGATGGTGAGCGAGACGAAGAACATCACCGCGCCCTGGGGCAGGTAGACCCGCCGCAGGGCGTAGACGTTGCGTGATCCGGGTGCTGCGGAGAGCATGTCCACATAGCGCGGGTCCTCGTGGCCGCCGCGTGCGCGGAGCCCGATGTGGACGGCGAGGCGGATGCCCCAGACAGCGACCAGGACAAGCAGCAGCAGCCGCCGTCCGTCGTCGCCGTATCCAGCGGAGAGCAGCCAGGAGATGCCGGCCACCACGACGAAGCCGAGGCCCCAGACGGTGTCGATAACGGAGTGCCGGTTCTGCCGCACGGCAACCGCGAAGGTAACTGCCAGCAGGACCACGAGTCCCGCGATGACCCACGGCAGGCTGGCCAGGAAGGCATCGAGCGGGAAGGGCGGCATCACAACACCACCGGCAGGCGTGTTCCGGCCGCCGGCAGGGCGCCGCGCAGGGCGCTGCGCAACGCGTCCGTGGATCCAGAAACGTCAGCTCCCGTGGCCTCGCCGAAGGCATCGAGGACGAAGCCGTTCGCCAGCGCATTCCACAGGGTCACCCGGCGGACCATGAAATGGCCGGCACCCTTGAGGGAGACGTAGTCGACGGACGCGGCGACGCCTTCGGCGCGCCGGGCATAGTCCAGTGACTTCGCCGGGCTGGTCCAGCGGTCGTCGGTGCCGTGGACGATCAGGACCCGGCGGCCAGCGACAGGTTGGACCGGGGTTTTGTGATCAATCCACGGGGCGAGCGCGACGACGGCCTCGACCTGCGGGTCGTCGGCCACGCACAGTGCCGTGAGACCGCCCATCGAGTGGCCCAGCAGGAACACCGGCACGCCGGGATGCTCCTGGCTGATCCGGTCGAGCGCCCACCGGGCATCGTGAACGGGGGACATGTCCTCCCCGTTCCAGCCGCGGTACCGGTTGCGCAGGGTCCAGACGGCTAGCCCGTGCGGGCCGCCCTTCCGGTGCAGTGCGCGGGCGAAGGGCAGCATCCGGGCCGGGCTCAGGTGCCGGCCGCGGACGGCGTCGTAGCTGTCGGCCCGCCCGCCGTGCAGGACCAAGGCGACTGCGCGGGTCTCCCCGGCGGGTTCGACGATTCTCAGCACGGCCCTGGCGGCGGGCCCGGAACGTCCCGCCCCCGGTTCTCTGTCGTCTCGTCTACGCATGGCCATGCGTGTGTCCTTCCTTCGTCCGTCAATTACCAACCCTAGGTTCCAGCCTCCGCCCGTCAAGGCAGGGGGTGCCTGATGTGGATTCGGAGCCGGTGCCCGGGGCGATGGGTGCCGTCCGCCAAAATGCCCTTGACGGGGAAATGCGGGAGGAGTAGGCATGTTGAGGTAAACCTCCGGGCGTCACGCCGGCTGGGAGCGCAGAGAACCGTCCGGGTCGAAGCTCACGACACGAAATCGACGGTACAGAAAATGAACGCAACAAAGTTCGATAGCCTGCGCGAGCAAGTCCGCGGGCAGATCATCACGCCCGGCGACGCCGGTTACGACGCGGCGCGCGCGGTCTTCAACGGCATGATCGATAAGCGGCCGGCAGCGGTGGTCCAGGTATCCCAGGTGGCCGATGTCATCTCCAGCGTCAACTTCGCCCGGGACAACTCCTTGGATCTTGCCATCCGCGGGGGCGGGCACAGCGCCCCGGGCTTTGGCACGTGGGATGACGCCTTGGTCATCGACTTCTCAAAGACCACCGGTGTCCGGGTCAATCCCGCAGCCGCGACGGCCCGCTCGGAGGCCGGTGCAACATGGGCCGACTTCAACCACGCGACCCATGCCTTCGGGCTGGCGACCACTGGCGGCATCGTCGGCTCAACCGGCATCGCCGGGCTGACCCTCGGCGGCGGCATTGGCTATCTGAGCCGCAAGTATGGTCTCAGCTGCGACAACCTGCTCTCCGCCGACGTCGTCACGGCCGAGGGGAAGTTCCTTACTGCCAGCGAAAGCGAGAACGAGGACCTGTTCTGGGCGCTGCGCGGCGGCGGCGGGAACTTCGGCGTCGTGACGTCGTTCGAGTACCGGATGCACCCCGTGGACATGGTCCACGCCGGCATCATCATCTACCCCATCGAGCATGCAGAGACGGTGGCAAAGTTTTACCGGGACCACATCGCCGCCGCCCCCGAAGAGTTTGGGGCGTTCCTGGGCTTCCATCAGGGTCCTCCGGTTCCGTTCCTGCCCGAGGAGTGGCATGGCAAGCCGGTGTGCGTCATCGTCGGCATGTGGACCGGCGACCTGGCGGAAGGTGCGGCACGCTGGCAGCCGTTCCTGGACGTCGCTCCGGCGGCGGGATCCATGATCGGGCCCATGCCGTACCCCGCCCTGAACACGGCTTTCGACCCGCTGCAGCCACCCGGCATGCAGGCCTACTGGAAGGCTGATTTTCTGGCGGAGCTCAATGACGGCGCCATCGCTGCGCACATCGAACACGGCAGCAAGGTCCCCAGCGTACAAACCGCGGTACATATCTACCCCATCGACGGTGCTGTCCAGCGGGTGGGAGCCACGGACACGGCGTTCGCCAACCGGAACGTGAAGTTTTCGCCCGTGATCGCGGCGCAGTGGCTGGACCCCGCGGAAAACGAGGCAAACATCGCCTGGGTGCGCGACTACGCGGCCGCACTGCGGCCCTATTCGGCTCCCGGCGGCTACATCAACTTCATGGACGGGGATGATCTGCCCAGGATTGCGGAGAACTACGGGGAGAACTACAAGCGGCTGAGGGAGGTCAAAGCCAAGTACGATCCGCAGAACCTCTTCCACGTCAACCAGAACATCGAGCCGGCGTAACTGGACGCCTCACCGGGACACGGGGCATGCCGCGGATGCGCGGCGTGCCCCGTCATCCGCCCGGACAACCCTCGCCCACGCCGTAAAGTCTTCGGCATGAGGTTGAACTGCTGATGGGCGCCGGACACTCGCACTCCCACACTGAACATTCTGAGCCGACGCCGCAGACGCTCGCGGCGCGGAAGAAGGCCAACTGGATCCTGGCTGCCATCCTGGTTCCGCTGACGCTGCTGACCCTGGCGGCCATGGCCTTCATGTGGCCGTCGGGAAGCAAGGAAGGAATCACCCTGGCCAGCCCCTATGCGGCGGCCCCCGGCGTGACGTTTGATACCGGCAAGATCCAGCGGGTCGTCGTCGGCAGCTGTTCGGATGCCCAGGCCGGTGGTGACGCCGCGGCGCAGCAGGGCACGTCCGGTTCCGGCACCACTCCGCAACCCCCGAACGAGGGCTCGCAATGCACGTTCGCCTATACCGAGCCGGACAAGGGCGGCAACCCGGTGAAGGTGGTCATCAACCCGGACATCGCGAAATCCCACGGAGTGAAACCCGGGGACAACATCCGCTACCTGAACCTCTCCAAGGTGCAGGGAGCCGACGGCCAGGGAGCGCCGGCCTATGTCTTCGTCGACTTTGTCCGGACGCTGCCCATCATCTTCCTGGCCGTGCTTTACGCCGTCGTCGTCATCGCGGTGGCGCGGTGGCGCGGCCTGCGCGCCCTGATCGGACTTGTCGGCGCCTACGTGGTGCTTGTCTCGTTCATGCTGCCCGGCCTGGTCGAGGGGAAGCCGCCGCTGCTGCTGGCGCTCGTGGGGTCCACGGTGATCATGATCGGGGTGCTCTATTTCGCCCACGGCTTCTCCGCCCGCACGTCGACGGCGCTGCTCGGGACTATGTTCGGCCTCGCCATTACGGCGCTGCTGGCTGCCTGGGCCACCGACGCCGCAAACCTCGCCGGTGTGGGCAGCCACGACGCCGCCACCCTCACCAACATGTCAGACAACATCTCCATCTCCGGCATCATCCTGTGCGGTCTGATCATCTCCGGTCTCGGCGTGCTGAACGACGTCACCATCACACAGTCGTCGGCCGTCTGGGAACTGTGGGAGCTCGCCCCCGAGACCAGCGCGCGGAAGCTCTTTGCGTCCGCGATGCGGATCGGCCGGGACCACATCGCCTCCACGGTCTACACGATTGCGTTCGCCTACGCCGGCGCGGCCCTGCCGATCCTGATCCTGGTCATGCTCTACGAACGGCCGCTCGGGGACGCCCTGACCAGCGCCGAACTCTCCGAGGAAGTCATCCGCACCCTGGTCGGTTCCGTGGGGCTCGTCCTCGCCGTGCCGGTCACCACCCTCATCGCCGTGCTCGTGGTCAAGGCCACCGGGATCAAGGGCGGCTCGGTAAAGCGGGTTGCCGTGGGCGAGCCCGACTGGGTCAGATCCGAGGCCGGCGGCTCTGTAGGGGTTGCGCCGGACCGGGGCACGACGGACGGGGGCACGACGGACGGGGTCGGGCCGGACGGGGTCGGACCGGACGGGGGCGGGCCAGACGACGCCGGTGCCGGTCCTGCCACGCGCCGCGGGCGGCGTGCCGCCCTGCGGGGCTGACGCGGACCCTGACGGGACCCGAAAGTATCCACATGGCCGGGCATTTCCACATAGCCGGAGCGGGACCGGGCCGATTTGCCCGTCTTTGAGACAATGGTCGGGTGACTGTTGTAGCAACGCCTCCCGCCCCTAAGCTGGAACTCCCGCCCCTGAAGCTGGGACCGATCACCGTGGACACCCCGGTGATCCTGGCTCCCATGGCGGGCATCACCAACTCCGCCTTCCGCAGGCTGTGCCGTGAATACGGCGGCGGCCTGTATGTGGCGGAGATGGTCACCTCCCGCGCCCTCGTGGAGCGCACGCCGGAATCGCTGCGCATCATTTCGCACGACGACGACGAGAAAGTCCGCTCCGTCCAGCTCTACGGCGTGGACCCTGTGACCGTCGGCCAGGCCGTCCGGATGCTCGTCGAGGAGGACCGGGCCGACCACATCGACCTCAACTTCGGCTGCCCCGTGCCAAAGGTGACGCGTCGCGGCGGCGGCTCTGCTTTGCCGTGGAAGATCGACCTCTTCACCTCGATCGTCCAGACCGCGGTGAGGGAAGCTTCCAAGGGCAACGTCCCGCTGACCATCAAGATGCGCAAGGGCATTGACGAGGACCACCTGACGTACCTCGACGCTGGCCGGATTGCCCGCGATTCCGGCGTCGCCGCCGTCGCTCTTCACGGCCGCACCGCCGCACAGTTCTATTCCGGCCAGGCAGACTGGTCCGCCATTGCCCGGCTGCGCGAGGCCCTGCCGGACATTCCCGTCCTGGGCAACGGGGACATCTGGTCCGCGGAGGACGCGGTCCGAATGGTCCGCGAAACGGGTGTGGACGGCGTCGTCGTCGGCCGCGGCTGCCAGGGCAGGCCCTGGCTGTTCGGCGATCTCATGGCCGCATTCGAAGGCAGCGAGCAGCGGTACCGGCCGGATCTGCGCCAGGTGGCCGAAAGCGTGTACCGGCATGCCGAGCTCATGGTCGAAACGTTCGGGGACGAAGGCAAGGCCCTGCGCGAAATCCGCAAGCACATTGCCTGGTACTTCAAGGGCTACGTGGTCGGCGGCGAGCTGCGGACCAAGCTGGCACTCGTCACCAGCCTCGAGGTGCTGCGCGGGACCCTGGACCAGTTGGACCTTGACTCGCCGTATCCCGGGGCCGACGCCGAGGGCCCGCGCGGCCGCGCCGGTTCTCCCAAGAAGCCTGCGCTGCCAAAGGACTGGCTGCTGAACCGGACGCTGGACGATGCGCAGACACGCGACATCTCCTTCGCCGAACTGGACGTCTCCGGTGGCTGAGACCCGGACCACCGCCCCCATCCTGGACGGCTACACCTCCCGCGACTGCGCCCGGTGGGTCGAAGAGCCGCCTAAGAGCACGTACCGGTCGGACTTCGAGCGCGACCGCGCGAGGGTCCTGCACTCCTCGGCGCTACGCCGGCTCGGCGCCAAAACCCAGGTGGTGGCGCCGGATACTGACGACTTCGTCCGGACCCGGCTCACCCACAGCCTCGAAGTTGCCCAGGTGGGCCGGGAACTGGGCCGCGCGCTCGGCTGCGACCCCGACGTCGTGGACACCGCGTGCCTCAGCCACGACCTCGGCCACCCGCCCTTCGGCCACAACGGCGAAGCAGCCCTCAACGAGGTGGCCCATGGGATCGGCGGCTTCGAAGGCAACGCCCAGACGCTGCGGCTGTTGACCCGGCTGGAGCCAAAGGTCCTGGCCGCCGACGGCCGGCCGGCTGGCCTGAACCTGACCCGGGCGAGCCTCGATGCCGCCGCCAAGTACCCCTGGTCCGCCGTGAACGCGCCGGTCATCCACGGGGAGCGGACCAGCAAGTTCGGCGCCTACGAGGACGACCTCCCCATTTTCGACTGGATCCGCGACGGCGCCCCGGAACGCCGGTCCTGCCTCGAAGCGCAGGTCATGGACCTGGCGGACGACATCTCTTACTCGGTGCACGACGTCGAGGACGCGATCGTCGCAGGCCACTTCCAGCTCCGCTGGATGGACAACCCGGACCACCGCGCCCGCGTCGTCGGCTACGCCAAGCAGTGGTACCTGCCGCACAACGACCCCGCCGCGATCGACGCGGCACTGGCCAGGCTGGAGGCCACGGACGTCTGGGTGCGCGAGGCCGACGGCAGCCGCAAGGCCATGGCGGCGCTCAAGGACATGACCAGCCAGCTCATCGGCCGCTTCTGCCAAAGTGCACTGGAGGCCACCCGCACGGTCTACGGCCCGGAGAACCTGACCCGCTACAACGCGGAACTGATCGTCCCGGATGAGACCGTCATGGAAATCGCGGTGATGAAGGGCCTGGCCACCACCTTCGTGATGACCACCGAACACCGCCAGCCCATTTACGAACGCCAGCGCGAGGTCCTGCATGCCCTTGTCACCGCGCTCAGCGCCACCGGGGACCGCCACCTGGAGCCGATGTTCGCCGCCGACTGGCTCGACGCCGCGGACGACGCCGCGCGGCTGCGCGTCGTCATCGATCAGGTCGCCTCGCTGACGGACGGCTCGGCGCTGGCCATGTACGAGCGCCTCGTGGGCAGCCTGCCGTCGCTGTGGTGACCGCCACCGTGGCCGGCCCGCCGGCGTCGTACCCGGGGACTAGGATGGCACAGTGGCCGGCCTGATCAAACGCGAAGACATCGACGAAGTACGCCAGCGCACGGACATCAAGGAAGTCATCGATGGCTACGTGACGCTCAAGGGAGCCGGACTGGGGTCCTACAAGGGCCTGTGCCCCTTCCACGACGAGCGCTCACCCTCCTTCACGGTCCGCCCCCAGGTTGGCCGGTACCACTGCTTTGGCTGCGGCGAGGACGGCGACGTCATCTCCTTCGTCCAAAAGCTGGACCACACCACCTTCCACGAGGCCGTGGAGAAGCTGGCCCACCGGATCGGCTTCGAGCTCCGTTACGAGGACGGCGGCTCCGGGCCCAACCGGGAGGACATCGGCCGGCGCCAGCGGCTGCTGGACGCGCACAAGGTGGCCGACGAGTTCTTCCGTGCCCAGCTGATCACCCCGGGCGCGGCCGAGGGCCGCAACTTCCTCTACGAACGGGGCTTTGACCGTGCGGCGGCGGAACAGTTCGGTGTGGGCTACGCGCCGCAGGGCTGGGACTCGCTGCTCAAGCACCTCCGCGGCCGCGGCTACACCGAACCGGAACTCAAGCTGACCGGCATGTTCTCCGAGGGCGGCCGGGGGATCTACGACCGGTTCCGCGGCCGGCTGGTATGGCCCATCCGGGACATCGCGGGCGACACCATTGGCTTCGGTGCCCGCAAGCTCTACGAGGACGACCAGGGCCCGAAGTACCTGAATACCCCCGAAACCGCGCTCTACAAGAAGTCCCAGGTCCTTTACGGAATCGACCTCGCCAAGCGCAGCATCGCCAAGGACCGCCAGCTCGTGGTGGTGGAAGGCTACACCGACGTCATGGCCTGCCACCTGGCCGGCATTCCGACGGCGGTGGCCACGTGCGGCACCGCCTTCGGCACCGAGCACATCAAGATCGCGCGCCGGCTGCTCTCCGACGACGGCAGCGGGGGAGAGGTCATCTTCACCTTCGACGGCGACGCCGCGGGCCAGAAGGCGGCACTGCGCGCCTTCGAAGAGGACCAGCGGTTTGTCGCGCAGACTTTCGTGGCGGTGGAACCCAGCGGCGCGGACCCCTGCGAACTCCGCCAGTCCAAGGGCGACTCCGCCGTCCGGGATTTGATCGGAAGCCGCCGGCCGTTGTTTGAGTTCGCCATCCGGGCCACCCTGAAGCGGCACAACCTGGACACCGTGGAGGGCCGGATCGCTGCCCTGCGTGAATCCGCGCCCGTGGTGGCGCAGATCCGCGACGCCGGCATCCGGCCGGCCTACGCCCGGGAGCTCGCCGGCTGGCTGGGGATGCCGGTCGAGGAAGTCAGCCGGGCCGTTGGTGCGGCCACCAAGCGTGCCGCGCAGGCGGCCTCGACCCCGCCGGGTGGCGGGCAGGGCCAGGGCCATGGACAGGGAAATGCCGGGGCTGGCCGCGGCTTTGCCGGGACTGCCCCGGGCGTTGCCCCGTTGCCGACGTCGGCCGTGCTCCCGTCCTTCAACCGGCCTGATCCCCGGGACCCCGTGGCGGCGATGGAGCGCCAGGCGCTCGAGGTCGCACTGCAGGAGCCCGGGATGCTCGAGGGTGAGACGTGGCAACGCTTCTCGGAGGCGCGGTTCTCCACGCCCGCCTATCTCGCCATCCACGAAGCCATCCGGGCTACCGGACTCGGGTTTGCCGGGGACCCGGTGCGCTGGGTGGAGCAGTTGCTGCAGGAAGTCCCTGAGCCGCTGCGCCCGCTCGTGTCCGAACTCGCCGTGGTGCCCCTGCCGGCCAACACACCCGAAGGTGTCCTGCGCTACTGCAAGGACATCCTCGCCCGCCTGTTCGAGCTTCAGATCACCCGGGTGAAAGCCGAGAAAATGGGCCAGCTGCAGCGCCTGGACGCCTCGGCCGATCCGGAGGAATTCCAGCGGCTGAATCGCGAACTCATGCAACTTGAGATGCAGCGGCGGTCCCTGCGCTCGGACGCCTGAGCCGCCGATTTCGTTTCCCGGGCAGGTGTTTGCTAGGCTTATACCCGCTTCATTCCTCCTTAGCTCAATTGGCAGAGCATTCGACTGTTAATCGAAGGGTTGCTGGTTCAAGTCCAGCAGGAGGAGCGCGCAGTCCCCGTTCCGGGTTCCGGAACGGGGACTTTTTTCATACCCGGAGGGGGTATTTCACAGCTGGCCGGCACAGACGCCCTGGCCGATTTCCCTACCGGCAAAACGTTTGCTAATGTCGTACCTGCTTCATTCCTCCTTAGCTCAATTGGCAGAGCATTCGACTGTTAATCGAAGGGTTGCTGGTTCAAGTCCAGCAGGAGGAGCGGACAGGTCCCGCAGCCGGTGAAAACCGGCCGCGGGACCTTTTTTATTGCTTCGTTGTGTTGACCCGTACCCTGCACCTGGCTGGGTGTTTCAGTGGGCTGGGCGTTTGTCGCCGGGCTTCCAGCGGCCCGACTTAGACGAAGTACATTTCCACCTGGAGGAAGCGCTGGGCCTCGGCCACCGCGGCCTGGAAGGCCTCAAGCTCCGTGGGGGACTTCCGCGGCTCCCGCGGATGCCATTCATGCGGCGCCGAGTGCACCTGGGTGAATCCGCCGCCCGGGGGGGCATAGAAGATGCCGAACCGTTGCACCGGCCACTCGGGGGAGGATTCCGGGGCCACGAGCAGGGCGGAGTCATAGGCCGGGTTGTACCACTGCGCTATCGGGCGGCGGCGGTCTTCGGTGAACAGGCCGGAGGCGTACAGGGCCGCCGACTGCGGACTGGTCTGGCTGCACAGGCGATCCCACCACAGGGGCAGGATTCCGGCATCGCACCGCTGCCATGTGGCCGGAAGGGGCGGGGGGTCCTGCCTGTGGGGCATGAAATAACTGTATCTCCCGCCGCGGACGTCGAACAGGGTGCGAGTGGGCCAAGGCCAGGCGGCGAGGGCTCGCCGTGTTCCCGGTGCCCGTGGGACATACTCAGTGATGGTCCTGCTGTCCGTGGGACATGCTCAGTGTTCGTGACCTGTCCGTGGGACATGCTCAGTGTTCGTGACCTCTCCGTGGGACATGCTCAGTGTTCGTGACCTCTCCGTGGGACATGCTCAGTGCTCGTGACCTGTCCGTGGGACATGCTCAGTGTTCGTGCCCTGTCCGGGGGACATGCTCAGCGTTCGTGCCCTGTCCGGGGGGACATGCTCAGTGTTCGTGCCCTGTCCGGGGGGACATGCTCAGTGTTCGTGACCTGTCCGTGGGGACATGCCCAGCCCTGGTCCTGGCGCATGGACATATTGCCACTATGCCCAGTCCTAGGCGCGAAGGATGGGCATGTTCCGCTGAGGCAGCCGCGAAGAATGGACATGTCCCAAGGCCTTGCCGCGAAGGATGGGCATGTCCCGCCGAGGAGCCGGGCCGGCCCTACTGGATCGGGGGCACAGTGCTGGGTCGTACAACCAGCCACAGAGCAGCGGCTGCCAGAAAGATGCAGGCGGCCTGGACGGCGCCCATGGGGGTCGCGGACCCGACGCCGAGCCAGCCGACCACCGGGGAGACCAGACCCGCCATCATGAAAGTCGCCGCGCCAAGCAGGGACGCCGCGGTGCCGGCCTGGGCGCCGTGTTTGGCGAGGGCCAGCACCTGCACGGTGGGAAAGGTGAAACCGGCGCCGAGGATGTAGAACCACAGCGGCACCAGGACGCCCCACAACCCGAATCCCAACTGGTCGAAGACGACGATCAGGACGGCCATGACGAACATCCAGGCCGTGGAACAGGCCAGGATCCACTGCGGCGGGACGCGCCTGATGAGCCTTGCGCTCGTCTGTACGCCTGCCACGATGCCGAGTGAGTTGATGCCGAAAAGCAGGCCGTACTGTTGGGGCGTGAAACCGTAGACATTCTGGAACAGGAACGGCGAGGCGGAGAGATAGGCGAAGAGGCCCGCGAAGTTCATGCCGCCCACCAGCAGCAGGCCCACGAAGATCCGGTCGGAGAACAGCACTTTGTAGCGCTGGCGCACGGTCATCCCGGTCTTGCCGCGCAGCTCCGGCGGCAGGGTCTCCCGGATCACGAACAGGGCCGCGATGATGACACAGGTCCCGTAGGCGGCCAGGAACAAGAAGATGCCGGGCCAGGGCATCAGCAGCAGCAGCTGGGAGCCGATGACCGGGGCGAGGATCGGGGCCAGTCCGTTGACAAGGGCCATCCGAGAGAACATCCGCACCATGGCGTAGCCGCTGAACAGGTCACGGACCATGGCCATGGCCACCACACCGCCGCCGGCGGCCCCGATGCCCATGAGGACACGGAAGAAGCCCAGCGTGGCGATATCCGTGGACTGGGCTGCGCCCAGGGATGCGGTGATGTGGACCGCCGTCGCCAGGATCAGGGGCAGCCGCCGGCCGAACTTGTCGCTCAGCGGCCCCACCACCAGCTGTCCCAGCGCGAACCCTATGGTCGTCCCCGTGAGCGTCAGCTGCACTGCTGCCTCGGAGACACCAAGGCTTTCTTCCAGGGCAGGGAACGCGGGCAGGTAAAGATCCACGGTGAACGGCCCCAGAGCCGTCAAGGCGCCGAGCGTCAGGATGTAGAGGAATTTGCGACGCCGGCTGAGGGAATCACCGGGATTGGGGGCTGTACTCACAGAGGTCCATCCTAGGGCCCGCAAGGGCGGCCGGCCGGTGGCTGGGCGGGCGCGCCACACCTTGCCTGAAAGGGCCTGCCAAGAGCCTAAATGATAGTTTTGACACCGGGGTCTGTGCGAAGCTGTCCAGACCCGGCAAGCCCGCGTGAGCGGATCGACGGATGGCACCAGTTAGGCGGGACCCATGAGCGGACGTCACAGCGGCGGGACAGGCAGCGGGTTGCGCGTTACTGCGCTGCCGAAAACCTTGAAGATGATCTTCAAGCTGGCGCCCCGCCAGCTCAATGACGAGATTGCTCTGGCCAAGGCCGAAATCAAGCGCAAGGGGATCCAGCTCGGTGTTGCCGGCGCCTTCTTCGGCGTCGCGCTGGTCTTCATTGCGCTCCTGGTGATCGGTCTTATGGTCGCCGCGATCATGGGCCTGGCCACGATCATGCCGGCGTGGCTCGCCGCCTTGCTGGTCTCCGCCGTGTGCCTGATCATCGCCGCGATCGGGGCGCTCATCGGGCAGAGGAAGTTCAAGGCGGTCATGCCGCTGGTTCCCGAGGACACACTCCGGGGACTCAGGCACGATCTTGGCATCGCCAGGGAAGGCTCCGCGTTCGACCCGGCCGTCCTGGATCCGAACTCCGAACAGTACAAAGCCGCGAAAGCCGCCAAGGAAGCCGCAGCCGCCAAGGCGAAGGCGGAAAAGGAAGCCAAAGCTGCCGCGCAGCCCGACTTGGGGCCTGCCCCCACAGAGGCCGAACTCCGAAGCCGGCTGGACGAGCGTCGGACGCATCTCACCGGCGTGCGCGACGACCTCGGCCGGGAACTCGATGTCAAGACCCAGGCTCAGGCGCTGCTGGCCGCCACCCAGGCCCGGCTGCAGGTCGGCAAAGCGCAGCTCAGCGACAAGATCGCCGGCTTCCGCTCCTCGGCGGGGACGCCTGCATCCGGTGACGGGCAGAACCTGACCGGCCAGATCAAGAACCGCTGGAAGCCCCTTGCTGTGCTGGCCGCGTCGGCCGCCGCCTTGGCAGTTCTGGTGCGCAGGCTGATGAAGGGCTAGGCAGACCCTGAACCGAAACACCAAACCGTTGCCGTCCACGGAAAGGGGGAATCGATGAAGTTCATCGGCGCTGGTGCCCGCCCCGGGCAACCCCTCGTCCACCGCGACGCGGTCTTCACGGTTCCAAATATCCTGACCGTGGTGCGCTTCCTTGGTGTTCCCCTGTTCATCTGGCTGGTCCTCTCGGAACACAAGTACGGCTACGGTGCCCTCGTGCTCGTCGTCATGGCCAGCACCGACTGGGTGGACGGCTACATCGCCCGCCGCTTCAACCAGATGTCCAACCTCGGACGGGTCATGGACCCGATTGCCGACAGGCTCTCGCTGATCGCCGTAGCCGTGACCCTGGTGATCGCCGGCGTCGTCGAGTGGTGGTATCTCGTCGCGCTGCTGCTCCCGGACGCGGTCCTGCTGGCCCTGTCACTGTTTTATTTCCACGGCCATCCGGATCTGCCGGTGAGCCGCATCGGAAAAATCCGGACCGGCCTGCTGCTGGTGGGCACACCGCTGCTGGTGCTGTCCAAACTTCCGGTGCCCGCCGCGGACGTCTACGCCACGGTCGCCTGGATCTTTTTGGGGCTGGGTCTCGTGGGGCACTGGATCGCGGCCTACAACTACGTCGGGGCCATCATTGCCAAGGGCCGGCAGCTTCGGGCGCACGACGGCGGCTCCCACTGATGGTATGGCTTGCGGTTTTGCTTGCGGTACTGGGCGCCTTCTGCCTGGCCTTTGGCGCCCAGCGCCAGGGCAGCGCGGTCAAGGCCGATACCGGCGGCCTCGCGCTGAGCAGCCACGGACTGCTGCGGCTCGCGCGCAATCCGCGCTGGGTTTTCGGGCTCATGCTGCTGTGCGTCGGGATGGGGATGAACGCCGTCGCCCTTGTCATGGCCCCCTTGACGGTGGTGCAGCCGATCGGCGCGATTGCGCTGGTCATCACCACCGTGGTCAACACCAAGGACCAGGGCCTGAGCATGAACCGGGCTACCGTCGTGGCGATCTCTTGCTGCGTGACGGGCTCAGCGCTGTTCGTGTTGCTGGCTGTCAACGCGACCCAGGAGAACCACAACGTCAGTGCCTCGGACGAGCTGACGATCGTGCTGCTCCTGGCCCTGGCCGTGGGGCTCTTCGGCACGCTTGCCGTCCTGTTCAAGCACCGCCTGAGCGCCTTCGTGTACATCCTCGGCGCCGGCGTCCTGTTCGGCTTCGTGGCTGTCCTGACCCGCATCATTGGCAGGCATCTGCTCGATCCCAACGGGCAGTTCCTGCTGAATGTGCCGTGGTACAGCGTCGTGGCGCTTATTGCTGCCGGCGCTCTGGGATCGTGGTTTGTCCAAAACGCCTACTCCAGCGGCCCGCCGGACCTCGTGATCGCCGGATTGACCGTGATCGACCCCATTGTGGGCATCGCAATCGGCATCGTGATTCTGGGAGAACTGCGCCCAGACGTACAAGCTGTGACGGCTATTGCCATGGGCGCGGCCGCATTGCTTGCTATCGTGGGAGTCATAGCCCTCTCCAGGCACCACCCGGAAGTCACCAAGCGCAAGAAGGAAGCGCGGAAGGCAGCCGGCAGGTCCTAGGGCATCAGTCCAGACTTCGGCTGCAAGCCCGGCGCGCCTGTGCCGACTGACAGCCGGCCGCCATTGATCCAGCTGTCCGCACAGCGACCACCAGGAGCTCTTCACGTGACCAAGTCCGACAACCAGCTGCCGCTGACCATCCTGATTGCCGCTGACACGTACCCTCCCCACGTCAACGGCGCCGCCCAGTTCGGCTACCGCCTCGCCAAGGGCATGACTGCCCGCGGGCACGACGTGCACGTCCTGGCGTGCCGCCCGGGCAAGGGCGCGAGCTACAGCGAGTTCAGCGAAGAGGCCACCGTGCACCGCCTCCGCTCCCATTCCGTGCCCACGCACGAATACTTCCGGATCACCTTCCCCTGGGAGATCAAGAAGGAAATCGGTCTCTTGTTTGACCGCATCCAGCCGGACGTCGTGCACATCCAGAGCCACTACATGATCGGCGAGCACGTCCTCTACGAAGCTGTGAAGCGCGGCATCCGGGTGGTGGCGACGAACCACTTCATGCCGGAAAACCTGAACCCCTTCCTGCCGTTCCCGCAGTGGTTCAAGGACATCGTGGGCCGGATCTCCTGGAGGGACATGGGCAAGGTCATGGGCCAGGCCGACGTCGTGACCACACCCACGCCGCTGGCCGCCAAAGCCATGCACCAGCACGCATTCCTCCGCAAGGTCCTGCCGCTGTCCAACGGCATCGACGCCGCCAATTACGAGCTGCGTCCCGACGAGACGGTGGAACGCCACACCAGCCCCACCGCACTCTTCGTCGGCCGGCTGGCCGAGGAGAAGCACGTGGACGTGCTGATCGACGCCGTCGCCAAGACGCCCAAGGACCTCGACATCCACCTGGAAATCGTCGGCGGCGGAGAAGTCCGTCCGGCCCTCGAGGCCCAGGTCGCCCGGCTCGGACTTACGGACAGGGTCAGATTCCTCGGCATGGCCAGCGACGCCGACCTTCGCAGGGCCTACATCACGGCCGACGTGTTCTGCATGCCCGGCACGGCGGAACTTCAGTCCCTCGTCACCCTTGAGGCGATGTCGGCGTCGACGCCGGTCCTGCTGGCCAACGCGATGGCGCTGCCGCACCTGGTGCGTGACGGGGAGAACGGCTACCTCTTCACGCCCAACGACAGCGATGACCTCGCCGCCAAGCTGGCCAGTGTCTTCTCGCTGCCCGCACACGAGCTCGCGGCGATGGGCAAGACCAGCCGGGAAATGGTGGAGAACCACGGCATCGCGCGCACGTTGCAGACGTTTGAGGACATCTACCGGGGCGCCAGCTACGACGACTTCGTCGTCTAGGCAGGCTGCGGCTCGCCTGCTGCGGCCGGTTGTGGCCGGCCGCCCGCATGGCGACCGTGCCGACCGGTGGCCGCATGCACGTGCGATGCGTCTACTATTGCTAGAGTATTTTTGCCCGGGATCAATCCGGCCCCAGCGGGCCGGGGCTGGCTCCGGGCGCAGGGGGCTATAGCTCAGCTGGTTAGAGCGCGGGACTCATAATCCTAAGGTCCTCGGTTCAAGTCCGAGTAGCCCTACATTTCTGCGGGATCCTCCTTATCCGGGGGCCGCACCACGGGAGCCGTGGCTGACGTTCGACGTCGGCCGCGGCTTCTTTTTTGTCGGGCCCGGTGCTTGCAGACGTCAGCAGACTGCGATATGTTACTCGTGAGTAACATATCGCCGGCGCTAAGTCCGCGCCCTTTTGGTCGCCGCTGATCACGAGTGAAGGAACATCATGCCCAAAGCTGCAATCGACATTAACAACCTGCCCTACGCCGACGGCGACTTCTTCGCGTTCGAGCAGCTGCTCAGCGCCAAGGAGCAGGACAGGCTGGCCGAGGTCCGCGAGTTCCTCGCGCGCGAGGTCAGGCCGATCGCCGTCGATTGCTGGAATCGCGCGGAGTTCCCCATGGAGCTGATCCCGAAGCTTGCCGAAATCGACCTGGTCAGCCCGGTCAGGAGGCAGGGCTACTCGAACCTCTTCGCCGGAATCCTGCACGCCGAGGCCACCCGCGCGGACACATCGATCGCGACGTTCATGGGCGTCCATGACGGGCTGTTCACCGGCTCCATCGAAGCCCTTGCCTCCCAGGAGCAACAGGACGCGTGGCTTCCCGAGATCTACTCACTCAAGAAGATCGGCGCCTTCGGCCTCACCGAGCCACTCGGCGGCTCCGACGTCGCCGGCGGCACCCGCACCACGGCACGGCGCGACGGCGGCAACTGGGTCCTCAACGGAGCCAAGCGCTGGATTGGCAACGCCACCTTCTCCGACTGGGTGGTCATTTACGCCCGCGACGTCGACGACAACCAGGTCAAAGGCTTCCTCGTCGACACCAAGACCGAGGGGTACAGCGCCGTGAAGATCGAGAACAAGATCTCGCTTCGCACGGTCCAGAACGCCGACATCACGCTCGATAACGTGGTGGTGCCGGAATTCTTCAAGCTCGCCAACGCCAACAGCTTCCGCGACACCAACAAGGTCCTGAAAGTCACCCGCCTGGCTGTGGCCTGGCAGGCGGTGGGCCAGCAGCTCGCGGCCTTCGACGTCGCCCGGCGCTACGCCGTGGAACGCAGCCAATTCGGCCGCCCGATTGCCTCCTTCCAGCTGATCCAGCACCAGCTCGTGCAGATCCTCGGCAACGCGGTCAGCTCCATGGGCATGATGGTAAGGCTTTCCCAGCTGGAGGACGCTGGCGAGGCGAAGGACGAGCAGTCCGCCCTGGCCAAGGCCTTCACCACCGCGCGCATGCGCGAAAGTGTGGCGCTGGGCCGGAGCATCCTCGGCGGCAACGGAATCGTGACGGACTTCGAGATGGCCAAAGTCTTCGCGGACGCCGAAGCCATCTACTCCTACGAAGGCACGCACGAGATCAATACCCTGGTCACCGGCCGTGCGATCACGGGAATTTCCGCGATCGTCTAAGGTGCGCTGACAGCCGCCACGACTGCCTGCCGTGCCTGCACGGGGCGGCCGTTCACAGGGAGTAGTTCACTGGGGAGCCGTTCATGAGGGGCCATTCATGATGGGCCGACGTCGATAGGCTGGAGCAGGACAGAAGGTCTCAGGTCCATCACGAACGCCAGCGGGTTGACGTAGTCTTCGCCGCGGCGGACGCCCCAGTGGAGACAGGGCGGTGCCGGGCCGCAGTGGCCGGCCTCTACATGCCCCAGGACGTCGCCCTTTCCCACGGCGGACCCCGCCGTCAGGAAACTCGCCACTGGCTCGAAACTGCTGCGTAGCCCGTTGCCGTGATCGATCGTGATGACCGGCCGGTCCACCACGATCCCGACAAAGCTCACCGTGCCGGCAGCCGGCGAGACGAGCGGGGCGCCAACCTGCGACGCCTCAAGGTCGACGCCGCGGTGGCCGCTGAGCCACGGCCTGGCCGGGGGATCGAAGGCGCGCAGAACCGCCGGCCGCGGGCTGAGCGGCCAGCTCCAGGCAGGTGCCGGGACTGGCCCTGTGCCCGGGGAGCCCCGGACGGGGGATATCGAAACCTGGGTGGGTACCGAGACCCGCGTGGGTACCGAGATCCGCGTGAAAACCGAGACCCGAGTGGAAACCGAGACCCCGGAGGCCGCGGGGACGGAATCTGCGGGGATGGGGGACAGCGCCAGGAGCAGTGCCGCAAGGCCGGGGGAGATCTTCATGGCCCCAGCCTGCCGCGGCGGCGCGCTGGGCGGAATCACCCGCGAGGGCTATGTGGATAAGCCTCAAGTGCGGTCCGAAGGCGCCGCTGCCCCATCCTCATGACTATTCGTGGTCGGTTACTGGCGGCGGCATCACCGCCGCGACAGAGGGCGCCAGTGCACTAGCCCCTAGCACGGCCGCGGCCGACGGCAGGGATGCTGCCCTGCCGGGAGGCCGCCACGGCTGGCGCCCAACGACGGCTACCCCCGCGACGACGGATACCGGCCCCGGCCGCATGCCGCCGCCCGCATGCCGTCCGGGCGCACTTCCGACCGCCGCAAAAACATGCCCAGCGGCGCCCGTCGGAGCCCCGAAACCCCGCCCCGCGACCCCGCGAAAACCGTCCTTCGGTACGGGGGCGCTGTAGTACACTTGGTGGAGCAGTTTGCTGTGCCCTCACGCTTGAACGTTGCGATAATTCGTAGTTGTCCGAGCCGGCACGCCTCATTCAGGGGTGCGGGGGAGCAGTGGCTGACTACGCGTATCCAGCCCTCCTCAAAAGAAGCCTGAAACTTCAGATGCGGAGGACTGTGCCTCCTGCGGTCCGTTCCTTCGGGTACGGATGGGAAGCGCAGTGGATGCCAGGAGCAACGCCCACCCCGGGCGAATGCTAAACAACCGTCAACTATTGGCAGGGTAAGAGAGCCATGGGCTCTCTCATGAATGACCTGCCGGAAGGAGCGTCGGCATGCCCGTCGTAACTATGCGCCAGCTGCTTGACAGCGGCGTCCACTTTGGACACCAGACCCGCCGTTGGAACCCGAAGATGAAGCGCTTCATCTTCACGGAGCGCAACGGTATCTACATCATTGACCTGCAGCAGTCGCTGTCCTACATCGACCGTGCCTACGAGTTCGTGAAGGCCACCGTTGCACACGGCGGCACCGTTCTCTTCGTCGGCACCAAGAAGCAGGCGCAGGAATCCATCGCCGAGCAGGCAACCCGCGTTGGCCAGCCGTACGTCAACCAGCGTTGGCTCGGCGGTATGCTGACCAACTTCCAGACGGTCTCCAAGCGCATCCAGCGCATGAAGGAACTCGAAGAGATTGACTTCGACGACGTCGCCGGTTCGGCTTACACCAAGAAGGAACTGCTGCTCCTTCGCCGCGAACTCACCAAGCTGGAAACCAACCTCGGTGGTATCCGCAACCTGACCAAGGCGCCGTCCGCGCTGTGGATCGTTGACACCAAGAAGGAACACCTTGCTGTCGACGAAGCCAAAAAGCTGAACATCCCGGTTGTGGCCATCCTGGACACCAACTGCGATCCCGACGAAGTCGACTTCCCGATCCCGGGTAACGACGACGCCATCCGCTCCGTCAACCTGCTGACCCGCGTGGTCGCCGACGCCGTTGCCGAGGGTCTCATCGCCCGCAACCAGCGCGCCACCGGCACCACGGAAGCTCCGGAAGAGCCGCTGGCCGAGTGGGAGCGCGAGCTCCTCGAAGGCAACAAGGCTGAAGCTGCTGCAGCGCCCGCCGCTGAGGCTGCTCCGGCTGCCGAAGAGGCACCGGCCGCTGAGGCTGCTCCGGCTGCCGAAGAGGCACCCGCCGCTGAAGCTGCACCGGCTGCTGAAGAAGCACCGGCCGCCGACGAAGCCAAGTAGTCAGACAAGTAAATCTGGATCTCCCCACATGCGCTCAGCTGCATAGGGGGTACCGACAGGATGGCCGCTCACTCGGTGAGCTGCCGTCCTGTCGGTCCGTACACCACATAAATTTCTAGACAGAGGGGTTCACATGGCGAACTACACTGCCGCTGATATCAAGGCTCTGCGCGAGCGCACCGGCGCCGGCATGATGGATGTCAAGAAGGCTCTTGACGAAGCCAACGGTGACGCCGAGAAGGCCATCGAAATCATCCGCATCAAGGGCCTCAAGGGCGCCACCAAGCGCGAAGGCCGCTCCACCGCTGAAGGCCTGGTTGCTGCCAAGGTCTCCAACGGCGTCGGCGTGATGATCGAAGTCAACTGCGAGACCGACTTCGTCGCCAAGGCTGACAAGTTCATCCAGCTGGCTGACAAGGTCCTCACCGTGGCCGTCGAGTCCGGCGCTGCCGACCTCGAGACCCTGCTGGCCACCGACGTCGACGGCAAGCCGCTGTCCGAGGTCGTCATCGAAGAGGGCGCTGTTCTGGGCGAGAAGATTGTTGTCCGCCGCATCTCCCGCATCGAGGGCGCAACGGTCGACGCTTACCTGCACAAGACCTCCAAGGATCTCCCGGCCCAGGTCGGCGTGCTCTTTGCTGTTGACGGCGAAGGCGAAGCAGCTGCCACCGCAGCCCACGATGTCGCCGTTCACGTCGCCGCGATGTCCCCGAACTACCTCTCCCGCGAGGATGTTCCGGCCGAGCTCGTCGAGTCCGAGCGCCGCATCGCCGAGGAAACCGCCAAGGCCGAGGGCAAGCCCGAAGCTGCGATGACCAAAATCGTCGAAGGCCGCGTCACCGGTTTCTACAAGGGCGAGGTTCTCCTCGACCAGGCATTCGCCAAGGATGCCAAGAAGTCTGTCGCCCAGGTCCTCGAAGAGGCCGGCGTCAAGGGAACCGCGTTCACGCGCTTCCGCGTCGGATCCTAGTCAGAGACTAGCCAGACACCAGTCAGGCAATAGCCAGGCACGCTAAGGGGGTGGTCACCACGGTGGCCACCCCTTTTGCATGCACGCCCGAGGCACGGTTCCGGTCACGGCCGGAATGCCGCCTTGAGCGCCCAGCACGATAACCTAACTCAGAGTTCACCAACGGGAAGGCACCATGGAAACCGTCACCACTTCAGCCCAGCCAAAGAAGAACAGGCGCCGCGTCCTTTTGAAGCTCTCCGGCGAGGTCTTCGGGGGCGGGAAACTTGGCGTTGACCCGGATACCGTCCGCGGCGTGGCCAAACAGATCGCCGCCGCAGTCCCCGACGTCGAGGTCGCAATCGTCGTCGGCGGAGGCAACTTCTTCCGCGGCGCCGAACTGTCCCAGAGCGGCATGGACCGCTCCCGCGCCGACTACATGGGCATGCTCGGAACCGTCATGAACTGCCTCGCGCTCCAGGACTTCCTGGAACAGGCCGGGGTGGAAACGCGCGTGCAGAGCGCCATCACCATGGGCCAGGTGGCCGAGGCCTACATTCCCCGCCGCGCCATCCGCCACATGGAAAAGGGCCGGGTTGTCATCTTCGGCGCCGGCGCCGGCCTGCCTTACTTCTCGACCGACACCGTTGCGGCCCAGCGCGCCCTGGAGGTGCACGCCGACGTCGTCCTGATGGCCAAGAGCGGCGTCGACGGCGTCTACACCTCTGACCCGAAGAAGGACCCGTCGGCGGAGAAGCTGCACCGCCTCAGCTACGACGACGCCCTCCGCCGCGACATCCGCGTGATGGACCAGACCGCGATGACCATGTGCAAGGACAACAACCTCACAATGGTGGTCTTCGGCATGGAAGGCGAGGGCAATGTCACCCGCGCCATCCTGGGCGAAGACCTGGGCACCGTCGTCACCCCGTAGCAACGGCTAGGATGTTTTCAGGACCTTTCCGCCGGCTGGCGGAAGACACAGGCGCACAAGAAGACGTGCCGCGCCCCGGCCCCCGGGACGTACCAATTTCTGAGGAGAGACCGTGATCGAAGAAACCTTGCTCGAAGCCGGGGACAAGATGGACAAGGCAGTTGAGGTAGCCAAGGACGACTTCGCCTCGATCCGGACCGGCCGCGCGACGCCCGGCCTGTACAACAAGGTTGTCGTGGAGTACTACGGCACCCCGACCCCGCTGCAGCAGCTGGCCTCCTTCGCGGTCCCGGATGCCCGCACCATCCTCATCACCCCGTACGACAAGACCGCCCTGCGCGACATCGAACGCGCGCTGAGCGATTCCGAGGTGGGCGCCAACCCCTCCAACGACGGCAACGTCATCCGGATTACCATTCCCGAGCTGACCAGCGAACGGCGCAAGGAATACGTCAAGATCGTCAAGTCCAAGGGTGAGGACGCGAAGGTGTCCATCCGCAACATCCGCCGCAAGGCCAAGGAAACACTGGACAAGCTCGTCAAGGACGGCGACGCCGGCGAAGACGAAGGCGCACGCGGCGAGAAGGAACTCGACGCCATGACCAAGGCGCACGTGGACGGGATTGACGAGCTGCTCAAGCGCAAGGAAGCTGAGCTGCTCGAGGTCTGATGGATCGGGCAAACGAGACCTCGGGGCCGCACGCCCGGAGGCGGGGGAAGCAACGCGAAAACCCGACGCCGAAGGCGGGCAGGAACCTACCCGCCGCCATCGGCTCGGGTGTGGGCATGCTCGTGTGCGTCCTCGGCGGCCTGCTCTTCCTCCCGCTCGGCTTCGTCCTGGTGACCGCCACGTTCGCGATCTTCGGCGTCTGGGAAATTTACCGTGCGCTGGAGGCCGCAGGCACCCGGCTGCCGATCGTCCCTGTGATGGTCGGAACGGTCGCCATGCCGATCGCCGCCTACTTCGGCGGCCTCGAAAGCCTGCTCTTTGCCATGCTCGTCAGCAGCGTGGCGGTGCTGTTGTGGCGGACCTTGGAAGGTGCAGCCGGCTCTGCGCGGAGCATCTTCGCGGGGGTCTTCACCCTGTCCTGGGTGCCGTTCCTGATCAGCTTCGCGACGCTGCTGCTGCACACCGCCGACGGCGAGACACCGGTGGGACTGTGGCCAGACGGCGTGATCCCGCAGGGAGCCTGGCAAATCGCCACCCTGCTGCTCCTGGTGGTGGCCAACGACACCTTCGGCTACCTCGTGGGCGCATCCCTGGGCAAGCATCCGATGGCCCCCAAGATCAGCCCGAAGAAGACCTGGGAAGGCTTCGCCGGCTCGATCGCCGGTGCCGTCATCGTGGGTGTGCTCGCCATGATCTTCGTGTTGGGCGAGCCGTGGTGGTTCGGCGTCGTGGTCGCTGTAGGCATGGTGGCCGCCGCCACCGCCGGCGACCTCGCCGAATCGATGGTCAAGCGCGAGCTCGGCATCAAGGATATGAGCAGCATCCTCCCCGGTCACGGAGGCGTCATGGACCGTCTGGACTCGATTGTCTTCGCCTCGCCGGTGGCGTTCATCCTGTTCTCGGCCCTCGCTGGCGCCTAGAAGCACGGCACCAGCACTTCCGGCGCCTAGAATGGTGCCGAGCAAACCAGCCGAACGGCATCAAAGGAACAAAGTAACAGTGGACATTCAACGGCAGATTCCTGCGTCTTTTGACCGCGTGCAGCGGAACCAGTATGGCTACAACGCCAAGCAGGTCGACGATTTCCTGCAGCGCGCCCGGGTGTCATTTGAAGCTCCGTCCGCGGCGGCCCGCGCCGTCAAGAGCTCCGACGTCCGCGCCGTGTCCTTCGATCCTGTGAAGGGCGGCTACGCTGCGGCCGGCGTGGACGCCGCGCTGGACCGGCTCGAAGACGCCCTGGCCCGTCGGGAGCGCGATGAGCTGGTTGCCGAACGCGGCGAGGACGCCTGGCTGCGCGAAATCGGCCGGCTCGCGGGCGTCCTGCGCGGGCGCCTGCACCGCCCGGACGGCCAGCGCTTCCGGCGCCCGTCCAAGCCCAAGGCCCGCAGCTACAACATCACCGACGTGGACGATTTGTGCCACGAACTGATCGGCTACCTCGAGGAAGACCAGCCGCTGAGCGTGGACAACGTCCGGCGTGCCGTGTTCCGCCCCGCTGTGGGCCGGGACGGCTACGAGGAAAGCCAGGTGGACGCGTTCCTGGAACGCGCCGTCGAACTCATGGCAGCCATCGACTAATCACGCCCGACGCCGGGCGCCCACCTGCCGGGTCCGCCCGACGCCGGATCGCCGGATCGCCGTTGTTGTGAGTTACCGTTCCGTCGCGAGCGGCCGTTCCGGGGTGTGCAGCCGGGTCATGAGGCGCGTCAGGGTCCGCGGCACGCGGGCCCGCGTGGCCCGGGAGACCAGGACCGTGACGGCGAACGCCGCCGGGACCGTCCAGGCGGCGGGCTGCGCCAGCCACGACGGCGTCTGGGCGCCCAGCACCGAGCCGGCCACCATCGCGCTGCCGCAGAGCACGCCACCGGTCGTCATGCCGGCGATTGCCCCGGCGTCCGTCAGTCCCCGCCACCAGATGCCCAGCAGCAGCACCGGGCAGATGGTGGAGGCGGTAAAGGCAAACACGAGACCCACGCTGCCGGCCAGCGCCAGCGACTCGGTCATCGACGCGATGCCCAGCGGGACCATGGCCGAGACCAGTGCCGCCAGCCGGAAGCCCCGGACACTGCCGCCGAACACGTCCTGGCTGATCACGCCCGCCAGCGAGACCACCAGGCCGGACGTCGTCGACAGGAACGCCGCGAATGCCCCGGCCACCACCAGCGCCGTCAGCAGGTCGCCGGCCATCCCGCCGATCATCCGGCCGGGCAGCAGCAGCACCAGCGCATCGGCCTGGCCGCTCTGGGCAAGGTCGGGGGCGAACATGCGGCCGAGCATGCCGTACGCGGTCGGGAACAGGTAGAAGACCGACAGCAGGCCCAGGACAATCAGGGTGGTCCGCCGGGCGGACTGCCCGTCCGGGTTCGTGTAGAAGCGGACCAGCACGTGCGGGAGCCCGAGTGTTCCAAAAAGCAGGGCCACGAGCAGTGAAATGATCTGATACGGGCCCGCGGGGGCCAGCGCCGTCGGATTGGCTGTGCTGGATGACGGCGACTCAGCCACGGCGGATTCACCGCCGCTGAGCACAAACAGCAGGAACACGAGCGGCACCGCCAGCGCGGTCAGCTTGAGCCAGTACTGGAACGCCTGGACGAAGGTAATGGAGCGCATCCCGCCGGCCACCACGGTGATGCAGACGACGCCGACCACCGCCACCGGGCCCACCCAGGCCGGCAGGCCTGTGGTGATCCGGATTGCCAGGGCCGCGCCGTGGAGCTGCGGGACGATGTATAGCCAGCCGACCAGGACCACCACCAGGCTGGTGACGCGTCGGACGGCCCGGGAATCGAGGCGCGCCTCGGTGAAATCCGGAATCGTGTAGGCGCCGGATCGGCGCAGGGGAGCGGCGACGAACAGGAGCAGCATCAGGTAGCCGGCCGTGTAACCCACCGGGTACCACAGCGCATCGGTGCCGGAGAGCAGGATCAGCCCGGCGACGCCCAGGAAACTCGCGGCGGAGAGGTATTCCCCGCCGATCGCCGAGGCATTCCACCACGGCTTGACCGTCCGGGACGCCACGTAGAAGTCCCCGGTGGTGCGGGAGATCCGCAGCCCGTAAAAACCGATGACGGCCGTGGCGAGCGAGACCGCGGCGAACGCCGCCACCCCGACGACGGGGTTCAAGTTCCGCCCACCGGGGACGCCAGCTCTCTGGTCATGTCCCTCACTTGTCGCCGGCGAGGTCCCGGTAGCGGGCCTCGTTCCTGGCGGCGGTCCGCACGTACAGCCAGGCGCTGAGACCGATCACCGGATAGATTCCGGCACCCAGCAGCACCCAGTCGAAAGGCAGGCCGGCAATGGTGGAGTCCGCCAGGCCGGGGACCAGCCCGAGCATGAGCGGGAAGGCGAGCAGGATCAGCAGGAAACCCAGGCCCACCACGAGGCCCAGGCGGAGCTGGGACCGGATGAGCGAGCGGACGAACAGCTGCCCGGCGTCGGATTCCTCTGCCGCTTCGTGCGGGACCGCAGCCGTGCGGCCGCCGGCCAGGGCGGCACCGGCCAGGGCGGCCGGGTTCGGTATAGCACTGTTCGGTGTGAAACTGCCCGATGTGACGCTGACCGGTGTGAAACTGCCCGATGTGACGCTGCCTGCCTTGACGGTCCGCGGCGCCGTGACCCGGACCCGCGTCATGCCTGCGGCCGGATACGGCTTGCTTCGAGCTTTTCCCGGACCGCCGGCAGGTGCCGGCGGCTGATGGGCAGTTCTGCTCCGGCTACGGTGACGCTGGGCCGCGCCGCGGCAAGCTTCATGTGGCTGATGTGGCTCAGCGCGGTCAGGTACGAGCGGTGGATGCGCAGAAACCCGGCGTCGGCCCACTGCTGTTCGAGGTCCGCCAGCGGAACCCTGATGAGGTAGCTCGCCTCCGCGGTGTGCAGCCGGGCGTAGTCGCCCTGCGCCTGCACGTGCGTGACGTCCTCGCGCCGGATCATCTTGGTGGTCCCGCCCAGGTCAACGGTGATCATTTCGGGGGCCGGGGCACCGTCCTTGAGCAGTTCACTGATGCGGCCGATCGACTTTGCCAGCCGTTCGGCGCGGACGGGCTTGAGGAGGTAGTCCACGGCCGCGAGCTCGAAGGCCTCCAGCGCACAGTCCTCGTCCGCAGTCACGAAGACCACGGCGGGAGGACGGTCGCTGCGGGAAATGACCCGGGCAATGTCCAGCCCTGACAGCGCCGGCATGTGGATGTCAAGGAAAACGGCGTCGACTTCTTCGGCCTCAAGCGCCCGCAGGGCCTCGGCGCCGGAGGAGGCACGGTAGATGGCGCCGATCCGGTCATCCTTGCCGAGCAGGAAGGCCAGTTCCTCGACGGCGGGGAGCTCGTCGTCGGCGACGAGGACGTTAATCATGGCTCTAGCCTACTGCCGCAGGCGTTTTGGCCGGGCCAGGTCGTCAGGCATGCGCAGCGGGCGGGGTCACGGCGGTTCCGGCCCGGATCAGGCGTCGTGCCGGGGCTGGGACTTGGGGACGCGCATCGTGATCAGGGTGCCTTCGCCCGGTGCCGTATCGATCACGAGGCCGTTGTCGTCACCGTATACCTGCCGCAGGCGGGCGTCGACATTGCGCAGCCCCACGTGATCGCCGTCGCTGTGCCCGGCCAGGACGGAGCGCAGCTGGTCCGGGTCCATGCCCACGCCGTCGTCCTCGATGGTCATCTCGGCGAAAGCGCCGGAGTCGTCCGCCGTGATGGAGATGTGGCCCGGTCCCTCCTTGGCCTCCAGCCCGTGCCGGACCGCGTTTTCCACCAGCGGCTGCAGGCTCAGGAAGGGGATCACCGTGCTGAGGACCTCCGGAGCGATCCGCAGGCTGACCTGCACGCGGTCCCCGAACCGGGCCCGTTCCAGGAGCAGGTACCGGTCGATGCAACGCAGTTCCTCGGCCAGGGTGGTGAAATCGCCGTGGCGGCGGAAGGAGTAGCGGGTGAAGTCGGCGAACTCCACAACGAGCTCGCGTGCCCGGACTGGGTCCGTGTTGATGAAGGAGGCGATCGCGTTGAGCGAGTTGTAAATGAAGTGCGGGCTGATCTGGGCGCGGAGGGCCCGGACCTCCGCCTCCATCAACAATGTGCGGGAGGCGTCGAGTTCGGCGAGCTCCACCTGGGTGGCCACCCAGTCCGCCACCTCGCCGGTGGCCCGGACCAGCCCGGCGCCGGCGGCCGGCGCGAAGGCCGCGACCACGCCGACCACGCGGGCACCGGCCTTGATCGGCGCGATCACGACGGCGCGCTCCACCTCGGGAGCCAGCCTCCGCCCGCCGTCGCCGGTGCCAAGCAGCTGGAGTTCGCCCGCCGGAATCACGGCGAGGTGGCCGCCGTCGAGCACTTTGGCCGCGAGCCCCATCAGGGCGGGCTTGAGTTCCTCGCCGGCGCCGTCCCACGCGAGCACGCCGGTGGTGTCGGTGATGGCCAGGGCGTCGCAGCCCAGGAGGCTGCGCAACTGCTTGCTGGCCTTGGCCGCGCCTGCCGGGTTAAGGCCTGTCCGCAGGTACTGGCCGGCACGGGAGGCGGCATGCAGCGTCTTGTAGGTGGCCCGTTCCACGTCGGTGCCGAGGTCCCGGAAGGAGCGGAGGACCTTGAGCCCCACGGCGACGACGGCCGCGATCGCCAAGGCAATCACCGCGATGGCGGCGGCGGTGAGCAAGGGAGAGTCCGGCATGGTGCCAGCCTACCGGCCGTGCGGGCGGGCACCTTTCGACGTCGTGAGGCACCGTTTGGCGCAGGGTGGGGGCCGCTGGGCGACGCGGGTGGCGCGGGTTCTGGAACGCATGGGTGTCACGGTACAGAGTGATTGCAGTCACATTGGCCGGATGGGTTGTATGCGGAGTCCCGCGAGACCACGGCAGCCGGTGTGGGCTCACCAGTCTCAATGAGGAGGAACCGATGGGTCACGACGCCCAAGAAACGGACGCAGCGGCGGCCGTGGACTTCAAGGAAGTCCAGTCGACGGAGCAGTTCAAGGAACTGCGCAAACGTCACCGCAGCTTTGTCTTCCCGATGTCCATTGCATTTCTGCTCTGGTACTTCGCGTACGTCCTGCTGGCCGACTATGCGGTGGAATTCATGTCCACGAAGGTCTGGGGCAACATCAACGTCGGCCTGCTCCTGGGCCTGCTGCAGTTCGTCTCCACGTTCGCCATCACTGGCTGGTACGTCAGCTACTGCAACCGCAGGCTCGACCCCATTGCCTCCGAAATCCGCCACGGAATCGAAGGGCACGAATTCGACAAACACGGCAACCCGGTAGGCGGAGCAACAAAATGACACTCATGGTCCCCGCGGTCAATGTCGCCGCCCTCAAAGACACCACCCTGCTGAACATGGGCATCTTCGCCCTGTTCGTGGCGGTCACCATGGTGATCGTCTTCCGCGCCAGCCGCAACAACAAGACAGCGGCCGATTACTACGCCGCCGGGCGCTCCTTCACGGGTTCGCAGAACGGTACGGCGATCGCGGGCGATTACCTCTCCGCGGCCTCCTTCCTGGGCATCACCGGTGCGATCGCCATCAACGGCTACGACGGCTTCATGTACTCCATCGGCTTCCTCGTCGCCTGGCTCGTGGCCCTGCTGCTCGTGGCAGAACTGCTCCGCAACACGGGCAAGTTCACCATGGCCGATGTCCTGTCCTTCCGGCTCAAGCAGCGCCCCGTGCGCATCGCGGCCGCCATCTCCACCCTGGCCGTCTGCTTCTTCTACCTGCTGGCGCAGATGGCCGGTGCCGGCAGCCTCATCTCCCTGCTGCTGGGCATCAGCGACTGGGGCGGGCAGGCCCTGGTGATCATCGTCGTCGGCGTCCTGATGATCATGTACGTCCTGATCGGCGGCATGAAGGGCACCACCTGGGTCCAGATCATCAAGGCCATGCTGCTGATTGCCGGCGCCGCAGTCATGACCTTCTGGGTCCTGGCGATCTACGGCTTCAACCTCTCGGATCTGCTCGGCGGTGCCGCGGAAACCGCGAAGAACCCGGGCGTCCTGAACCCGGGCCTGCAGTACGGCAAGTCCGATACCTCCAAGCTCGACTTCATGTCCCTGGGCCTGGCGCTGGTGCTCGGCACCGCGGCCCTGCCGCACGTGCTGATGCGCTTCTACACAGTGCCCACGGCCAAGGATGCCCGCAAGTCGGTGGTGTGGTCCATCTGGCTGATCGGCATCTTCTATCTCTTCACGCTGGTGCTCGGCTACGGCGCCGCGGCACTCGTCGGCGCGGACACCATCAAGTCCGCCCCGGGCGGCGTCAACTCGGCCGCACCGCTGCTCGCCTTCCACCTCGGAGGGCCGTTGCTGCTCGGCTTCATCTCCGCGGTGGCCTTCGCCACGATCCTTGCCGTGGTGGCCGGCCTCACCATCACTGCCGCGGCGTCCTTCGCGCACGATATCTACGCCAACGTGTTGGCCAAGGGGAAGGCCGACGCCGGCACTGAGGTCAAGGTTGCCCGCCGCACCGTGGTGGTGATCGGCCTGCTGGCCATCGCCGGCGGCATCTTCGCCAACGGACAAAACGTCGCGTTCCTCGTTGCGCTCGCCTTCGCCGTTGCGGCTTCCGCCAACCTTCCGACCATCCTCTACTCGCTCTTCTGGCGCCGGTTCACCACCCAGGGAGCGCTCTGGAGCATGTACGGCGGATTGTCCGCGGCCATCATCCTGATTGCGCTGTCCCCGGTGGTGTCTGGGGCCAAGACATCGATGATCCCCGGCGCCAACTTCGCTGTTTTCCCGCTGAGCAACCCGGGTATCGTCTCCATCCCGCTCGCGTTCTTCCTGGGCTGGCTCGGCACCGTGCTGGACAAGCGGAAGGAAGACGTCACGAAGCAGGCCGAAATGGAGGTCCGCTCCCTGACCGGGGTGGGTGCCGAGAAGGCCACCAGCCACTAGGTCCGCCTGCCAACGGCAGGAGCTCCCGTGCAGCAGCACGGGAGCTCCTCTGTTTTGGGTTGAGGGGTTTTGGGTTGAGGGGTTTTTGGGTTGAGGCTCGCGCCCCTAACTAGTGGCCGGAATGCTACTAGTGGCCGTGGTGTTGGCCGCCCGGGGCGGGGATCCCGTGGCTGCCGTGGGGCACTGCGAACTGGCCTGCCGAGGAGGCCGCCAGGCCCGGCGTGGCCACGGCAGCCACCATAACCGCAAAGCCAAAAGCTGCCAGCAGAAGCCGCCCGGGCCGGAGCCCGGCCATGTCCTCGCCCGCTGACCGAACCGGACTCCCGCGGTGGCCCTGTCGGCGCAGCCAGCCCGCGGCCGCCACGATCATAAGGGTCAACAGCAGTGCGGCAAGATGGCTGATCACCAGTGATCCGCTGTTCATCGACTGGGAACTCAGTGATGACTCGAGCGATTGTCCATTTAGCGATTGCCCATTCAGCGATTGTCCGGCGGCTACAGCGAAGGCATGCACCAAGGCTGCGGTCGCGAGCAGGGCCATGGATCCTGCGGCCCACGGCAGACGCCCCCGGCGGAGTGTCAGGACCGCGCCTGCAAGAATGGCGCACCCCCAGATCCCCGCAGCTGCTCCCGCCACCACGGACGGGCCGTCGACCGGCGGGGGGCCCGCGGCCGCGGTCGGTGCCAGCAGCATGCTGGCCGCGATGCCCAGGTTCACCGCGCCGGCACCGAAACCGGCGAAGCCCGCGAACAAACTGACAGCTGCTGCTCGGGTGGCGCCGCCGGCCGGAACGGTCCGGGCCGCATCCTGCACCGGGCCCTGTTCAGGGTTTTGGTCCAGCTGTGCGCCTGGCTGAGGAAGCTGTTCCAGCAGTGGTTTGTTGTTCAGAGGCTTGTTGTCCAGGGGAGCCGAACTCATCTCGACCGTCCTTCGTCTGGTGTGGGAGCGACGCCACCGGCGTCTGGATTAGCAGCAGATCGGGAGTGCCTTCGGTGTGCCTTAGACGCGGGCCCGGGCCGGAACCGCTGCCTTGTCCATGGACAGCCCGACGCCCAGCAGCAGCACGGCGCTGGCAAGGTGCAGTACGTTGTCCGGACCGTTGAGGGCGATGATGTTCAGCGGCGAGCTGAGCAGGAAGAGCCCGACGATGCCCACGAGAAGATACACGGCCCCTACCGCGGTGTTGATGGTCTTGGCCATGGTGACACCTTGCAGGCCGGCATAGAGCAAGGCGGCGCCAATGGCGAGGTGGATGACGTTGTGCAGCGGATTGACCTCAAAGATGATCAGGTTGGCGCCCTCGGTCGCGGCGAAGCCGACGCCGGAGGTGACCACAAAGCCTAGGAGGCCAACCAGCAGGTAGACGGCACCGAAAATGGTGGCGATCAGTCGGTTGGGTGATGTGCGCATTGGTCTGAATCCTTATCGATCGGGCCGACATGATGATCGGCCGGGAGCGGGGTCCCGGGCGGGACTCCCTGAAGGCGATTCGGACCATGCGCGGGAATGGATGGGTGGCGGCCGCGCGGGAGTTTTCCGAGGTCAGCGCTGCGGCCGCAGCCGGATATTGACCATCTTGAGCTCGTCGCGGCCCTCGAAACGGTAGGCCAACTCCACGTGCTTGGTATCGCAGTCGATGGAACCCGCGACCTCGGCCGCGTTGGAGCCGTTGTCTGTGCTGACGTTGAGGCTGGAATAGTTTGGCTTACAGCTGGCGTCCAGCTCCAGGCTCTGCACCCCGGCCGCGAACTCCTCCCGGGAGATCTTCTCCATGAGGGCCGGATCCAGGTACTTCTCGTAGGCGCCGTTGACGTCGCCGGCGATGATCTGCTTGGTGAACTCGTCCGCGAGGCCCCGCGCCTGGTTGGTGGCTCCGCCCACCACGTTGAGGAGGATGACGACGCCCGCTGCTACCAGCAGCAGCACACCGCCGACGATCCCGAGGACAATCCACAGTGCCTTGCGGCTCTTCTTGGGCGGCGGTGGCTGGCTGCCGTAGTACGGCGGTGGCTGGCTGCCGTAGTACGGCGGCGCGCCGTTTCCGGGAGGTGGGTAGTTGGGCAGCGGGTAGTTGGGTGCGCCGTTGCCGGGTGCGGAGGACGGATTCGGGTCTGGCGGCGGGTAATTGGGCGAGGGGTAGTTGGGTGGTGCGCCATTCCCGCCCGGGCCTGGCGCGGCCGGCCCGGGAGGGGCGGCATAGTACGGAACGGGCGGCTGACCGGGGGGCGGATGGCCGGCGGCAGGCTCATGCCCTGGCAGCGGTGGTACCGGGCGGTGCGGTTCCTCGGGACTGCTCACGGTTCAAGCCTCTCCGGCAGTCCAGACAGCCACTGCCTGTTGTACAGGGCCGCGTGCGCGGACCCAAGGACTCAAGGGGGACCCAACGGACACAGCCTAGCGCCGCGGCCTCCCTGCGCACAGATCTCCCAGCGCACGGATGAGGAGCAGATCAGTTGTCGGCGGATCCGCGTTCCAGCAGGGGCTGAATCCGGAACGGGATCAGCTCACCCATCGCCAGGGCCGTATCGGTCCGGTCCACGCCGTCGCAGGCCAGGATCTTGCCATTGATCCGGAAGAGGTCCTCGGCGTCGAGCGCCACCACCCGCAGGAGCAGATCGGCCGAGCCCGTCAGGCCGTAGCCCTCCAGGATTTCCGGAATCCCGGCGAGCTCGACGGCCAGGGTGCCGAGTTTCTGCTGCTGGACGTGGACGGAGATGAAAGCCATCAGCGGGTACCCCAGGGACACCGGATTGATGCGCCGCTCGAAGGAGAGGAACACGTGCTTTTTCTCCAACTGGGCCATCCTGGCCTGCACCGTATTGCGCGAGAGTCCCAGCTTCTGGGCGAGGGCCACCACGGTCCGCCGGGGGTCCCGTGACATGGCCGAAAGCAGGCGGGTGTCAGTGCCATCCAAGGGTTGCATAATGCGCAAGATTAGCACGGTCTCGGGTCGTCAGACAGTGCATAATGCTCAACATTTTTACTGGTGGTTGTACCCGATGAGCATTGTGAGTAGGGTCACAAATATCCGGGGCGACGGCGCCCGGGCGGCTGGCGCGCCGCGGGACCACAAGTCCTGCGAGTTCCGGTCAGACGACGTCAGAAGGTGCGGACTACAGTGTTTACCGACGACGCGGGCAAGGGCGGTATTTCCGCCGGGGGCCCCGGGAACAGTGAAAATTCAACGAGGCGGACGGGCGGCGATCTCGTCCAGCTCATCACTCCGGCGGGTGAGCGCATCAGCCATCCGGAGTTCGATTCCTGGCTTCAGGACGTCAGCGACGAGCAGCTTTGCTCCCTGTACGAGGACATGGTGGTCATCCGCCGGATCGACGCCGAAGCCACTGCCCTCCAGCGGCAGGGCGAACTGGCACTCTGGCCGCCGCTACTCGGCCAGGAAGCATCCCAGATCGGCTCGGCCCGCGCACTGCGCGAGGACGACTTTGTCTTCCCGAGCTACCGCGACAACGGCGTGGCCTACTGCCGGGGCGTGAAACCGGAGGACCTGGTCCGTGCCTGGCGGGGCAACGCCTCCGCCGGCTGGGATCCGTTCACCGTCAACGTTGCGACCCAACAGATCATCATCGGTGCGCAGAGCCTGCACGCCACGGGCTATGCCATGGGCATCCAGAACGACGGCGCCGACGCCGTCGCCGTGGCCTACTTCGGCGACGGCGCGACAAGCGAAGGCGATGTCAACGAAGCCATGGTCTTCGCCGCGAGCTTCCAGGCGCCGGTGGTCTTCTTCTGCCAGAACAACCACTGGGCCATCTCGGAGCCCGTCCGGCTGCAGTCCCACATCCAGCTGGCGGACCGCGCCTCAGGCTTCGGCATCCCCAGCATGAGGGTCGATGGCAACGATGTCCTCGCCGTCATGGCGGCCACTCGCATCGCCCTGGACCGCGCCCGGCACGGCGGCGGACCCACCTTTATCGAGGCCGTGACGTACCGGATGGGCCCGCACACGACGGCGGATGACCCCACCCGCTACCGGGACGCCAACGAGCTCGAGGACTGGGCCGCCAAGGACCCGATCTCCCGGGTGAAATCGCTGCTGGACCGCAAGGGGCTGCTGACCGCGGACCTTGAAGCCGCCGTCGCCGCGAAAGCCGACGCCGTGGCCAAGGAACTCAGGGCCGGCACCATCAACATGCCCGAGCCGCAGCCGCTGGATATCTTCAAGCACGTTTACAGCACGCCCAACTCCTGGCTGGACCGCCAGCAGGAGCACTATTCCCGCTACCTGGCTTCCTTCGGCGATCCCGCAGAAGCCGCTTCTGAAGAAGGTGCACGCTGATGACGCAGATGACCTTTGCCCGAGCCATCAATTCGGGCCTGCGCAAGTCCCTCGAAAACGATCCCAAGGTGGTCCTGATGGGGGAGGACATCGGCGCCCTCGGCGGCGTCTTCCGTGTCACCGACGGGCTGCAGAAGGACTTCGGGAAGCACCGCGTCGTGGACACCCCGCTCGCCGAATCCGGCATCATGGGCACCGCCGTCGGCCTGGCGTACCGCGGCTACCGCCCGGTGGTGGAGATCCAGTTCGACGGCTTCATCTACCCGGCGTTCGACCAGATCGTCAGCCAGGTCGCCAAGATGCATTACCGCACCCAGGGCGCCGTCAAGATGCCCATCACCATCCGCGTCCCGTTCGGCGGCGGCATCGGCTCTCCGGAGCACCACTCGGAATCTCCCGAGGCCTACTTCACCCACACCTCGGGATTGCGCGTGGTCAGCGTGTCGAACCCCCAGGACGCCTACACCATGATCCAGCAGGCCATCGCCTCTGATGATCCAGTCCTGTACTTCGAGCCCAAGCGGCGCTATCACGACAAGGGCGAGGTGGACGAGACCGTCGACCTGAGCACTGCGCTGTCCATGGAAAAGGCCCGCGTGGTCACCGAGGGCAACGACGTCACCCTTGTAGCCTACGGTCCGCTGGTCAAGACTGCCCGCGACGCCGCACTGGCGGCCGCGGACGAAGGCGTCTCGGTCGAGGTCATCGATCTCCGCTCCCTCGCACCGCTGGACTTCGTCACCCTTGAGGCGTCTGTCCGCAAGACCGGGCGGCTGGTCATCACCCACGAGGCCGGCCAGTCCGGCGGCCTCGGCGCCGAGGTTGCCGCCAGCATCGCCGAACGCTGCTTCTACCACCTCGAAGCCGCCCCGGTCCGCGTGACCGGCTTCGACGTTCCGTACCCTTACTCCAAGCTGGAAATGCACCACCTGCCGGGCCTCGACAGGATTCTCGACGGCGTCGACCGTGCCATGGGCCGCCCCAACTCCCTCAGCGGGCTGGAAGGATGAGCGCCACCATGATCAAGGAATTCAGGCTGCCGGACCTCGGCGAAGGACTGACGGAATCGGAGATCGTCGCCTGGAAGGTCGCGGTAGGGGACACCGTCACCCTCAACCAGATCATCGCCGAGGTGGAGACTGCCAAGGCAGTGGTCGAGTTGCCCTCGCCGTTCGCCGGCGTGGTCGCGGCCCTGCACGAACAGCCCGGCACCGTGGTGGAGGTCGGCAAGCCGATCGTCTCCTTCGAGATCGCGGACGACGGCTCAGGCGGTTCCGCGGCTGACACAGGAGCCGCCAAGCGCGAGCCGAACCTCGTAGGCTACGGCGCTGTCCTCGAAGCCTCCGGCCGGCCCGCCCGCCGCGCCCGCACTTTCGCGGCCCCTGCGGCGGCTTCCCAGCCCGCCCCCGTCGCTCCCGTCCGCGCCGAGCCGGTGGCACCGGTCCGCGCAGCTGGGCCGATTGAATCGAAGCCTGTCGAGACCATGCCGTCCGCGTCGGGGGAGCGCCCGCGGTCCACGCCGCCGGTGCGCAAGCTGGCCAAGGATCTCGGCGTCGACCTCGAGGCCGTGACCGGCACGGGGGAGCACGGGCTCATCAGCCGAGACGATGTCCTGAACTTCGTCGGCGGCGGAAACCAGACGGCAGCAGTGCAGGAAGTCGCCGGCGCGCCGGCGCCCGCCACCGGGCGCGTCGCGGCCGGCGGTGAGCGGGAGACCCGCACGCCGATCAAGGGCGTGCGGAAATTCACGGCCGCCGCCATGGTGGCCAGCGCCTTCACCGCCCCGCATGTCACCGAGTTCCTGACGGTCGACGTCACGCCCACAATGGAGCTTCTGGCACGGCTCAAGGCCAGCCGCGCGTTCGCCGGCTACAAGCTCACGCCGCTGACGCTGGTCTCTAAGGCGGTGCTGATCGCGCTGCGCAACCACCCGACGCTCAACGCCCGGTGGGACGAGGCCAACCAGGAGATCGTCCAGTTCAACTACGTGAATCTGGGCATCGCGGCCGCGACGCCGCGCGGGCTGACGGTTCCGAACATCAAGGACGCGGACCGGATGTCCCTCATGGAAATCTCCTCCGCCCTGACGGAACTGACGGACACGGCCCGGGCCGGGAAGACAGGCCCCGAGGCGCTCTCCGGGGGCACGATCTCCATCACGAACATCGGCGTCTTCGGCATTGACGCCGGCACGCCCATCCTGAATCCGGGCGAGGCAGCCATCCTGGCCCTCGGCGCGGTCCGGAAGATACCGTGGGAGTACCAGGACGAGGTCGCACTGCGCCAGGTCATGACGCTGAGCCTCTCGTTCGACCACCGCCTGGTCGACGGCGAGCAGGGCTCGCGCTTCCTCCAGGACCTCGGCGCCATGCTGGCCGACCCGGGTATGGTCCTCGCGATGGTCTAGGCACGCGGGTTAGCGCGCCGCAGGCCAAACAAAAGCTGCCGGCTGCTCCTTTTTTGGGGGTGGCCGGCAGCTTTCTTTTGTGCAGGGAATGTCCTGGGCCAGGTTCTTTTGCGCGGGTTTGCCGCCCGGGGGCACTTTGGGTGCAATAGTCGACGGCGGCGGCCGAGCTGGCGGCGTGTCCGCGGCAAAGTGCCCCCGGGAGTCGCCCGGACAGCGGGGAGTGCCCCGGGAGTGCGCCCGGGCCGGGCGGGGCGTTAGAGTCCGGGCCGGGTGGCCGGTGCCATGAGCGCGGCCATAGCCATGCTCTCCAGCAGCGGCCTGGCGCGGCGGACGCCGATCCGGCGCCCGTGGCTGCGCACCGAGTGCGGGGTGGAGTTGATCAGGCCGAAGGTGGCATGCGCCCGCATCCGCAGCTCGGCGGCCTCCGTGCCCTCGTGCAGCCCGGCCAGTACGTCCACCCAGAGCTCAACGTAGCTGCGCTGGAGCGTGCGGACCTCGGCCTGGTCCTCGCCGGCCAGGTTGCTGAAGTCCTGGTCCTGGACCCGGATGACGTCCGGATTGGTCAGGGCAAAGTCGACGTGGAAGGCCACCAGGCCGCCCAGAGCCGCCAGGTCGCTGTCGGCATCGGTCACCACCTTGCGGCCGCCGTCGAGCAGGTCTTTACTGACGCTGAGCAGCAGCGCGCCAAGGACAGCCTGCTTCCCGGCAAAGTGGCGGTAGACCGCGGGCCCGCTGACACCGGCCGCGGCCCCCAGATCCTCCAGGGACACGCGGTTGAAGCCCTCGAGGGCGAAGAGCGCGGCGGCGGCGGACAAGAGGGCCTGCCGCCTGTTCGCCTTGGCCTGGCTGCGCTGTGTTGACGTTGCTTGTGTAGAGGCTGCCTGGGCTGACGGAAGCTGGGCGGTCTGGCTGGGCTCGGTCACCGGCGCATCCCCTCGTTGCAAATGGTCCCTGTGTTGGACATCACAGTTAATAGAGACTAACCTAAATCTCAGTTATGCGGTACTAACCGAAATAGCCGGGCGGCCTGAGTTGCCGGTACGGCGCGCAGGTCAGGGAACGGAAGCAGTCAATGGAGACAATCGCCAGCCGGGTGGATGCGACGAGCACAGCCTATGCCGCGAACCGGGAGGCCCAGCTGGGGCTGGCCGGCGAGTTGAGGGAACGGCTCGCCACCGCAGCGCTGGGCGGGCCGGCCAAGTCCCGGGAACGCCACGTGGCCCGCGGCAAGCTTCTGCCGCGCGAGCGCATTGACCGTCTGCTCGATGACGGCAGCCCCTTCCTGGAGATCGCCCCGCTGGCGGCGGACGGCATGTACGACGGCGACTCGCCCGGTGCCGGCGTCATCGCCGGGATCGGCCTGGTGCACGGCCGGCAGGTGCTGGTCATTTCCAACGACGCCACGGTCAAGGGCGGCACCTACTATCCGATGACGGTGAAGAAGCATCTGCGCGCGCAGGAAATCGCCTTGGAGAACCGGCTGCCCTGCATCTACCTCGTGGACTCCGGCGGCGCGTTCCTGCCCAAACAGGACGAGGTCTTCCCGGACAAGGAACACTTCGGCCGGATCTTCTTCAACCAGGCGAAGATGTCGGCGGCGAAGATCCCGCAGATCGCCTCCGTCATGGGCTCCTGCACTGCCGGCGGCGCCTATGTCCCCGCGATGAGCGACGAGACCGTGATTGTCCGCAACCAGGGCACCATCTTCCTGGGCGGCCCGCCGCTGGTGAAGGCCGCGATCGGCGAGATCGTCACGGCGGAGGAACTCGGCGGCGGCGACGTGCACTCGAAGATCTCCGGGGTCACGGACCACCTGGCCGAGAACGACGAGCATGCCCTCCAGATCGTCCGGGACATCGTGGCCACGTTGCCGCGGCCCACCGCGCCCGTCTGGGACGTGGACACCGCCGTCGAGCCCGTTGCCGACCCGGACGAGCTCTACGGTGCCGTTCCCACGGACGTCAACGCCCAGTACGACGTGCATGAGGTCATCGCCCGGCTGGTGGACGGCAGCAAGTTCCACGAGTTCAAGAGGAACTACGGCACCACCTTGGTCACAGGCTTCGCGAAGGTGCACGGCCACCCGGTGGGCATCGTGGCCAACAATGGCGTGCTGTTCAGCGAGTCCTCGCTCAAGGGCGCGCACTTCATCGAACTCTGCGATCAGCGCGGCATCCCGCTGATCTTCCTGCAGAACCTGTCCGGCTTCATGGTCGGCAAGGACTACGAGCAGGGCGGCATCGCCAAGAACGGCGCCAAGATGGTCATGGCCGTCGCCACCGCCAGGGTCCCCAAGCTCACGGTGGTGATCGGCGGGTCCTTCGGGGCCGGCAACTACTCGATGTGCGGACGGGCCTATTCGCCGCGGTTCCTGTGGATGTGGCCGGCGTCGCGGATCTCCGTGATGGGCGGCAACCAGGCCTCCAGCGTGCTGGCCACCGTGAAACGGGACCAGTACGATGCCCGCGGCGAGGAATGGTCCGCCGCGGACGAGGAAGCGTTCAAAGCCCCGATTAAGGCCCAGTACGAGGACCAGGGCAGCCCCTACTACTCCACCGCGCGCCTGTGGGATGACGGCGTGATCGACCCCGCGGACACCCGCACCGTCCTGGGACTCGCGCTCGACGTCGTCTCCCGCACCCCACTGCCGGAGACCTCCTTCGGCCTGTTCCGGATGTGAGCAAGCTGTGACTATTTCCTTGACGACTGCACCGTCAGCACCCCCGAAGCCCCTCTTCGGCACCGTGCTCGTCGCCAACCGCGGCGAGATCGCCTGCCGCGTCATCCGGACCCTGCGCGCCCTCGGCATCCGTTCAGTCGCCGTCTATTCCGACGCCGACGCCGGCGCCCGGCACGTGCGGGAGGCCGACGTCGCGGTCCGGATCGGCCCGGCCGCCGCCGCCGAGAGCTATCTGAAGATCGAGGCCATCCTGAAGGCCTGCCGCGACACCGGCGCCGAGGCCGTGCACCCCGGCTACGGCTTCCTGAGCGAGAACGTCGACTTCGCCCGCGCACTGGCCGACGCCGGGATCACGTTCATCGGCCCCGGCGTCGAATCCCTGAACGTCATGGGCGACAAAATCCGCTCCAAAAACCACGTCACCGGCTACGGCGTCCCCGTAGTCCCGGGCATCGCCGAACCCGGCATGAGCGACGCACAGCTCATCGAGGCCGCTGCCGGCGTCGGCTTCCCGCTGCTGATCAAGCCCTCCGCCGGCGGCGGCGGAAAGGGCATGCACATCGTGGAACGGCCCGAGGACCTGGAAGCCACCCTGGCCACCGCCCGCCGCGTCGCCGCGAGTGCCTTCGGCGATGACACCCTGTTCCTGGAACGGCTGGTACTCACCCCGCGGCACATCGAGGTCCAGGTCCTCGCCGACAACCACGGCAACGTCATCCATCTGGGGGAGCGCGAGTGCTCCCTGCAGCGCCGCCACCAGAAGGTCATCGAGGAGGCGCCGTCCCCATTGCTGGAATCCCTGCCCGACGGCGCGGAAATCCGGGCCCGCCTGGGCGAAGCCGCCTGCAACGCCGCCCGCAGCGTCAACTACTCCGGCGCCGGCACGGTGGAATTCCTGGTCTCGGACAACGCACCGGACGAGTTCTTCTTCATGGAGATGAACACCCGGCTGCAGGTTGAGCACCCCGTCACCGAGATGGTCACCGGAATCGACCTCGTCGAATGGCAGGTCCGCATCGCCGCCGGCGAGGAACTCACCGTCCGCCAGGACGACGTCGTCCTCACCGGCCACTCTGTGGAAGCCCGGGTGTACGCGGAAGTCCCGGAGAAGAACTTCCTGCCCTCCACGGGCACTGTCCTGATGCTGGACGAACTGGGCGGCGACGCAGCGGGCGACGCCGATGGCAGGGTCCGGGTCGATTCGGCCCTGCTGGAGGACCTGGAGATCTCCTCCAGCTATGACCCGATGATTTCCAAGGTCATCGCGTGGGGCCAGGACCGCACCGAGGCCCTCGATACCCTGGACCGGGCGCTCGCCGGTTACACGGCACTGGGCATCGACACCAACGTCGAGTACTTGCGGCTGCTGATCAACGACGCCGACGTCCGGGCCGGGCGCCTCGACACCGGCCTGATCGAGCGGAAGATGCCGGAGTTCTCCTTCCGGCATCCGGGCGACGTCGAGGTCGCCGCCGCTGCCGCGTACGCCGCCGCCACGCAGGAGCACGATGCACAGGCCGCCGGGAAAGGCCCGTGGGACCTCCGCGACGGTTGGCGACTTGGTGCACGTGCCCCGCGCCGGATCAGCCTTGGCACGCCCGACGGCGGTGTCGCCACGGTTGAGGTGTCCGGTTCTGTAGTGCAGGGCACCGCGGCTGTGAGCGTCGACGGCGGGCCGCAGCGGACCGCAGCACTTCGCTTCCCGACACGCAACCACGCAGAGTTGACCCTCGACGGCGAAGCCCGGGTGTACTCGCTCGTGGCCCTGTCCCAGGGGCGTGTCCGCCCAGGTCTGGAGAACTCGGTGCCCACCGAAATCTTCCTCGGCAACGAGGGCTGGTCATGCCGCCTGGAGGTGCTCAGCCGGGAAGCCCGGCTCGCCCGGGTGCTGGCGGCGATCGAACGCGAGGAAGGCGCTGCCGACCCGGCCGTGCGCTCGCCGATGCCCGGCACCGTGGTGTCCGTGGCCGTCAGCAACGGCGACACCGTGGAGGCCGGCCAGGTCCTGCTCTCCGTGGAGGCGATGAAGATGGAGCACCAGCTCGTGGCGCCCCTCGACGGAACCGTCCACATCAGCGTCGGGTCAGGCGACCTCGTCAAGGCAGACCAGGTGCTGGCGACCATCCACCCGTCTGTCCCGGCCGCACCTTCGAAGGCCGAGGACACGATCGAGGAAGCCGTCATCGCGATGGGCGCGGCCGAATGACCGCACCGTACTGACGCACGCGGACAACCACCCGCAGCCAACACCCCTTTCAACAGACCACAGAAGTACCTCAGACACAGGAGTCACCCCCATGGCAGATTTTGAACTCAGCGAGGACTACCAGGACCTCAGCAACACCGTCCGCGAATTCGCCGACGAAGTGGTGGCCCCGGTCTCCGCCAAGCACGACGAGGAACACAGCTTCCCCTACGAAATCGTCTCCCAGATGGCGGACATGGGCTTGTTCGGCCTGCCGTTCCCGGAAGAGTTCGGCGGCATGGGCGGGGACTACTTCGCCCTGGCCCTTGCCCTGGAACAGCTTGGCCGGGTGGACCAGTCCGTCGCCATCACCCTGGAGGCCGGCGTCTCCCTCGGTGCCATGCCGATCCACCGCTTCGGCAACGCCGCCCAAAAGGAGGAATGGCTGCCGCTGCTGGCCTCCGGCAAGGCGCTCGCCGGCTTCGGCCTGACCGAGCCGGAAGCCGGCTCGGATGCCGGTGGCACCAAGACCACCGCCAAGCTCGGCGGCGGGGAGTGGGTCATCAACGGCAACAAGGAGTTCATCACCAACTCCGGCACCGACATCACCAAGCTCGTCACCGTCACCGCGGTGACCGGGCAGGAGGAACGCTCGGACGGCAGCATCAAGAAGGAAATCTCCACCATCCTGGTGCCCACCAACACCCCGGGATTCACCGCCGAGAAGGCTTACAACAAGGTCGGCTGGAACGCCTCGGACACGCACCCGCTGACGCTCAACAACGTCCACGTCCCCGAGGCAAACCTGCTGGGCACCCAGGGCCGCGGCTACGCCAACTTCCTCTCCATCCTGGACGAGGGCCGGATCGCGATCGCTGCCCTGGCCGTCGGCGCGGCCCAGGGCTGCGTGGACCTGTCGGTGAAATACGCCAAGGAACGCAGCGCATTCGGGCAGAACATCGGCAAGTACCAGGCCATCGCGTTCAAGATTGCCCGGATGGAGGCACGCGCCCACACGGCCCGCCTGGCCTACTACGACGCGGCCGCCCGGATGCTTGCCGGCAAGCCGTTCAAGACGCAGGCGGCGATCGCTAAGATGGTCGCAGGCGAGGCAGCCATGGACAACGCGCGGGACGCCACCCAGGTGTTCGGCGGCTATGGCTTCATCAACGAATTCACCGTGGCGCGCCACTACCGCGACTCGAAAATCCTTGAAGTCGGCGAGGGCACCACGGAGGTCCAGCTGATGCTGATCGCCCGCGAACTGGGACTGTAGCCGGCCGGAAGGATCACTGATGATCAACAAAGTTGTTGCCAGCGCCGCCGAGGCAGTCGCGGACATCCACGACGGCGCCTCCCTCGCCGTCGGCGGTTTCGGGCTGTGCGGCATCCCCGTGACCCTGATCGAGGCCCTGCACGAGCGCGGTGCCACGGACTTGGAAACCGTCAGCAACAACTGTGGCGTTGACGACTGGGGCCTCGGAATCCTGCTCAAGGATGGCCGGATCCGGCGCACCATCAGCTCCTATGTGGGGGAGAACAAGGAGTTCGCCCGGCAATACCTCGCCGGCGAACTGGAGGTGGTCCTCACCCCGCAGGGCACGCTGGCCGAAAAGCTGCGCGCCGGCGGCGCCGGCATACCCGCCTTCTACACGCCGGCCGGCGTCGGTACCCAGGTGTCCGACGGCGGCCTGCCGCAGAAGTACGATCGCGACGGCAACGTCTCGATCGCCTCCGCGCCCAAGGAAGTCCGCAGCTTCCACGGCGCCGACTACGTGCTGGAGGAATCGCTCACGCCCGACTTCGGCCTCGTGCATGCCTGGAAGGGAGACCGCCACGGCAACCTCGTCTTCCACGCCACCGCCATGAATTTCAACCCGCTGTGCGCCATGGCCGGGAAGATCACGATTGCCGAGGTCGAGGAACTCGTGGAGCCGGGGGAGTTGGACCCGGAGCACGTCCACGTCCCGGGAATCTTTGTCCAGCGCGTGGTGCTGGCCCCGCAGGGGGAGAAACGCATTGAGAAGCGGACGGTTGCGGTGACCACTGGCGCCTCCGGCGGACCAAAACTGGCACCAGAGCAGGCAGGAGCATAGCCGTGGAAACGAACAAAGCCCAAGAGGCCCCGCCCCGTCCTGAGGCCGTGCGGCACGAGTATCGGCGCTCCGCCGTCGAACACCCCGCCGGTGTCGAGAGCAAAGGCTGGACCCGCAACGAACTCGCCGCCCGGGTGGCGCAGGAACTGCACAACGGCGAGTACGTCAACCTCGGCATCGGCATGCCGACGCTGATCCCCAACTACATTCCGGCCGGCGTCGAGGTGGTGCTGCATTCGGAGAACGGCATCCTGGGCGTCGGGCCCTACCCGGCCGAGGACGAGATCGATCCGGACCTGATCAATGCCGGCAAGGAAACCGTCACGGTCAACAAGGGTGCTGCGTTCTTCGATTCCGCCGCTTCTTTCGGCATGATCCGGGGCGGTCACGTCGATGTGGCCGTGCTCGGTGCCATGGAGGTCGCCGCCAACGGCGACCTCGCCAACTGGATGATCCCCGGCAAGATGGTCAAGGGCATGGGCGGCGCGATGGACCTTGTGTTCGGGGCCAAGAAGGTAATCGTGATGATGGATCACGTGGACCGCAGCGGCAGGCCGAAAATCGTCGAAACCTGCACCCTGCCGCTGACCGGCAAGGGCTGCGTGGACCGGATCATCACCGACCTCGCCGTGATCGATGTCGTGACCGACGCCGGGCCGCCCCGGCTGGTGCTGCGCGAACTGGCGCCCAACGTGTCCGTGGAGGACGTCGTGGCGGCCACCGGCGCCGAACTCTTTGAGGAAGACCAGGAACTGACCGTATGAGTGACGCAGACCGATCCACTCCGAGCCCCGTACCCGGCACCCCCCGGGTGATCGAGCAGCGCGGCCTCTACTTCGATGAGCTGGAGGAAGGCGTGCTCTACGCCCACCGGCCGGGCCGGACCGTGACGGAGACGGACAACGTCTTGTTCACCACCATGACCATGAACACCCAGGCCCTGCACCTCGACGCGGCCTGGAGCGCCGGGCAGCCCTTCGGCCAGCGGCTGATGAATTCGATGTTCACCCTGGCCACCGTGGTGGGCCAGTCCGTGCCGCAGCTGACCCAGGGCACCATCATCGCCCAGCTGGGCCTGACGGATGTGTCCTTTCCGCACCCGCTCTACCACGGGGACACCCTGTACACGGAGACGGTGGTCACCGGGAAACGGCTGTCCGCATCCCGCCCCGGCCAGGGCATCGTGACCATGCAGCACACCGGGCGGAACCAGCACGGGGACGTGGTGGCGCTCGCCGCCCGCAGCTGCCTGATGTGGACACGCGAGGCACACGCCGCGGCCGAGCTGGAAGCCGCGCAAAAGGGGACAATAGAGACATGAGTTTCTTGATGGGTCCTGCCCTGCTGTTCTGCCCCGCCGACCGCCCCGAACGGTACCAGAAAGCCGCCGAGCGCTCCGATACCGTGATCGTGGACCTCGAGGACGCCGTCGCCCCCGCAGACAAACAGCGGGCCCGCGGCGCCATCCTCGCCCAACTCGGTGCTACAGGCGACGTCCCGGAATTGGATCCGAGCCGCACGATCATCCGGGTCAACCCGGCCGGCACGGACGAGTTCGAAAAGGACCTGCACTGCCTCAAGCACACCCCCTACCGGCACGTCATGCTGGCCAAGGCGGAGAGCGCCGCCCAGCTGAAGGAGCTCGCAGGCTACAGCGTGATTGCCCTTTGCGAGACGGCCGCCGGCGTCCTCAACGCCGCCGCCATCGCCGCCGAACCCAATGTGGTGGCCCTGATGTGGGGTGCGGAGGACCTGCTGGCGTCGCTCGGCGGAACCTCCAGCAGGACGGAAACCGGCGGCTATCGGGCCGTCGCGCTGCACGCCCGCTCCAGCGTGCTGCTGGCCGCCGGCGCCTTCGGCAAGGACGCGATCGACGCCGTCTACGTCAACATCCCCGATCTGGCCGGGCTGGCCCTCGAGTCCCGTGATGCCGTGGCGTCCGGATTCTCGTCCAAAGCCTGCATCCACCCGGACCAGGTGGCCGTGGTCCGGGAAGCCTACGCCCCAACGGAGGCCGACGTCTCAGCCGCCGCCGAGTTGCTCGACGCCGCTTCCGCCGCCGGGACGGGTGTGTTCGCGTTCAAGGGCAAGATGGTCGACGGACCCATCCTCAAGCATGCCGCGTCCACCCTGCGCCGCGCGGGCCACGTAGGGTCCTAGTGGTTCCTAGGCGCCTGTCCTGACCGGCGCCTGTCCTGACCGGCGCCTGCCCTGACCGGCACGGCTCAGCGGCGCCAGAGGTAGCGGTTCTCCGGCCGTCCCGCCGCCCCGTAGCGGGGCGTCAGCCGGGCATGGCCATGAATCACGAGGTACTCGAGGTAACGGCGGGCACTGACCCGGGACAGGCCCAGCTGCAGCGCCAAACCGGCAGCGGAGACGTCCTCCGGGCTGGCCTTCAGCGCCTCGATGACCGCGTCCAGGGTGGGCCGGGAGAGTCCCTTGGGCAGCCGCAGGACAGGCCGGCCCGGCGGTTCCGGCCAGGCAGTCTGTCCCGCCGGGGTTTCCGCCACCGCGGACCGGCGCGAGGGAGCCACCAGGCGGTCGATGCTTGCCTGGTCCAGCGGTCCGGCCGCGCCGGCGGCGAGTTCCTCCCGCAGCATGACGTACTCGTCCAGCCGGTCGATCAGGGCCTGCGAGGAGAAGGGCTTGACCAGGTAGTGCAGCACTCCACCGGCCATCGCGCCCCGGACAGTGTCAATCTCCCGGGACGCGGTTATCACCAGGACATCCACCGGCCGCCGGCGCCCGCGCAGCCTCTGCAGGACGTCCAGGCCGGACATGTCCGGCAGGTGAATGTCCAGCAACACCAGCTCCGGCCCCAGCTCCGCGGCCAGGTCAAGGCCCTGCTGCCCGGTGTGGGCCATGGCCACGACGTCGAAACCGCCGCGCGCCAGCAGGAACCCGTGATGGATCCCGGCCACTGCTACGTCATCGTCAATGATGAGGGTGCGTATGGCGCTCATTGCTTCTGAAGTTCCGCCTCTTTTGTCTTGTCCACTGCCGTCTTGAGCACCACCGTCTTGAGCACCGCCGTCTTGAATATCACAGTGAAGCAGGCTCCGCCCAATGCCGATGAGGAGACCGCCGCGCAGCCTCCGCGGCGGAGGGCAACCCGCTGGACCAGGGCCAGCCCAAACCCGCGGCTGTTGATTCCCTCGGCCTCCTTGCTGGTGACGCCGGGCTCGAACACTTTAGCGCGTTCCGGCACCGGGACGCCGGGCCCGTCATCCTCCACCACGATGGTCCGTCCGCCGTCGGCGCTCTCGCCCAGCCGGATGGCCACAGTGCTGTCATAGCCGGCAGCGTCCACAGCGTTGTCGATCAGGTTGCCCAGGACCGTGATGACGTCGCCCGAGTCATCGGCGGAGCATAAGGAATCCGGGCTGACGATGATCTCGATGCCGCGCTCGGCGCAGACTGTGGACTTGGCGATCAGCAGGGCCTGGACCCCGTGATCGGTGATTCCGGGCGCGATCGGCCGGTTCGCAAAGACGGCGTCGTTGTGGCTGCGGCCCAGGTATTCGATGGCCTTGTCCTGCTTTCCGAGCTCCAGCAGCCCGGAAATGACGTGCAGTTTGTTGGCGAATTCGTGTGCCTGGGCGCGGAGGGCCTGCGTCACGTCCACAGCGCCGTCGCGGTCCCGCAGGACGGTGTGAAGTTCCGTGCGGTCCCGCAGGATCAGCACCTTGCCGACTTCGCGGCCGTCGACCGTGGCCGCATTGACCTTGCCCAGCAGGATCCGCTCGCCCGAGAGCACCAGTTCCTCCGTGGCGGACCCGGCCGAAAGCAGGCGGAGGACCGCCGGTTCCAGGCTCGCCGCGGCGGGCGTCCCCGTGATGTCCCCTGCGAGCGCGAGCAGGCGCCGGGCCTCGTCATTGACCAGCGCGATCCTGCCGTCGGTGTCCACCGCCACAAGCCCTTCGCCCAGGCCGTGGAGCATGGCGTCGCGCGTTTCCAGCAGGGCCGCGATGTCCTCGGGCTCGAGCTTGTAGATCCGCCGCCAGACCAGTTTCGAGACGTACATCGCGCCCAGGGAACTCAGCAGCGCCGCCCCGAGCAGCCAGCCGAACAGCTGCGGCATGTCCTCGTGGAGGTCGGCGGCCAGGGTGCTCTCCAGCACTCCCACGGATGCGGAGCCGATCACCGTGCCGGCCGCATCGAAGATGGGAACCTTCACCCGCCAGGACTCACCCAGCGTCCCCGTCTGTGTGCCCACGTAAATCTCGCCGGACAGGGGCACGGAGGGATCGGTGGAGACCGGCCGGCCGATTTCCGCCGGATTGGGGTGCGACTGCCGGACCCCGTGCCGGTCTGTCACCACCACATAGGTGACATTGGAGGCCTGCCGGATCACTTCCGCGATCGGCTGGATGGTCTGGGCTGGTGACGGCGTTCCGAACGCGTTGATGACGGAGGGCAGCTGGGCAACACTTTCGGCCACGCCGATCAGGCGGCCCTTGTACGCGTCCCGGAGCTGCTGTTCCTGCATCCGGATGGTCACGGCCCCCACGGCCGTGAGGACAGCCAGAACGATGCCCAGCTGCAATGCGACCAGCTGGAACCGTAGGGGAATCCTGTGAAACATGTCACAAGTTTCGCATTGGGAGCGCCGCCCGCCCGCCAATAAGACGCCCGCGGCCGTGACCAATATGACCACTACTACCTCTACGGCCAAATTCTGTTGCCCTTCGCCGGGCGATCCTAGGGTCAGTGACGTGATTCCAATGATGTGCATCACATTCGCTCAAGGAGAAACCATGTCTGTCCTGCTTCCATTCACGCAGTCCCCGTTCACGCGGTCCACTTTCATGCGGCCCGCCCACACCCGCCGCGCCGCCCTCATCGCCGGTGCCGCCGGCGTCGTCCTGGCCATGTCCGCCTGCGCAGGAAGCGGAACCGGCGCGGCTGCCGGCTCGTCCGCGGGCGCCGACTCGATCAAGAAGCTCAGCATCATCGTCCCGGCCAACCCGGGCGGCGGCTGGGACCAGACCGGTCGCGCCATGCAGCAGGACCTGCAGACCAACAAGCTCGTCACCTCCGCCCAGGTCACCAACATCGGCGGCGGCGGCGGGACCAACGGCCTTGCCAAGCTGGCCACCGAGAAGGACGTCAACACCCTCATGGTGATGGGCTACGTCATGGTGGGCGCAGTCGAGACCAACGGTGCCAAGACCCGGCTCGAAGACACCACCCCGATCGCGCGGCTCACCGAAGAGCCGCTGGTCCTCGTGGTGCCGGCGGAGTCGAAGTACCAGACCGTCGCCGACCTCGTGGCGGACATCAAGGCCAACGGCAAGGGCGTGGCCATCACCGGTGGCTCGGCAGGCGGGGCGGACCACATCCTGGCCGGTCAGATCCTGAAATCCCAGGGCGTGGAGGCGGACAAGCTGAACTACATCGGCTACTCCGGCGGCGGCGAATCCATCGCGGCGCTGCTCGGCAACAAGGTCCAGGCCGGCATCTCCGGCGTGGGCGAGTACGCCGAACAGGTCAAGGCCGGCAAGGTCCGGGCGCTCGCCGTCTCCGGAAAAGCCGAGGCCCCTGCGCTCCCCGGCGTCAAGCCGCTCAAGGACCAGGGGATCGACGTCGTGCTGACCAACTGGCGCGGCGTGGTGGCCCCCGGCTCCATCGACGACGCCCAGCGCGCGAAGCTGACCGAGGTGGTCACCAAGCTGCACGCGTCCGAGGCCTGGAAGTCCACCCTGTCCAAGAACAACTGGGACGACGCCTTCCTGGCCGGCGACGGCTTCAAGACCTTCCTGACCGAGGACATCGCCAAGGTCAAGACCACGCTGACCCAGATCGGCCTGGTCAAGTAAGAATGTCTTCTCTCGCAACAACGCCCGCCAAACGGCCGACGGGGGAGATCCTGTTTGCCCTCGTGTTCGTCAGCGTGGGCGTCGCGGGCCTGGCGACGGCGGGATCCATTCCGATCCCGCCGTCGGAGACCGGCATCGGCCCCCGCGCCTTCCCCTACATCGTGTGCGGCATGCTGGTGCTGTGCGGCGCCGGGGTGGTCCTGCAGGTCCTGCGCGGCAAGGTCGGTCAGGCCGAGGACAGCGAAGACCTGGACGTCACGGCCAAGACCGACTGGGTGGCCCTCGCCAAGCTGGTGGGCTTCGTGGTGCTGCACATCTTCCTGATCGAGCCGGCCGGCTGGCCGGTGGCCGCGGCCGTGCTCTTCAGCGGTGCAGCCTGGTCCCTGGACGCCAAACCCCTGTGGAAGGCGATCACCGTGTCCGTGATCCTGGCGCTGGTGCTGCAGTACGTCTTCGGCGGGCTGCTGGGCGTCTCCCTGCCCCCGGGGCCGCTGTTCGAGGGGGTGACCTTCTTCCATGGATAGCTTCATGCTCCTGCTCGAAGGGTTCAGCACCGCGCTCCAACCGGTCTACCTGCTCTACGCCCTGGGTGGCGTCTTCGTCGGCACCGCCGTCGGCGTCCTCCCCGGCATTGGCCCGGCCATGACCGTGGCCCTGCTCATGCCCATCACCTACGCCCTGGACCCCGCGGCGGCGCTGATCGTATTCGCCGGGATCTACTACGGCGGCATGTACGGCGGTTCCACCACGTCCATACTGCTGAACACGCCCGGCGAATCCTCCTCGATCGTCACGGCGCTCGAAGGAAACAAGATGGCCAAGGCCGGCAGGGGAGCGGCGGCCCTGGCGACGGCGGCGATCGGATCCTTCATCGCCGGGACCATCGCCACGGTCCTGCTGACCTTCCTGGCGCCCGTCGTGGCCGACTTCGCCGTCGGCCTCGGCCCCGTGGACTATGTGGCCCTCATGGTGGTGGCCTTCCTGACCGTCGGGGCGCTGTTGGGCGCCTCGGTCCTGCGCGGCCTGGCCTCGCTGGCCCTGGGGCTGTTCATCGGCCTGATCGGCATCGATGACAGCACGGCCCAGCAGCGCTTCACGTTCGACAACCCCACGCTGGTGGACGGTGTCGACATGGTCCTCGTGGCCGTGGGCCTCTTTGCGCTCGGCGAGGCGCTTTACGTCGCTTCCAAGCTGCGGCACGGCCCCGTGGAGCTCATCCCGGTCAGCAAGGGCAAGAACGCGTGGCTGTCCAAGGAGGACTGGAAGCGGTCCTGGAAGCCGTGGCTGCGCGGAACCTTCATAGGGTTCCCGATCGGCACCGTCCCGGCAGGCGGCGCGGACGTCTCCACGTTCCTTTCCTACGCGGCCGAGCGGAAGCTGGCCAAGGGTGCCAACAAGGCCCAGTTCGGCAAGGGCGCGATCGAAGGCGTCGCGGGACCGGAAGCGGCCAACAACGCCGCGGCCGCCGGTGTCCTGGTGCCGTTGCTGACCCTCGGCATCCCGACGACGGCGACCGCGGCCATGATGCTCACGGCCTTCCAGCGCTACCAGATCCAGCCCGGCCCGCTCCTGTTCGAAAACCAGGGGGCGCTCGTTTGGACCCTCATCGCCTCGCTGTACGTCGGCAACCTCATGCTGCTGGTGCTGAACCTGCCGCTGGTGGGCCTGTGGGTGAAAATCCTGCAGATCCCGCGCCCCTACCTCTACGCTGGCATCCTGGTCTTCGCCGCCCTGGGCGCCTTCTCGGTGAACTTCTCGCCGAGCGACGTCGGCATCCTGCTGGTGGTGGGCATCCTGGGCTACTTCATGCGCCGCTACGGCTATCCCGTGGCGCCCATGGTGGTGGCAATGATCCTGGGACCGATGTTCGAGGTGCAGTTGCGGCGCTCGCTGCAGCTCTCGCAGAACGATCCCACGGCCCTGTTCGCCTCGCCGTTCGCCCTGGTGGTGTACGTCTCCATGGCGCTGATCTTCGCCGCCTCATGGTGGCTGCGCCGCCGCCAGGCCGCGGTGGAGGCTGCACCGGCGCAGGAGCGGGTGTCCGTCTAGCCAGTGCCGCCGTCCCCGCACGCCAAGGGGGCGGCGGCCGCTCCCCGTGCCGGGCCCTGCCGATCCGGCCCGGGCGGTCCTGCCGATCCGGCCCGGGCGGTCCCGCCGCGCGGGATCGGACCCGGGTTCAAGCCCCCGGCGGCAGGCGCGACGGCGGGATGACGACATACAGCGGCGTCCGGATCCAGCGCTGGCCCGTGGCACGGAACTCCGCCCGGGTGGAGAAGCGGTAGAGGTAGCTGCTGGCACGCACCCAGTGGGGCCGTTCGCCGTCGAACGGGTCATGGCGCAGCAGCCGCAGCGTGGGCCCGTCCGCCGCCAGCAGCTTGGCCAGGAACGCGTAGAACCACTCCTCGTGCACGGTCCGCAGCGGCAGGAACCACATCAGCCAGTCAAGGCGCAGGTGGTACGGGGCGAACTGGCGGGGGAGGCGCCGGACGTCTCCCGGCTTGCCCTTGAACCCGTACTCCCGCCACTCCGTGTCCTCCCCGGGTTCCGCGTCCAGGGTGCCCTCCACCACGATCTCGATCCGCCGCTTCGTGACCGTGCCGAACGCACCGTAGGTGTTCACCAGCTGCCAGCGGTTGAAGGAAGCGTTCATCAGCTGATGGTGGGAGAAGAGATTCTCGATGGGCCGGTAACTGAGCACCACGAGCAGCACGGTGGCGACCAGGACCACCACCAGCCACGGGACCGGCGCCTGGCTGCCGGCCCCGGTGCCTGCTCCGGCGGCTGCGGACGCGGCGTGCCAGTCAAGCGGGATTACCGGAAGCACGGCGTGCGCCACAGGATCGCTGACCGCCGCGAAGGCCAGGATAATTGCCATCCAGTTCAGCCAGGCGAAATTTCCGCTCGCCACCAGCCACAGCTGGGTGAAGATGATGATCCCGGCGGCGGCGCTGGCCAGGGGCTGCGGGGCAAAGAGGAAGAACGGCACCACCAATTGGGCGAAGTGGTTGCCCAGGACCTCCAGCCGGTGCCAGGCCTTGGGGAGCAGATGGGCCTGCCGGCTCAGCGGCCCCGGCATCGGCTGGGTCTCGTGGTGGTAGTACAGGGCCGTCAGGTCCCGCCACTCCTGTCCGCCCCGGATCTTGATCAGGCCTGCGCCGAACTCCAGCCGGAACACCAGCCAGACCAGCAGGATCAGGATGGGCCTGGGCGGGGGAGTCTGGTCCGAGCCGAGGAAGGCCACCGTGAACCCGGCCTCCAGCAGCAGCATCTCCCAGCCGAACCCATAAAAAGTCTGTCCCACGTTCACGATCGACATGTACAACAGCCACAGGGCCAGGAACGCGATGAGCGGAACCCAGGGCGGGCCAACCTGGGGCAGTCCGGCGATGAGCGTGGCGGCAATGGCCATGCCGCTCCAGCAGACCGTCCGCAGCAGCCGGTCCGAGTAACGCCAGCGGAACAGGCTGGGCCGGCCCAGGCGGTTGAAGCCTTCGAGATACTCCGGCACCGGCAACAGGCCGCGCTCGCCGAGGAGGGCCGGGAACTGGTTGAGCGAGGAGAGGAACGCCACGAAGTAGAGGGTGGCGGTGCTGCGTTGCAGCACCTGCCGGGCGAACTCGTACTCCGGCGCGTCGAACCACGCGGTCCACTCCACGTTTTCCACGTTACGCCTCCGCCCTGCTGCGTCAACGAGTGGCGGCGACCCACCGGCGCAAAGGAAACAGGCCCCGAGCACCGAACGCAGTATGGGATAACGGTGCGGGATACTTGAAGCATGCAGCCGCGCAAAATCGTCCTCCTCGGGTCCACCGGTTCCATTGGCACACAGGCGATTGACGTCGTCGACGGCGCCCCGCACCTTTTCGAGGTCGTGGCGCTCAGCGCCGGCGGCGGCAACCTCGAACTCCTGGCCCGGCAGGCTGTCCACACCCGCGCCTGGGCCGTCGGGGTCGCCACCGGGGAGGCCTCCACCCTCCGGGACATGATCAACGACGCCGCCCGCGCGGCGTCAGTGACGGGCTACCATCCCGAGATCATCACCGGCCCGGATGCGTCCACCCGGATCGCGGAAATCAGCGCCGACGTGGTCCTCAACGGCATCACAGGCTCCATCGGACTTGCCCCCACCCTGGCCGCGCTCCGATCCGGCGCCACATTGGCCCTGGCCAACAAGGAGTCCCTGATCGTCGGCGGCGCCCTGGTCAAAGCAGCGGCCCGCGAAGGGCAGATCGTGCCCGTGGATTCGGAACATTCGGCCATTGCCCAATGCCTGCGCTCCGGCACCGCAGCGGAAGTGGACCGGCTGATCCTGACGGCCTCCGGCGGCCCGTTCCGTGGCAAGACCCGGGACCAGCTGCATGGCGTCTCGCCGCAGGACGCCCTGGCCCACCCCACCTGGGACATGGGCCTCATGGTCACCACCAACTCCGCCAGCCTGGTCAACAAGGGTCTGGAGGTGATCGAGGCGCACCTGCTCTTCGACATCCCGCTGGACCGAATCGACGTCGTGGTCCACCCGCAGTCCGTGGTGCACTCGATGGTCCAGTTCGTCGACGGCTCCACGATCGCCCAGGCCTCGCCGCCGGACATGCGCCTGCCCATTGCCCTCGGTCTCGGCTGGCCGGACCGCGTCCCGGGTTCCGCGAGCGCCTGCGACTGGAGCAAGGCCACCAGTTGGACGTTCGAACCCCTTGACGCTGAGGCCTTCCCCGCCGTCGCCCTCGCGAAGGCTGCCGCCAGGCAGGGCAGCACCTTCCCGGCAGTGTTCAATGCCGCGAATGAGGAAGCGGTGATGGCCTTCCACGCCGGGCAGATCCGGTTCACCGACATCGTTGACACGATCGACGCCGTCCTCAGCGAACACTCAGGATCCTCCGGGCTGACGGTTGAGTCAGTACTGGATGCTGAAAGATGGGCACGCGCCCGCACCCACGAACGTTTAGCCGTCAGAAGCGTCTAGGAAGCAGCAGATCACAGCATGAGCCCCGTCCTCCTCTTTATCCTCGGTGTCGTCTTTGTGGCGATCGGCATCGCCGTGTCCATTGCCCTCCACGAAGTCGGTCACCTGGTCCCGGCCAAGCTGTTCAAAGTCCGCGTGACCAAGTACATGATCGGTTTCGGGCCCACCGTCTGGTCGAAGAAGCGGGGTGAAACCGAGTACGGCCTCAAGGCCATCCCGCTGGGCGGCTACGTGTCCATGATCGGGATGTACCCGCCGAACAAGGAAGACGGCACCGTCCGCACCTCCAGCACCGGCATGTTCCAGTCGCTGGCATCCGATGCCCGCTCCCTGGCCCACGAGGAAATCGGCCCCGGCGACGAAAACCGGGTCTTCTACCGGCTGCCGGTCTGGAAAAAGACCATCATCATGCTCGGCGGGCCCGCAATGAACCTGCTGATCGGCGTCGTGTTGACCGCGGTGCTGTTGATGGGATTCGGCACCGCCACCCAGACCACCACCATCGCGGACGTCTCCAAATGCCAGGTCAAGGCCGGCGAGACCGTGGATCCGAACTCCGCCGACTGCAAGCTCACCCCCGCCGCAGCCGCGGGCCTGTTGCCGAATGACACCATCACCTCCTTCGACGGCAAGGCCGTCACCGGCTGGGACGAACTCACCGGCTGGATCCGCGCCTCGGCGGGCCGGCAGGTCAGCATCACTGTGGAGCGCGGCGGCGCCACGGTCTCCACCACCGTCACGCCCGTGCTCTCCGCCCGCCCCGTGATCGGTCCCGACGGCCGCCAGGCCAAGGCCGCCGACGGAAGCCTCCAGTTCCGGGACGTCGGCTTCCTGGGCATCGGTGCGCAGACCGAACTCGTGCAGCAGCCAGCGTCGTCCGTGCTGCCGATGGCGGGGGAGAACATCACGCAGGTTGCCGGGGTTGTGGTGAACCTGCCGGCCCGCGTGGCCGGTGTGGCCAAGGCAGCCTTCAGCGAGGAACCCAGGGACCCCAACGGCCCCATCAGCGTGGTGGGCGTGGGCCGAGTGGCCGGCGAGGTCGCCGCCATGGAGGAGGTCCCGCTGCAGTCCCGCTTCGCCGCACTGATCGGTTTGCTGGCCGGACTCAACTTCGCCCTGGCCGTCTTCAACCTCATCCCGCTGCTGCCGCTCGACGGCGGCCACGTGGCGGGCGCGCTGTACGAGGGGGCCCGCCGCCAGATCGCCAAGCTGTTCGGCCGCCCGGATCCCGGAGCGTTCGATATCGCCAAGTTGCTCCCGGTGACCTATGTAGTGGCGGTGCTGCTGATGGGCATGGGAGCATTGCTGATCTACGCGGACATCGTGAAGCCGGTCCACCTCTTCGGATAAGGGGATCCACCGGCCGTTCCAGGCAAACTCCGCTGACTTTCATTTATAAGCTTATTTGGGCTGATTTTAAATAATCAGTTGAAAATGATTGATTATTGTCGATCACCTCCCTAGGCTGGGGCCATGTACGTCATGACAATCGACCAGCGCGGCAGCACGGGCGACATCGACCGCGTCCCCGGGCTCCTCAAGGAACTAGCTGCCATCTCCACCGCCGGGCGCTTTGAACGTTCGGTGGGCGACGAGGTCCAGGGCGTGGTGGAGCGGGCCGAAGAGGTAGTGGAGATCACCCTGCATGCCCTGCGCAGCGGCCGCTGGTACGTCGGAATCGGGGTGGGGGAGGTGGACCTGCCGCTGCCCGCCAGTCCGCGGGAAGGCTCCGGTCCTGCCTTCGTGGCAGCCAGGACCGCCGTTGATCGGGCCAAAGGGGCGGCCGCCCATGTACCGGTCGCAGTGGTCGCCGGCCGGGGCCGGCGTCGGGCAAGTGCAGCACTAAGCGCAGCGGCCGCCGCGGACGGCACAATCGCATCCCGGGAGGCCAAGGCTTGCGCCAACGCGGAGGCGGTGCTTCGGCTCATTGGCCGCCTGGTCCAGGACCGGACTGCGGCGCAATGGAAGGTGTTGGACGTGCTGCGCTCGGTGCGGCTCGGCACCCACGGCACCCATGGCACCCAAAAAATTGCCGCGCAGAGACTCGGAATCACGGAGCAGTCGGTGAGCCGCGCGGTCCTCCGCTCGGGCTGGCAGGAAGAATGGGCGGCGCGGCCAGCGGCGGAATTGCTCCTGACCCTGGCCCACGACAGCACCGAAGGAGAGCAGTGAACGCCCTCTGGATCACGCTGGCGCTGCTGACCGCGGGATTCGTCGGCTGGCCGGTCACCGCCGGGATGTTCCGTCTCGCCCGGACCATAGATGACCGGACCCTGGACGGCGGAGCGGGCGGCACCAGTACCGGCGACACGGCTGAGGACCCCTCTGCCGACTCCACCACGGACCCCGATATCCAGGCGGCCCCGGATGTCGGGCCGGACCCCGCACCGGGCGCGGCCCCGCCCGTCCAGCCGGCACCGCCTGTCCAGCCGGGCCAGCCTGCCGAAACCGTCAGCAGCGTGCGCATCCTGCGCGGCGGCGCCATGATTGGCATCCTGGAACGGTTCGCCGTATGCCTGGCAATCCTCGCCGGCCAGCCCGTCGCCATTGCCTATGTCGTGGCCATCAAGGGCCTCGGCCGGTTCGCCGAGTTGAAGGCCACCCCGGTTGCCGCCGAGAGGTTCATCATCGGAACCCTCACCTCCATGCTCTGGGCCGCCGGCGTCGCCGCCCTGGCCAAGGTCCTCTTCCTCGGCTAACCCCGTGCCCCGGCGCCCCCGGATGGGAACCGGGCAAACGGGACGATAGTGTATCCGTATGACTGTTTTTGCTGTGGAGTACGTGTACGACGCCGAATCTTCCGAGGTCCGCAATGCCAGCCGCCCGGCGCACCGTGAATGGACGGCGGGACTTGCCCGCGAGGGCGCCCTGCTGGCCAGCGGCCCCTACGGCGACGGTGCGGGCGCGCTGCTCATCTTCAAGGCGGCCGACGAGTCGGCCTTGAATGACCTCCTGCGGCAGGACCCCTTCGCAGCCGCCGGTGCCATCTCGGGCACGCGCACCACTGTGTGGGCGCCGCTGACCGGTCTTCTGGCCGAGCACGCCTAGCCTGTCCCGCCCCCACCTTCGCTTCATCGAAACTAAAAGGGAGTCCATGTGACCTCGGTCAGCCTGGGAATGCCGTCAGCACCGCCCCCCGTACTTGCCCCCCGCCGCAAGACGCGCCAGATCAAAGTGGGATCCGTCGGGGTCGGCTCGGACTCGCCCATCAGCGTCCAGTCCATGACCACGACGCCGACTACCGACATCAACGCCACCTTGCAACAGATCGCGGAACTCACCGCTTCCGGCTGCGACATCGTCCGGGTCGCCTGCCCGTCCGCCGATGACGCCGAGGCGCTGCCGATCATCGCCAAGAAGTCCCAGATCCCGGTGATCGCGGACATCCACTTCCAGCCGAAGTACGTGTTCGCCGCGATTGAGGCCGGCTGCGCCGCCGTGCGCGTGAACCCGGGCAACATCCGCAAGTTCGATGACCAGGTCAAGGAAATCGCCAGGGCCGCAAAGGACCACGGCACCTCGATCCGGATCGGCGTCAACGCCGGCTCCCTGGAGCCGGGCATCATGAAGAAGTACGGCAAGGCCACCCCCGAGGCCCTCGTGGAATCGGCCGTCTGGGAAGCCTCCCTCTTCGAAGAGCACGGTTTCCACGACTTTAAGATCTCCGTCAAGCACAACGACCCGGTCATCATGGTTGCCGCCTACGAGATGCTGGCCGAAAAGGGCGACTGGCCCTTGCACCTCGGCGTCACCGAGGCCGGACCGGCATTCCAGGGCACCATCAAGTCCGCGACGGCGTTTGGCGCCCTGCTCTCACGCGGAATCGGCGACACCATCCGTGTCTCCCTCTCGGCCCCGCCGGTCGAGGAAATCAAGGTGGGCAACCAGATCCTGCAGTCGCTCAACCTGCGCCCCCGCAAGCTGGAAATTGTCTCCTGCCCCTCCTGCGGCCGCGCCCAGGTGGACGTCTACACCCTCGCCGAGCAGGTCACTGCCGGACTGGAAGGCATGGAGGTCCCGCTGCGCGTGGCGGTCATGGGTTGCGTTGTGAACGGCCCGGGCGAGGCCCGCGAAGCCGATCTCGGCGTAGCCTCGGGTAACGGCAAGGGCCAGATCTTTGTCAGGGGCGAGGTCATCAAGACTGTCCCGGAGGACCAGATTGTTGAGACACTGATCGAAGAAGCGATGCGTATCGCGGAAGAGATGGGGGACGCCGATGGCGAAAATGCTGTCAAGGGTAGCCCCGTGGTTAACGTCTCGTAGGGACGACGCCGCTGCCGGCGTCGTCGTCCGGGTTCTTGGTGGCGGCGACACCGGACAATTGCTCGCGCTGGCGCACCGGGACGCCGTCGCCAACGTCTTCATCCTCTCGCACCTGGAGGTCGCCGGCACGGCGTCTCCCACGGCCGGGGGCGCCAGCATTCTCGGCGTGTTCGACGGCGACACCCTCCTCGGTGCCTGCTGGGCCGGCGCCAACCTGGTGCCCATCGAGCTTGCCCCCGAGCTCGCCGGCCTCGTTGCCATGGCCGCACACCGCTCCGGGCGCCGCTACGCCTCGATCTTTGGCCCCGCTGAGACTGTCCTGGCCATCCACGCGGCCTTGGAGCAGCTCGGCCAGGTGGCCCATGAAGTCCGCGACCACCAGCCCCTGCTGACGATCTCGGGCCCGCCCGCTGTCCGGCCCGAGCCCGCACTCGGCTTCGGCCAGCTGGCTGACTTCGACAAGATCCTGCCCGCGTGCGCCGCCATGTTCGAGGAAGAAGTGGGCTATTCGCCCTACCTTGGCGGCAGGGAGTATTACAGCCGCCGCGTCAGGAGCCTCGTCCGCCAGGGCCATTCCCTCGCGCACGTGAACTCGGAGGGCCAAGTGGTCTTCAAAGCCGAACTCGGCGCCGTCACGCAGGAAGTGACCCAGGTCCAGGGCGTCTGGATGAATCCCGAGTTCCGCGGACTGGGACTGAGCGCGGGCTACATGGCCGCCGTCGTCGTCCTCGCCCAGACCCTCGCGCCCGTCACCAGCCTCTACGTCAACGACTTCAACGCAAAGGCCCGCGCCACCTACGACCGGGTGGGCTTCCGCCAGGCGGGCACGTTCGCCACCGTGCTTTTCTAGACCGTGCTTTTCTAGACAGTGCTCTTCTAGACAGTGCTTTTCTAGACAGTGCTCTTCCAGCGGGCAGCGCCGGCCGGACGTCATCCGCCGGGCCCCGCAGCGGACTTGTCCGGACACGTTGCAATTATCCGATTGCAGACTATTGATTCCCGGGCCCATGTCACATAGGTTCTACCTAGCCGTGTCGCACAGGCGCGCATATTCCCCAGCGCATTTTCCGGGGAAAGCAACGCCTGGAGACGACACCACGTAGCTCGCAGCCTGAGATCTGGGGTGCTGGGGCCACGGGAGCCACGCCATGACGGGATGACCAGCCGGAGACGGCCAGGGGCTTCCATCAGTTATGGCGTGGCTCTTCCATGTGCTGCGTTTTGCCCGCAGCAGTGCCGCGGCAGTGCCGAAGCAGGGCACTGCGGCACAGGCGTGCGCTCCGGACGGTAGATTGGTACCTAGATGCTTTTCCCGGTTTTGCCCGCACTTTCCCCAGAAACGGATATCCCACCTGTGGTCCTTCGACTCTCCAAGCTGTTCCTGCGCACCCTGCGCGAAGATCCCGCCGACGCCGAGGTAGCCAGCCACCGGCTCCTGGTCCGGGCCGGCTACATCCGCCGGGCCGCGCCGGGCATCTACACGTGGCTGCCGCTGGGGCTGAGTGTGCTGCGTAAGGTGGAGCAGGTCATCCGCGAGGAAATGACGGCCATCGGAGCCCAGGAAGTCCACTTCCCGGCGCTGCTGCCCAAGGAGCCCTACGAGGTCACGAACCGCTGGACCGAATACGGCGAGGGCATCTTCCGGCTCAAGGACCGCAAGGGCAACGACTACCTCCTGGCCCCCACGCATGAGGAAATGTTCACCCTTCTGGTCAAGGACCTGTACTCCTCGTACAAGGACCTGCCGCTGAGCATCTACCAGATCCAGAACAAGTACCGCGACGAGGCACGTCCCCGGGCAGGCCTGCTGCGCGGCCGCGAATTCATCATGAAGGATTCCTACTCCTTCGACGTCGACGACGCCGGACTGGACGCCAGCTACGCCGCCCACCGCGGCGCTTACCTGAAGATCTTCGAGCGCCTCGGCCTTGAGGTGATTCCGGTTGCTGCCACCGCCGGTGCCATGGGCGGGTCCAAGAGCGAGGAATTCCTGCACCCCACCGAGATCGGTGAGGACACCTTCGTGCGCTCGGCCGGCGGCTACGCGGCCAACGTCGAGGCCGTCACCACCGTAGTCCCCGCGGACATCGACTTCAGCAACGCCCCGGCCGCCGAAGTCCGGGACACCCCGGACACGCCCACCATCGAAACGCTCGTCAACGCCGCCAACGTCCTCGTTCCGCGCACAGACGCCGGCGGCGGCCCCTGGACCGCCGCCGACACGCTCAAGAACGTCGTCCTCGCCGTCACGCTGCCCACCGGCGAACGCCAGCTCGTAGTCATCGGGCTCCCCGGCGACCGTGGGGTTGACCTCAAGCGCGTCGAAGCGAACATCGGGTCCTTCCTGCCCATTGCCGGCGAGATCACGCTCGAAGCCGCCAACGACGACGACCTCAAGAAGCAGCCCCTGATCGTGAAGGGCTACCTCGGCCCCGGCATGTCCCTGGACGCGCCGCTGCTGGGCACCGAGGGCGCCGCAAAGATGCTCTACCTCGTGGATCCCCGCGTGGTCAGCGGCTCTGCCTGGGTCACCGGCGCCAACGAGGCCGGCAAGCACGTCTTCGGCCTCGTCGCCGGACGCGACTTCGGCTGGGACGGCGTTATCGAGTGCACCGACGTGCGCGCCGGCGACGAGGCTCCCGACGGTTCCGGACCGCTGGAAACCGCCCGCGGCATCGAGATGGGCCACATCTTCCAGCTGGGCCGGAAGTACGCCGCGGCCTTGGACCTGAAAGTCCTGGACCAGAACGGCAAGCAGGTGGTGGTGACCATGGGTTCCTACGGCGTCGGCGTCACCCGCGCCGTCGCAGCCCTGGCCGAGTCCAACCACGACGACAAGGGCCTGGTCTGGCCCCGCGCAGTCGCCCCGGCCGACGTCCACGTTGTGGCCGTGGGCCGCGGCGAGGAAATCTTCGCCGCCGCCGAAAAACTGTCCCTGGAGCTCGAAGCCGCCGGCCTCGACGTCATTTATGACGACCGCCCCAAGGTTTCCCCCGGCGTGAAGTTCGGCGACGCCGAACTCGTCGGCGTCCCCACCATCCTCGCCGTCGGGCGCGGACTCGTGGACGGCGTCGTGGAGATCAAGGACCGCCGTAGCGGCAATGCCGAGAATGTAGCCGTTGACAAGGCTGTTGACTACGTAGTCAACGCTGTGCGCAACAGCTGATGCTGCGCATTTCCAGTTAGTGGTCTCCGGACTCGAGTCGATCCAGCTCGGAACGGTCATCCTGATTGTTGTGGCCGGCCTGGCCGCGGGCTGGGTCGACGCCGTCGTCGGTGGCGGCGGGCTCATCCAGCTACCGGCCATGCTCCTGGTGCCGGGCATCAGCCCGGTCCAGGCGCTGGCGACCAACAAGATGGGCTCCATCTTCGGCACCACCACGAGTGCGGTCACGTATTACGGCCGTGTCCGGCCCGATCTGCGCACAGCCCTGCCCATGGCGGCGATCGCGATGGCGGGAAGTTTCGGCGGCGCGGCTGTGGCCGCCAACCTGCCGGCGAGCGTGTTCAAGCCGATCATCGTGGTGGCGCTGATCGCCGTCGCGCTTTTCACCGCCTTCCAGCCCGGCCTCGGCGAGCTGACCAAGCTGCGCCACGCGGGGCACCGGCACTACGTGGTGGCCTGCGTGATCGGCGGCGTCATCGGCTTCTATGACGGCATGATCGGCCCCGGCACCGGCTCGTTCCTGATCATTGCCCTCGTCTCGGCTATGGGCTACGCCTTCCTGGAAGCCAGCGCCAAGGCCAAGATCGTGAACGTTGCCACCAACGCCGGTGCCCTGCTGTTCTTCGTGCCACACGGTGCCGTGCTGTGGGGGCTCGGGCTGCTCCTGGGCCTTGCGAACATGGCCGGCGGCTACCTGGGCGCCCGGACGGCGGTCCGGCAAGGGAGCAAGTTCATCCGGATCGTGTTCCTGGTGGTTGTGGCTGCGCTGATCATCAAGCTCGGCTCCGACGTCTGGCAGGACAACTTCACCTAGGTGTCCGGCAGGCAAGCCTGTGGCTCCCGCAAGGGACTCCCAGTCCGCTGGCCCCGGGCGTAGCATGCAGCTATGTCAGCAGGTGAGGAACGCTACCGGGATGCCCTCGAAGCCGCCGCCACTCACGCGCGTCGGTGGCTCGAGAGCCAGGGAACACGCCACATCGGACCGAAGGCCACGGCGGCCGAGCTCGCGGCCGACTTCGGCGGACCGCTGCCCAAAGAAGGCATGCCGGCCGCGGCGGTGGTGGACTATCTCGCCGCCAAGGCCGAACCCGGGCTGATGGCCATGCCCTCCGGACGGTTCTTCGGCTGGGTCATCGGCGGCACGCTGCCGGCCGCCCTGGCGGCAGACTGGCTCCTCAGCGCCTGGGACCAGAACGCGGGGCTGCGCTTCGCCACGCCCGCCACCGCCGCGATCGAGGAAGCCGCCGGCAAATGGATCCTTGAGCTGCTGGGTCTACCCGAGGAGTCCGACGTCGGCTTTGCCACCGGCGCCACCATGGCCAATTTCACCGGACTGGCCGCCGCCCGCTGGCGGCTCATGGCAGATGCCGGCTGGGACCTCGACGGCGACGGCCTGGCCGGTGCGCCCCGGATCCGTTGCTTCGTGGGGCAGGAACGGCACGACACCATCGACCTCGGCCTGCGCTACCTGGGCCTCGGGCGTCCCACCGTGGTGCCTTCCGATCGGCAGGGGCGCATCATCCCGGCCGAGCTGGACTGTGCCCTGGACCTTGCACTCAGCGCGGGGGAGGACGGCCGGCCGGTTCTGGCCCTGGTGTGCCTGCAGGCCGGCAACCTGCATTCGGGCGCCTTTGACCCCTTCGCCGAGGCGATAGCCGTCGCGAAGGCGCACGGTGCCTGGGTGCACGTGGACGGGGCGTTCGGACTCTGGGCCGCCGCCGTCCCCGAGCTCTCGGCCCTGACCGCGGGACTTGGCCTGGCCGATTCGTGGGGGACGGATGCGCACAAGACCCTCAATGTCCCCTACGACTGCGGGATCGCGATCGTGCGCGACGCCCAGGCCCTGCGGTCGGCGATGGGGCTGCGCACCAGTTACCTGATCCAGGCCGCTGACGGTGCCGGGGACCCGTTCGAGAGTGTGCCTGAGCTCTCCCGCCGCGCGCGCGGCGTCCCGGTGTGGGCGGCGCTGAAATCCCTGGGCCGCGACGGCGTGGCCAGCCAGGTCCGCACACTCGTGCAGCGGGCCGCGCAGTTGGCCGAACAGCTCGCGGCGCTGGACGGCGTTGAGGTGCTCAACGACGTCGACTACACCCAGGTTTCCTTGGCGTTCGGGGACGACGCCGTGACGCGCGCCGTGACGGAACGGATCATCGGCGACGGCCGGGTCTGGATGTCCGGATCACGCTGGCAGGACCGCGATATCCTGCGGATCTCGGTGAGCAACTGGAGCACGGACGACGCCGACGTCAGAGTCGCCGTCGACGCCGTCCGCGACGCACTGTCGGCCGTGCGGGGCTAGCCGCCGGCCAGCCCCGCTGCTTCCCCGGCTGCTTCCCCGGGCGAGGGCAGATCCTGCGGAGCGGGCAAGCCAGGAAGGGTCCGGCCCGCCAGTGTGCTCGCCACCCACAGGGAACGGGCCAGATCGCCCTCATGGTGACGCTGCGAGGCATAGCCGAGGGCGTTCTCCACCTCGCGGACCAGGCTCCACTGCCGGGCGGTCTCGGCGTCCAGGCCGGCGGCCGCACTGAAGTCCCCGCAGCGTGCGAGCAGCGCCCGTCCGGGATTGTGCTGTGGCAGCTCGCGGAGCCTGTTCCACAGCACCGGGGCCACGGCAAATTCGGCCTCGCCGATCATGGGCTGCGGATCAATGGCAGCGTACTGATCCAGCCCTGTTGCCTGCCCGGTGCCCCGTCCCGGCATGCCGGGACGGGCGAGGATGTTCAGGTAGTGCAGGTCCGCGTGGACCAGGACGTCCTTTCCTGACCGCCTGCCGACGGCGCCCCGGGTTTGGCAGACTTCAAGCGCCGCTTCGAGCAACCACCGGGGGAACGGCTGCGCCAGGTCCTCCCACGTCGCGGGGAGTTCATCGCTCCACTGTTCGGCCCGGGCCGCCACGTGGTCGATATCCCGCCATTGTGGCCGGTCATCCGGGACCACGCTGAGCTGGCGGACCACGCCGCCCCACACCGTCACGGCCGTTTCCAGGGGGACATCCAGGAGGGAGCGGCAGGCGTCCAGGCGCTCCAGGAGCAGGGCGCAGGATTGGGCGTCGGCAGCCAGCAGCCTGACGGCGCCATGGCCTCGCCATAGGGCTAGGGCGTGGTGTTCGCGGGTGGCCTCCTCATGCGGAAAAGCCACCTTCAGGACGGCGAGGTTGCCGTCGGATCCGGCCCCGTCCATGTGCCGGACGGGGATGACGACGCCGCCGTGACCGTACCAAGGAAGGGCGCCCGGCTCCAGGTCCGGCAGGAGTTCCCACTGATCGAGGAATTGTCCGATCAGGCCAGGAAGTGACGCCAGCCAGGCGCGGCCCTCCGGCGTGCGGGAGTAGCGGCGGGAAAGATCGGGCGGAATCGGGACGTCTCGGATGGTGCTCACGGGACCTATCGTAGGCGCCGGAGGGGATGCGGCCGCTTGGCGCGTGCCGAAATTGGGCGCTGCGGCCTTAGCTGCGGCCTTAGACGATGCCGCTCGCGCCGAGCGCATTGCCGATCGCAAACGTGGCCACCAGCGCCAGAGCACCGCCAACCACCACGCGGATAGCTGCCTTGAGCTTTGAGCCGCCGCCAATCCACGCGCCCACGGCGCCGGTGACCGCCAGCGCCACGAGCACGGCCACGAAGGTCAGCGGGATCCTGATATCTTCCGGCGGGAGCAGGATGGCCAGCATGGGCAGGACCGCACCGGCGAGGAACGCGACGGCGGAAGCGAACGCCGCGTGCCACGGACTCACGATGTCGGTCTCGTCAATGTTGAGTTCGGCTGAGAGGTGCGCGCCCAGGGCGTCGTGTGCCGTGAGCTCCCTGGCCACCGTGCGCGCCGTCGCGGGGCTCAGGCCTTTGCCCTGATAAATCGCGGCGAGCTCCTCGAGCTCTTCCTCCGGCTGTTCCGCCAGTTCCCGGCGCTCCTTCTCGATCAAGGCATGCTGGCTGTCCTTCTGGCTGCTGACGGAGACATATTCGCCGAGCGCCATCGAGATAGCGCCGCCCACGACGCCTGCGGCGCCCGCTAGCAGGATCGGCCCGGTGTCACTAGTGGCGCCGGCGACGCCGACGACAATCGCGGCGACAGAGACGATGCCGTCATTGGCCCCCAGAACGCCCGCACGGAGCCAATTGAGGCGGTGTGCGATGTCATTATGGTGCGGCTCGTTCTCATGAAAGGTTGCGGCGCCGGTGGTGTCCATGACTACAGCAAATCACCCGGGCCGGGGCGTTGCCAGTATTCCAAGGCTTACCAAATTTAGCCGAGGCTTGCTCCGGTCCGCAGCCTCGCGGCTGCGACGGCCCGCAGCCTCGCGGCTGCGACGGCCCGCAGCCTCGCGGCTGCGACGGCTGCGTGGCGGGGTCCAGACCCGGTAGGGCACCGGGATCCGCACCCACAGCACAGGCCGCCGTGACGGCTGCGACGGGCTTTAGCCTGCCGGCTGCGACGGCTGAGTGGCGGGGTCCAGGCCCGGCAGGGCACCGGGATCCGCCCCCCACAGCACAGCCCGCTTCCCGGCGCCGAGCAGGGCCGCGATGGCCCACTGCCGGGTCTCACCCTCGCTCAGCGCCACGAGGTCGCCATACGCGGGCAGTGCGGCGGCCTCCAGAGTGCCGAGCCCGGCAGCGGGGGAGGACAGGAAGGATGGACCCAGCGTGTAGCCCGCCTCCCGCGGCGGAACAGCGGAGCAGTGCAGCCGGCTCAGCGATTCTGCGCCGCTGAGGAGCGTGTCATGGCGTGCCAGTTGCTCGGCCGCGGACTTCGCCGCGTTCCCGTCCAGCCGGGGCAGCGCCACTTGGTACCCGTAGATGGTCTGTGCTTCGGTCCGGACCACCGCCGCCAGTGCGCCGCCGAGGCTGGATGCGGCCGCGAACTGCCCTGGACTGGACTGCGCAGCATCGGACTGCGGGGACGCGGATGGCGAAGGGCAAGTGCCGGACGGCTGCGGCGAGGCCGCGTCGGCGGCCGGCGCCGCAGTCCCGGTGCCGGCTGCGAGGGCCGAGGCCTGCAGCAGCTGTCCGGCGCCGACGGCAGCCAACAGCCGTGCCATGCCGCCATCGGCCACTGCAGCGTCGGCGAGGCGCTGTGTGCCGCTCTTCGCGAGGGCAGTTACAAGGCCGGCGGCGGTCGACGGCAGGGGTGCGGCTGGCGGTCCGGTACCGGGCTGGCCGGAAACGGAGGGAGCCGGTGTAGCGGAGGAGGTTGCCGGGGGCGTTTCCCGGCCGGAGCCCGCGGCCGCTGCGCCGGTTGCGTCGGCAGGGTTTTCCCCCGGTGCCAGCAACGCTTGCGCCTGGGTTGTCAGCAAGGTCACAGTCCGCTCGATGGCGGGGTTCCCGGCACCGGTGGAAGGGCCGTCGGTGCTGGGCGCCGAGCCGTCTTTTGAACCGTGTTGTTTCGCGGTGCCAAGCTGGCTGCCGGCCTCCCGCAACCGCGCGGTTTCGGCCAGTGCCGCGGCCCGCGCCTGTTCGGAAAAGGGCGGCTGCGCAGGAACCGGTGGCCGGGCCGGCATCAGGACCACCCCCAGGCTCACCACCACCAGGGCGAGGCATACAAGAAGCGCGTAGCGGGGGAGCGACCGGGGAAGGTGATCCTGCCATCGCTTTTCCCTGGTGTCGTCGTTCACAACAGACCATGTTGTCATGCCGGCCCGGAACGCGTGCACCACGCCGCCCGGAAAATCGCTAGGCTAGTACACACAACATTATCTAACGGGAGGCGGCCGGCATCATGACCAACGCAGAAGCCACGACTTCAACAGACCGGTCCGGGACGGGGAAGGCTGAAGCCGCACCCGTTCAAAATGTCGAGGCCGAGCGCCTGCACGCACTCTTGGAACCCGCAGTGCTGGCGAACCGGCTCTACCTGGAAGACGTATCCATCCACGTCGCCGGCGCCAACCGGGTGGTCCACGTAGTGGTGGACCTGCCGCAGGAGGAGACCGGGGGCGTCGGCCTCGACGTCATCGCGGAGATCTCCAAGACCCTCTCCGACACCCTGGACAACGACCCCAGCATGGACGCGCGCCCCTATGAGCTCGAGGTCTCTTCGCCCGGCGTCGGACGTCCACTGACGGAAGAGCGGCACTGGCACCGCGCCCGCGGACGGATGGTCAACGTGAACATGATCCAAGGTGACAACGTCACCGGCCGGGTCCAGTCCGTCGATGATGGGGGAGTCACCCTCGTTCCGGAAATTGCCGTCAAGAAGGGCATGAAGCCCAAGCAGGGTGAACCCGTCAAGCTTCCTTTCGACAGGATCCGCAGCGGAAAAGTCGAGATAGAGTTCAGCCACCTCGAAGAGGCCGGTCTGGAAAAAGCAAACAATGGACCTTCTGAGGAGGCCTGATGGATATTGACATGAGCGCGCTAAGACTCCTGGAGCGTGAGCGTGAAATCCCGCTGGATCTCCTGATCCCAACGATCGAGCAGGCACTGCTGGTGGCCTACCACAAGACCCCCGGCGCCTTCGAAAAAGCCCGGGCCGAGCTCGACCGCAAGAGCGGCCACGTGACCATCTGGGCCACCGAGATCGACGACGACGGCGCCCCGATCGGCGAATTCGAAGACACCCCCGCGGGCTTCGGACGCATCGCGGCCAGCACCGCACGCCAGATCATCCTGCAGCGCCTTCGCGACGCTGAGGACGACAACGTGCTGGGCCAGTTCAAGGGCCGTGAAGGTGAGCTTGTGGCTGGCACCATCCAGCAGGGCAACAACCCGCACATGATCCAAGTGAACCTGGGCGCGGTGGAGGCACTGCTGCCGCCGCCCGAGCAGGTTCCCGGCGAGAAGTACATTCACGGCAACCGGCTGCGCGCCTTCGTGATCGACGTCCACCGCGGCACCAAGGGCCCGTCCATCACGCTGTCCCGCTCCCACCCCGGTCTCGTCCGGAAACTCTTCGAACTCGAAGTTCCCGAGATCGCGGACCGTTCTGTCGAGATCGTCGCGCTGGCCCGCGAGGCCGGCCACCGCACCAAGATCGCCGTCAAGGCCAACACCCCCGGCGTCAATGCCAAGGGTGCCTGCATCGGTGAAATGGGTTCGCGTGTCCGGGCGGTCATGACGGAACTGAACGACGAAAAGATCGACATCGTTGACTACAACGACGATCCTGCGACCTTCATCGCCAGCGCCCTCTCTCCGTCGCGCGTGAATTCGGTCACGATCACTGACGAGGCGACGCGTTCGGCACGGGTGGTGGTTCCCGACTACCAGCTCTCCCTGGCTATCGGTAAGGAGGGCCAGAACGCCCGTCTCGCCGCCAAGCTCACGGGATGGCGAATCGACATCGTCTCCGACGCCGCCGTCAACAGCGGCAAATAGCTCGCAAGCGGGCACGCGCGCAGGCGCACGCACCTCACGCGCACCGGGCCGCCGTCGCGGCTCGGTTCGCGTGCCCGCTCTCACGGGTCAACCGTGATTTCTCACCTGACCGGCACGTCTGGGTTCGGGACCCGGGCGCCGGAGGGGCTAGAATAGACATGACCGCGCCTAAGGGCCGGTATCCGTGTGTCTTTGGCGCGTCTGGGGTTTTCCCAGATTCGCGGGATGCGATGATTCACCAAGCAGTTGTACTGGCAGGAAGATACTCGAACGTGGCACATGTGCAACACCTCGGGAATCAGCCGCAGCGCACCTGCATCGGATGCCGACAAAAAGGGTCGCGGTCGGAGTTACTCCGGCTCGTCGCCGGCGCCGGTGGTTCGTCCGCCGTCGTGGTGGATGAACGACGCCGGATGGCTGGCCGGGGAGCATGGCTGCACCCCAGCGAAAAGTGCCTGGCACTGGCGGTCAAACGTCGAGCGTTCGGCCGCGCCCTCAACGGCGCAGCCGGTACAGCTGATGTTGAACGCCGGATCACTGCCGGCACGGAAGCCGTGGGCACCCCGGTGGCCGCAGCAACAACCGTCCAACCTGAAAGCGGGTCAGAAAACTGATGGAAACCCGATGAGTTCCCAGCGATGAGTGCGCAACGATGACAACTTTGTTGCGCTCTGCAATGGGCCTTTCAGCTGCACTCGCGGCGGAGGCCCGCAGTAAGAAGTAGACGGTTCGTGCCTGGCTCGGTGCGGACCGAGACAGGAGAAATGTGGCCAAGGTCCGCGTACACGAGCTTGCTAAAGAGCTCGGTATTACTTCCAAAGATGCAGTAACCAAACTGCAGGAATTGGGCGAATTCGTTCGCTCCGCCTCGTCAACAATCGAGGCTCCCGTTGTGCGGAAACTGCGCAACGCTTTCCCCGACGCCCCCGCAGCTTCGAAGTCCGAAGCTCCGGCGTCCGCCCCCCAGGCATCTGCCAGCCCGGCAGCGACCCGTCCGGCGCCTGCGCCTGGCCCCGCTGCGCCCAAGGCTGCGGAACCCAAGGCTGAAGCTCCGGCTCCGGCCGCTGCGGCACCTGCCGCCGCGCCCGCCGCTCCGGCAGCCCCCGCCGCCCAGGCCCCGGCAGCCCCTGCTGCCCAGGCCCCGGCTGCTCCCTCGACGGGCGTCAAGCCCGGCGCGCGTCCGGCCCCCAAGGCTGAAACCCCGGCTGCTCCGGCACGCCAGGGCGGATCGGCACCGCGTCCGGGCGGTCCCCGTCCCGGCAACAACCCGTTCGCCACGTCCCAGGGCATGCCCCGCGGCCGCGGCGGCGACAACGATCGTCCCTCGCGTCCGGGCAATAACCCGTTCGCTCCTTCCCAGGGCATGCCCCGTCCGGGACGCACCGAGGGCGAACGCCCCGGTGGTCCGCGCCCCGCAGCAGGCGCAGGCGGCCCCCGTCCGGGTGGTCCCCGTCCGGCAGCAGGCGCAGGCGGACCCCGCCCCGGTGCCCCGCGTCCGGCCGGCGCTCCCGGTGCTGGTCGTCCGGCAGGAGCCGGCGGCAACCGCCCGACTCCCGGCATGATGCCGAACCGCACCGAACGTCCCGCACCCGCTGGTGCCGGCCGTCCCGGCGGCGGAGGCCGTGGTCCGGGCCGTCCGGGCGGCGCTCCAGGTACCGGTGCTCCCGGTGCCGGTGGCGGCGCTCCGGCCGGTGGTGGCTTTGGTAAGGGCGGCCGCGGTCGCGGCGGCACCCAGGGTGCCTTCGGTAAGGGCGGCGCAGGCCGCGGCAAGCAGCGCAAGTCGAAGCGTGCCAAGCGTCAGGAACTGGAGCAGATGAGTGCTCCGTCGCTGGGTGGCGTGAGCGTACCCCGTGGCGACGGCAACACTGTAGTCCGGCTTCGCCGTGGCTCGTCCATCACGGACTTTGCCGACAAGATCGAGGCGAACCCCGCCGCACTGGTGACGGTCCTCTTCCACCTCGGCGAAATGGCCACGGCCACTCAGTCGCTGGATGAAGAGACCTTCGCCCTGCTGGGCGAGGAGCTTGGTTACAAGCTCCAGGTCGTGTCCCCGGAGGACGAGGAGCGCGAGCTTCTCTCCGGCTTCGACATCGACTTCGAAGCCGAACTGGAAGCCGAAGGCGATGAGGAACTCGAGGCGCGTCCTCCGGTTGTCACCGTCATGGGTCACGTTGACCACGGTAAGACCCGCTTGCTCGATGCCATCCGCAAGTCCGACGTTATGGCGGGCGAGCACGGCGGCATCACGCAGCACATCGGTGCTTACCAGGTCACGCATCAGCACGAAGGTACCGACCGCAAGATCACCTTCATCGATACTCCGGGCCACGAGGCGTTCACCGCCATGCGTGCCCGTGGTGCGAAGGTCACCGACATCGCCATCCTGGTGGTGGCAGCGGACGACGGCGTTATGCCGCAGACGATTGAGGCGCTCAACCACGCGCAGGCGGCCAACGTGCCGATCGTCGTGGCCGTGAACAAGATCGACAAGGAAGGCGCCAACCCGGAAAAGGTCCGCGGCCAGCTGACCGAGTACGGCCTGGTTCCGGAAGAGTACGGTGGCGACACCATGTTCGTGGAGGTCTCTGCCCGCCAGAACCTGCACATCGACGAGCTGCTCGAGGCTGTTCTGCTCACCGCGGACGCTGCCCTGGACATGCGCGCCAACCCGAACAAGGACGCCCGCGGTATCGCGATTGAAGCCAACCTGGACAAGGGCCGCGGCGCGGTTGCTACCGTCCTGGTTCAGTCCGGCACCCTGCACGTCGGCGACACCATCGTGGCAGGCACGGCCCACGGCCGCGTCCGTGCGATGTTCGACGACGACGGCAGCGCGCTGACCGAGGCCGGCCCGTCCCGCCCCGTGCAGGTGCTGGGTCTGTCCAACGTCCCGCGCGCCGGTGACACCTTCTTCGTGACCGCTGACGAGCGCACCGCCCGCCAGATCGCCGAGAAGCGTGAAGCCGCGGACCGCAACGCCGCACTGGCCAAGCGCCGCAAGCGCATCAGCCTGGAAGACTTCGACCAGGCCGTCGCCGATGGCAAGATCGACACCCTCAACCTCATCCTCAAGGGTGACGTGTCCGGTGCCGTGGAAGCCCTCGAAGACGCGCTGCTCAAGATCGACGTCGGCGAGGGTGTCCAGCTCCGCGTCATCCACCGCGGTGTCGGTGCGATCACGCAGAACGACGTCAACCTGGCAACGGTCGACAGCGCCGTCATCATCGGCTTCAACGTCAAGCCCGCCGAGCGTGTTGCCGAACTGGCAGACCGCGAAGGCGTGGACATGCGCTTCTACTCCGTCATCTACGCAGCAATCGATGACATTGAGGCAGCCCTCAAGGGCATGCTCAAGCCGGAGTACGAAGAGGTCCAGCTTGGCACCGCCGAGGTCCGCGAAGTGTTCCGTTCCTCCAAGTTCGGCAACATTGCAGGCTCGATCGTCCGCTCGGGTGTTATCCGACGCAACGCCAAGGCCCGCGTCACCCGCGACGGCAAGATCATCGGTGACAACCTCACCGTTGAGACGCTCAAGCGCTTCAAGGACGACGTCACCGAGGTCCGCACGGACTTCGAGTGTGGTATCGGTCTTGGCTCGTTCAACGACATCACCGAAGGCGACTTCATCGAGACCTTCGAGATGCGCGAAAAGCCGCGCGTCTAGATTGTCTTAGCGTTACAGGTGCGGGGCCGTTGGGTTTTTCCCGGCGGCCCCGCCCCTTCGCCGGCCGGTTTTCGATCTTCGATCGCAAACCGTCCGGCTCCGATAGGCCCGATGCCACTCCCAGGCCGCCGGAAAAAACCCAACGGGAGTCCGTCGTAGACTCGCCTTAGGGGCGTGGCATCAAAACCCAACAGTTGTGCGGCCACCGTTCCGGCGCCGTCGTACATCCAAATTTTTAGGAGTGGAAATGGCTGATCCCGCACGGGCTGCCAAGTTGGCGCAGCGGATTAAGGTTGTCGTTGCCGAGGCGCTGGGCCGGAGGGTGAAGGATCCCCGTCTGGAGGGCGTCACCGTGACCGACTCGCGGGTGACCAACGACCTGCAGCACGCGACTGTTTACTACACCGTCTTCGGTGATGAAGTGGCACAGGCCGATGCCGCCAAGGGGCTCGAGAAGGCCAAGGGCGTGCTGCGGCAGGAAGTAGGCCGGAACATCACCGTGCGGCTGACCCCGACGCTCGAGTTCGTGGCCGACCAGATCCCCGTCAACGCCTCGAACCTCGAGGAACTGCTCCGCGCCGCCAAGAAGCGCGACGCCGAGGTGGCGGCGCTGGCCGAAAGCGCCACGCACGCCGGGGAAGCCGATCCTTACAAGAGTGACACGCCCCAGGACGTGGAGCTCGACGAGGACGACTTCGACGAAGAGGACATCGACCTCATCGACACCGACGCGATCGACGAGGACCGCAACAAGTAAGTGTGCCTTCCACAGCAGGGGCCGGAACCGGAAACGGATCCGGCCCCTGCTGTTTCCGCATCCGGGGACCTTCGACCCTTGGCCCGTTCATGGGCAGGGGAGTCCCATGGAACCATGACTGCGGGTATGCGCAAGGGCGCCGGAGTGTCGTGGCATCCAGCCTGATCAAATGCCAGAACTGCGGGAAGACCAACCGGATTCCTGCGGCCGCTGCCGGGCACCCGCGTTGCGGCAATTGAGGGAAGGTCCTCCCCTGGATCGTGTCGGCGTCAGACGCCGACTTCCCGGTTGTTGCGGAGCAGTCTTCGGTCCCGGTTCTGGTCGATTTCTGGCCGGCTTGGTGCGGGCCATGCCGCATGGTCAGCCCGGTGCGGACAAGCTGGCGCAGGAACGGGCCGGGAAGTTCAAGCTCGTGAAGGTCGACGTCGACATCTCACCGGGCTTGTCCCGGCGGTTCGATATCCAGGCCATCCCAACGTTGCTTGTCATCAAGAAGGGGACGGTCGCGGCCCGTCAGGCTGGCGCGCCGCCGGCCGCGGCCCTCCGCAGCTGGCTCGACGAGGCATTGGCGGCAAGTCCGGGGTGACCACCGGGCAGATGCCGCCGAGAGGGCAGATCATGGCAGTGTGCGGGAGAAACATTGCCGCGAAATGCCTTCTCGAAATGCGCTAGCGGCGCCGAGAGCGCCCGACGCCCAAGCCGCCCAGCACGGGCGATCCTGCGCCGAGGAGGAAACCGAAGTCGTACCAGTTCCCGGCGCGGGCGGAGTTGTAGAACGGGAACTCGCTCCAGGCCCCGAAGACATGGGCGATCAGGACGATCCACGCCGTCAGCCCATTCCAGAAGCCCCACAGCAGGTCTTGCCACCACACGATGTACCCCCTTGGCTGGAATTCCAGGGCGCCCGGGCGAGCCAGGACAGCCCGAAGTCAGGATAACCAGGTCGGCTGGGAGCACCGTGTGATTAGGCTATGGCTCCAGAGGTGCCGGCAACAGGGCCGGTGGTCCCGGCGCGGTCAGCTGCCGGCTACGCGGGCCGGAAGGCGGCCAAGGCCCTCCTCAAGGTCCGCCTGGTTACCGCAGAGCGCAATGCGGATCCAGCCTTCGCCGATGGAGCCAAACGCCGTGCCGGGGGCGAAGGCCACGCCGGAATCCGCCAGGAAGCGTCGGGTCCAGGCCCGGACATCCCCGCCGCTGGCGTGGGAGACGTCCGCCCAAAGGTAGAAGGCACCTTGGGCCGCGAGGTAGGGGATGCCGTGGGAGCGCAGTACCGCCGAGGCCGCGTCGCGGTTGGCCCGGTAGTGGGCGTGGGCGTTGCTGACATAGTCCTGCGGACCGGTCAACGCCGCCAGCGCGGCATACTGCGACGGCGAGGCCACGCAGGACACGATCGACTCCATCACGTTGTTCATTTTCTGCTCCAGCCCGGGCGGGCAGATCAGCGCGCCGATGCGCAGACCCGTCAGCCCGTACGTCTTGGAGAGCGTGAGAGAGGTGAACACGCGCGCTTCGCCCGGAACGTCGCTGTCGAAGCTGGCCGGGCTGACGTGGGGGACATCGTAGGTGAACGCCTCGTAGCATTCGTCGGAGATAATCCACAGATCGCGCCGCCGCGCCAGCTCCACGAGGCGGCGGGTCAGGTCCTCGCCCAGGACCGCGCCAAGCGGGTTGGATGGAGAATTCAGGATCAACACCTTGGTTCGCGGCGTGATGAGCGCCTCGATGTCCTCAATCCGCGGCTGGAAATCGTGCTCCGGGTACAGCGGATAGCGGACGGGAACGGCATGCAGCAGGCTGCTGGTCATCGCGAAAGTGGGGTAGCCGGGGTTGGGAATGAGGATCTCATCGCCGGGGGAGAGCAACAGGCTCATGGCGAAGTGCAGGCCCTGCTGGGCGCCGTCGACCACGTAGACGCGCTCGGCGCCGACCGGCGTCGCGTTGTGTTCACTGAAACGGGCTGCGAAGGCCTCCCGCAGTGCCGGGATTCCGGCGTTCGGTGTGTAGTTGGTCTCGTCCCGGTCAAGGCAGGCCATCCCGGCCTCGAGGACGTGGCGGGGTACCGCAAAGCCCGGCTCCCCGATACTGAGCACGATTGCACCCGGCGTTCCCCACGCGGCTTCGGTGATCTCGCGGATCTGGTTGATCGGGACGTCGCGGACATGTGCGGCAAGCTCGGGCATGTGTGCCATCCTAACGCCCGGCGTCCACGGTGGGCTGTGAGGGCCGTGGGCAGTAGGGCAGGGCTGGCCCGCATATACTGGGAGGCGTGCTTTCTGGACTGGTGATAGTGGACAAGCCGCAAGGCTGGACCAGCCACGATGTGGTTGGACGGATGCGGCGGATCGCCGGTACCCGAAAGGTCGGCCACGCCGGGACACTTGATCCGATGGCCACCGGCGTTCTTGTGGTGGGCATCAACAAAGCCACCCGGCTGCTGACCTACATCGTCGGCACCTCCAAGACCTACACCGCCACCATCAGGCTCGGCGAATCCACCGTGACGGACGACGCCGAAGGCGAGGTCACCGCCACCCGCAGCGCCGCTGGGGTCACCGAAGACGCCGTCCGCGCCGGCGTCGCCGCACTGACCGGGGAAATCGAACAGGTTCCCAGCAGTGTCAGCGCCATCAAGGTCAACGGCGAACGCGCCTACGCCCGGGTCCGGTCCGGTGAAGAGGTCAAGCTCGCGGCCCGGCCCGTGACGATCCACCGCTTTGAAGTCCACCAGGTCCGCTTCGTGCGCGAGGCCGAGGCAGACAGGGAAGCCCTGGACGTAGATGTCACGGTGGAGTGCTCTTCCGGCACCTATATCCGTGCCCTCGCCCGCGACCTCGGTGACGCTCTCGGCGTCGGCGGGCACCTGACTGCACTGCGCAGGACGCAGGTGGGCCCGTACACCCTGGACCAAGCACACACCCTTGAGCAATTGGCGGAAAAGCTGGACGTCCTGGAGATCTCGGACGCGGCCCGGGCGCTGATGCCGAACCGTGAACTCAGCGAGGCGGAGACCACCGAGATTTCTTTCGGCCGGAGGGTCGCCGCAGGAGCCGCGGCCGGCACGCCGGAGGCAGCGACCGCGGACAAGCCGGCAGCGGCGTTCGCGCCGGACGGGACGCTCGTGGCGCTCCTGGCCGACGCGGGAAGCTACGCCAAGCCTGTCCTGGTGTTCGCGCCCGACAACGAAAAGCGCTCCAGTGAAAAGCAGGCCGACCAGTAGTGGACGCGTATTTCTACATCATTCTTGTGGTGGGCCTGCTCTCCAGCATTATCTGCGCCGCCGCGGGCCTCCTGAAGAAGGCACCCAACGACACGACGATCCTGTCGGTGGCCGCCGTCGAACTTGCCCTCCTGGTGTATCTGGTGGGATCGATTGTCCGGGTGGCCAGCGGGGAGCGCATCGCGGGGGAGTCCTGGGAGTTCTGGGGCTATCTGGCCACGGCGCTGATCCTCCCGATCGGCGCCGTGTACTGGTCCATCCTGGAGCGGACCCGCTGGAGCAACTTCGTCCTGGCCGCCGTCGGCGTCACCGCCCTGGTGATGGCAGCCCGCATGAACCAGATCTGGTATTGAGATGGAAGAGGCAGAAAACGTGAACGCAAAATCCTCGCAGGATGGCACGAACACCCCGGCGGGGCCGGCCTCCGGCATCACCGGGGCAGCGGATGCCCGACAGGCAGCCGCGGGCTCCACGGAAACTGCTCCGGCGGAAACTGGGGCGTCGGCGACTGGAGCCCCGGCTGGAGCGGCTGCGACCGGGGCTGCCCAAACTGCGCCGCCGGCGACCGACACCCGCAATACTGGGCCGGGACGGCTGCTTATTGCTGTCTATGCCGTGTTCGCGATTTCGGCGACGGCCCGGGCCGGCTACCAGATCCTCACCAAGTTTTCCGAAGCGCCGCTGGCGTACCTGCTGTCAGCCTTCGCCGCAGCCGTCTATGTCGTGGCCACCGTTTCCCTCGCGAAACCGGGCCGCACCGCGTTCAAGGTATCCGTGGCAGCAGTCCTGGTGGAGCTTGTGGGCGTCCTCGTGGTGGGGGCACTGAGCGTCTTCGACTCTGTGAACTTCCCGCACGAGACGGTGTGGTCCTTGTTCGGCCGCGGCTACGGATTCATCCCGCTCCTGCTGCCTATTCTCGGGCTCATCTGGCTGTATCGCCGGCGGCCCGCGCCCCGGCAACACTAGGCGGGCTGCGCGTCCGGGGCTCGCACCGAGGCTTCTCCGTCCTGGGGCCCGACCCGGACACGCGGCTGGGTGGACCGTGCCCGTTACGCCGGGCTGGTTACGCCTGGCCGGCGTTACGCCGGGCCTCCGTGAGCCTGCTTCGCAGTCCGGGCCAGGCGGCCGCGAAGCCCGGGTGCAGTTCCTTGCTGCCGACGGCGTCAATCCCCACCCATTGCAGGTCGAGGCTTTCCGGATCACTGATGGCGGCCTCGAAGGGCTCCAGTGCTTCGGCAACCACCGTGGTGTAGGACCAGTAGCCGACGTCGAACACCGACGTGAACAGGACGCGGACGTTTTCCGGGGGGACGGCGGCTTCTTCGCGTGCTTCCCGCAGCGCCCCGTGGATGGCCTCTTCCCCTTGGTGCAGGGCGCCTCCGGGGAGGCCCCAGGTGCCACCTTGATGGCTCCACAAGGCGCGGTGTTGGAGGAGGATCCCCTTTGCGGCGTCGTGGACCAGCAGCCCGGCGGAACCAAACCGACCCCAGAAGCGTCCGCGGTCGCCCTCGACCCAGGCGTCACCGGGATCGCGTGGACCCAAATGGTGGTGCGGATTGCCCGGCAGCGGTGGTGCAAAGGATGGTTCCCCGGCTTGGGGCGCGGCTGTGCTGTCCATCCCTACAGCTTGCCACGCGCCGGTCCGTAGGAGGGCGGGCAGCGTACGCAGTGTTACGCGCGGTGGGTGGCGGCCGGCGCCGTCTACCAAATTCTTGGAGCCCCGCGGCCAAATTCCTCGACCGAACCTCGCGACCCGAAATCCTCGGTACACGGAGTCACTCCGCGACCCAACCCACGTCAAAGCCGCCGTGGCAGCCTGGGCCGGCGTCACGGCCAGGCGTCATGGCCCGGCGGAACCGGGTCCATTATTTCTGTCGTACCCCTCTGGCAGAGTTTAGCTATGGAAGCCATTGGTGAGTTCATACCGGATCAGGCCGTGTGGGCCGATCCGGTGGTTTGCTCCCGGCCGCACCGGCTGGCTGCCGTTGCCGGCGCAGTCGGTGCAGCGGGCGATGCCGTGAATGGCGCGGCGAATGTTGGATCGGTCGGCGCTGTGCCTGGCACGGCGCGTGGCCCAGGAATGGGCAATAACACAGGCACAGCGGACCTCGCTGTCGGCGACGCCGTGGACTCAGCGCTGGCCATGCTGCAATCTGCCAGCCGGACGGTATGCGCTGAAGCGGAGCGGTTTGGCCTGTTGGAGGCCGCGGACTTCGCCGGCAGCGTGGAGGACATGTCCCGCACGCTGGAGTACCTGCAGCTCGTAGCCGCCGGCGCGGTGGACCGAACCCGTAAGCAATCCGCCGGGACCTGGCCGGCCGCCGCGGGCCAGAGTCCGGACGCGGTGGCGCCCGCGGGCTGGCTCACCGGCTGGACACATGAACCAGACACCGGATCCGGTACCAGAACTGGAGACGAAACTGGAGCGGGGACTGCTGCCGGGACTGACGCCGGGACTGACGGCGGTTCCGACGCCTGGGCAGACTCCCGCAGTGGCTTGGCCGGGCCGGGTGCCCTGTCGGCCGCAGACGACGGCTGCCGGAACGCCACCGAGTTCCTGCGGGACCGGCTGCGGATCAGCGCCGCCGAAGCCCGGCGCCGGCTCACGCTGGCCGCCGAGCTGCTGCCCCGCGCAGGTGCTGGCGGCCACATCGAACCGCCGGTGCGGGAGGAGCTCGCCGCTGCCGTCGCGTCGGGTACCATCGCGTCCCGCGCCGCTACCGTCATCACGCTCGCCCTGGACCGGGTCCGGCACACCTGCCGCCCCGAGGCCGCGGCCACGATGGAACACGCCCTGATCCTGACGGCGATCGATAACGACGCCGACTTCCTGGCGCGGATGGCCCGGCGATGGACCGACGCCCTGGACCAGGACGGCGCCGAACCCTCCGAGGAACTGCTGCGCCGGATCCAGGGCGCGTTCATCCGCAAACCCCGGCACGGATTGCACCACCTGGAAATCTTCGCCACCCCCGACCAGTTCGAACACCTGATCACGGTCATGAACACCGCCACCAACCCCCGCAGCGGACCAGCCACCGGAGAGGGAACCGGTGCGCGGGCGGACACCCGAGACGGCACAGAGCAGGCTGCCAACGCCACCACGGACTCGGACGCCGGCGGGAGCGCGGCGGGGGACACAGGTATGGGAGCGCCCGAGGTCTCGGCTGCGGCCGCCATGAGCGCCGGCGTGGGCGCCGACGCGGGCGCCGCCTTCGGCGACGCCGGTGCAGCTGCCCTGCTCGACCAGCGCTCCCGGCCGCAACTGCTGCTCGACGGCCTGGTCGGCGCCTGCAAGGCCGCACTCGCCACCGGCGGGCTGCCCGCGGCCGGCGGACTCCGGCCCCAGGTCATGGCCACCATCGACTACCGCGACCTCCTCAGCCGGCTCGAGGGCACGGGACCCCGCCACGAGGGCACCGGATCGCTGACGTTCACCGGTCCCATCACCGCCTCCACCGTGCGCAAACTCGCCTGCGACGCCGACATCATCCCGGTCCTCCTCGGCGGCGAGGGGCGGGTCCTCGACATCGGCCGCGCCTCCCGGGTGTTCCCGCCGCATGTCCGCAAGGCCATCACAGCCCGGGACCAAGGCTGCGCCTTCCCGCAATGCACCATCCCCGCGCCGTGGTGCGAGGCCCACCACATCACGTACTGGTCCCGCGGCGGGACCACCGGCACGGACAACGGCACCCTGCTCTGTTCCCATCACCACCACGTGATCCACAAGGAACACTGGACCGTCCGGCTCAAATCCGGCGTCCCCTGGTTCATCCCGCCGCCACACATCGATCCCGCCCGGACGCCCCGCAGGAATATCTACTTCCGCCTCGAGTGACCCTGCGCCGCGTCCGACCGTTCCGCCTCGTCTGCCTGAGCGTCTCGACTAACGCATGCGCTGGCGTCGGGCCCTCCGCCTCGTGGCCCCTACCGGGCAGGAGCCACGGACCTGAGGCGGGCCCGGACCGAATTCCTCTGAACCAAGGGCCCGCTGTGCACGCATGGCCCAATGACTAGGCTGGAGACATGGACCATCGCCGTCTGCTGCTTCGAGTAGTGAAGTCGATTCACACCATTGCCTGGTTCACGATCGAGGCCTGCATGGCCTACGTCCTGTACACCGGAGTCAGGGGCCGCGCCGACCGGAAGACGGGCGTTGCCGCCGTCGTGGTTGCGGGCGAAACCCTGATCTTTGCCGCCAACGGATTCCACTGCCCGCTGACCGCTGTCGCCCAGGACCTCGGCGACAGAAACGGCTCCGTCACGGACATCTACCTGCCGCGATGGTTCGCAAGAAGGCTGCCCGCCATCCACGTCCCGCTTATCCTTGCCGCTGCGCTGCTGAACTGGCGGAATTGGCGCAGTCGCGCTGTCCGGGACAGCCAGCGGAGGCTACTGCTCGGGAGATAGCAGGCTGTTCCCATCATCCGCTACGAACCCAGGGGCGAATCGCCTACTTCTTCCCGAACAGGCCGCCGAGGATATCGCCAAGGCTGCCCAAGCCGCCTTGTGCGTCTTGTCCCCCCGGTCCGCCCTGACCCGCGGCGCCGCCCTGGCCGCCGACCATTCCACCGAGGATCCCGCCTAGTACGCCGCCGAGGTCCATTCCGCCGCCCTGACCGGAATCGGCCGGAGCGCCGGCTTCGGTCTGGGAACCAGCCCCTGCCTGGTTTCCGCCGAGAAATTTCTTCGCCAGATAGGACATGACGATTGGCGCCAGGATGGGCAGCAGTTTGCGGACCAGGTCGCTTCCGGCGCCGCCCAGTTGTCCAGTCCCGGCGAGTTGGCTGGCCACCTGATCCTGCTGGCCGCCAAAGACGTGATTGACGATCTTCTCGCCGTCGGCCGTGTCCACCTGACCGACGTCGACGCCCCCGTCGATCAGTCCATCCTGGTGCTGGCCCAGGGCCGACTCGAGTGACGCAGCACCGTCAGGGGCCTGCGCATTATTATGCATACCGGCGAGGAGCGTGGGCACGGCGGCCTCTACTGCGGCGCGGGCTGTGGGTTCGTCAGTGCCCAGCATGCCGGCAATCTGGTCCATCGGGATCTGGCCGATGATGTCTTGGGGCTCTGTCATGGTCGTACTCCTTCAGCCCTGCGCAGCCGCGGGCATAGCGGGAAACGGCGTCTGCATGGACGCCGCCGAACTAGTGCCATTGAATCGTAGTCCTGCGGATCAGGCCGTGGAAGGCTCGCTCCGGGACCCGAGAACCGTCCGGGGGCGGGCCGGAATGCGGGTAATCTTAGAGAGTTCCGGGGCCGGCACGGTCGCTCCGGGGGAGTTCATGGCAGGCAGCAAAAGGCGAGGTTGATGGTCCACATTTGGAACGATCTGTCCGAAGTCCCGGCGGACTTTGGTCCTTCGGTTGTCACTTTCGGCAATTTCGACGGCGTGCACCGCGGCCACCAGCAGGTGCTGTCGCAACTGATCCGCACGGCCCGATTGAACCACGCCCGCGCCGTCGCGATCACCTTCGATCCGCACCCCGCGCAAGTGCACCGTCCCGAGTCGGCCCCCGAGCTGATCATGGGCCTGGAGGACAAGCTCGTGGCCTTGGGCGAGCTCGGCCTCGATGCCGTGCTGGTGATGAAGTACTCGATGGAACTCGCCAGCCTGACCCCTGAAGAGTTTGTCGCCACGGTTCTGGTGGACGGCCTGAAAGCGAGCCATGTGGTGATCGGCCACGACGCCCGGTTCGGCCGCGGCAATTCCGGGGACCTCTCCACCATGCAGGAACTGGGGCGGAAGCTCGGTTTCGAGGTGCTGGTCATCAGCGAGTTCGGCTCTGAAGGCTTCCCCATCCACGACGACGACGGAATGGACCGCCGCTGCTCGTCCACCTGGGTGCGCGAGGCCCTGCGCGCTGGCGACGTCGCCACCGCCGCTGCGGTGCTCGGCCGGCCGCACCGGATGCGCGGCGAAGTGGTGCACGGCGCCGCACGCGGCCGCGACCTCGGCTTCCCCACTGCAAACCTCGCCTCTACCGCCAGCGGCTACATTCCCGCGGACGGGATCTATGCCGGCTGGCTTGTGGACCAGGAGGGCACCCGCTGGCCCGCCGCCATCTCCGTTGGATCCAACCCCACGTTCGACGGCGTGAGCCGTCAGGTCGAGGCCCATGTGATCGACCGCCCGGAAGAGTCCGCCGACGACTTCGATCTGTACGACCAGACAGTTGTGGTCGAATTTGTCTCCAGGCTCCGCGGCATGGTGGCGTACCGTGGGGCGGAGGCTTTGGTGGACCAGATGCGCCTGGACGTCGTCCAGGCCCACGACATCCTGTTCGCCCGCTGAGAACCCGGCCGGACCGGCGTCGGCCCCCGCGCTGACGGCGTTCTGACTCACTGAACCCGCGCGCTGATTTGCAGCCATGCGGCAAGGAAGGCAAGAGACGTGACCATCGAGAAAAACACGAGGGAACTGGACCAGGACATTGTCCGGGATTTCAGTGCGCGGATGAGCTACGCGTCGTACCTGCAGTTGCCCACGCTGCTCAGCGCCCAGCAGCCGGTCAGCGCTCCGGAACACCACGACGAGATGCTGTTCATCATCCAGCACCAGACCACGGAGCTGTGGTTGAAGCTGGTACTGCATGAACTCCGCAGCGCCGCCGCGTGGCTGCGCTCGGACGATCTGGGGTCCGCCCTGAAGGCGATCGCCCGGGTCAAGCACATCCAGAAGACGCTCACCGAGCAGTGGTCCGTGCTGGCCACCCTGACGCCTACCGAGTACTCCCAGTTCCGCGGCTTCCTGGGCAACTCGTCCGGATTCCAGTCCAGCCAGTACCGTGCGGTCGAGTTCATCCTCGGCAACAAGAACGCCAAGATGCTTCCGGTCTTCGAATCGGACCCCGAGGCCCATGAGATGCTGCGCGAACTGCTCAACGCTCCCAGCATCTATGACGATTTCCTCGCCTATCTCAAGCGCCAGGGCTTTGATGTCCCGGCCTCCCTGCTGGAGCGCGACGTCACCAAGGCGCACGAGTTCTGCCCGGGACTGGTTCCGGTGTTCAAGTACATCTACGAGAACGCCGCCGACAACTGGGGCGCGTATGAAGCATGCGAGGAACTCGTGGACCTCGAGGACAATTTCCAGCTGTGGCGTTTCCGCCACCTTCGCACCGTCCAGCGCACCATCGGGATGAAATCCGGCACTGGCGGATCCAGCGGTGCCGCGTTCCTGCAGAAGGCCCTCGAACTGACCTTCTTCCCCGAGCTCTTCGCCGTGCGGACGGAGATCGGCCAGTGAACATCCCCGCCGCCAACGACGCAACGGACACCCTGCGGCAGCGCGCCCGGGATCTCGACGCCGCCGATCCGCTGGCCGGCTACCGTGACCACTTCGTCGGCACGGACACGGACCTGTCCTACCTGGACGGCAACTCCCTGGGCCGGCCCCTCAAGCGGACCGTCACCGACATCAGCAGCTTTATCCAGGACAGCTGGGGCGGCCGCCTGATCCGGGGCTGGGATGAGGAATGGCTCGAACTGCCCCAGGCCATCGGCGACCAGCTCGGCCGCTCGGTGCTCGGCGCGGCGCCGGGACAGACCATCATTGCCGATTCCACCACCGTGGTGCTCTACAAGCTCATCCGCGCCGCCCTGGCAGCCGTGACGGATCCGGCACGGACGGAAATCGTCCTGGACACGGACAATTTCCCCACCGACCGCTACCTGGTGGAGGGCATCGCCCGCGAAGAAGGCCTGACCCTGCGTTGGATCGACGCCGATCCCGCCTCCGGTGTCACCGTCGAGCAGGTGCGGGCCGCCACGGGCCCGGCCACCGCCGTCGTGGTCCTGAGTCAGATCGCCTACCGCTCCGGCTTCCTCGCGGACCTGCCGGCCATCACCGCGGCAGTCCACGACGCCGGTGCCCTGGTGGTGTGGGACCTGTGCCACTCGGCCGGGTCGGTGGAGATCGCCTTGGACGACGCCGACGTCGACTTCGCGGCCGGCTGCACGTACAAGTACCTGAACGGGGGACCGGGCTCGCCCGCGTTCGCCTACGTCAACAAGAGGCACCTGGCCGAACTGCAGCAGCCGATCTGGGGCTGGATGGGACGCAAGGACGCGTTCGAAATGGGTCCCGGCTACGAGGCCGCTCCCGGCATCCGGGGCTTCCTCAGCGGCACCCCGGCCATCTTCGGGATGCTTGCCATGCGCGGCACCCTGGACCTGATCGAGGAAGCCGGGATGGCCGCCCTCCGGGAGAAGTCACAGCAGCTCACGGCCTTTGCCCTCGAACTCTTCGACGCCTGGCTCGCACCGGCCGGGGTGCAGCTGTCCACCCCGCGTGACCCGGCCCTGCGCGGCAGCCACGTGACGGTGGACCACCCTGCGTTCCGTGCAATGACGGCCACCTTGTGGGATCAGGACGTGATTCCCGATTTCCGCGCCCCGCAGGGCATCAGGATCGGGCTGTCGCCGCTGAGCACCTCCTTTGCGGAGGTGTACCGGGGCGTCGCCGCCATCCGCGAGCTGCTTTCGGGCCGGGAAAGCGGAACACCGGGTCCGCCGCAGATAGACGGTGCAGTAGACGGCGAGGCAGGCGGCGCGGCAACCCGCGCGGCAACCGACGCGGCCGGCGGTTTCGACAAGACCGCGGACGTGCCACTAAACTGAACGTTGGATCCGGCTGCAGTCCGTGGCGGCTGGCTCCTGTTGTGTACGGGAAACCAGGCTTCGGCGAGGGATCCCGGGGCAACACCCCCGGCAGTGCATTACTGATTCGGGCCTCACGGCACATCTCTAGGAGTTATTGTGGCACTTGAAGCCGCTGTAAAGCAGTCCATCATCAAGGATTTCGCAACGTCCGAGGGCGACACCGGTTCGCCGGAGGTCCAGGTTGCAGTCCTGACTCAGCGGATCAAGGATCTCACTGAGCACATGAAGGAGCACAAGCACGATTACCACACCCAGCGCGGTCTGCTGGCCATGGTTGGTCGTCGCAAGCGCATGCTCACCTACCTCAAGAACACTGACATCACCCGCTACCGTAAGCTCATCGAGCGCCTCGGCCTGCGTCGCTAGTCAGCTTTAAGGGGCGGCCCCTTCCGGACCGGAAAGGGCCGCCCTCTTCAGGAAAAAACTAAACAGGAGGATCAACCGCATCACGCATTCGCGGTCCTCGGTAGTGATCCCCGGGAACGGCCTCAAGGAATGAGGCCCGGCCCGTGGGTCTCGATCGATGACCGGGTGCAGTGCAGGCCAGTAGACAGATGCTGGACTGGGTTGATGCGGCTGGGCTCCGTGAACCATGAAACGGAGGTGACTCTCTATGGAGGGTCCCGAAATCCAGTTCTCAGAAGCAGTCATTGACAATGGCCGCTTCGGCAAGCGTGTAATCCGCTTTGAAACCGGCCGCCTCGCCAAGCAGGCAGCCGGCGCAGCGATGGTCTACATCGACGAAGAGACCGCGCTGCTGTCCGCAACCACCGCCGGCAAGCACCCGCGTGAAGGTTTCGACTTCTTCCCGCTGACCGTCGACGTCGAAGAGCGTATGTACGCCGCCGGCCGCATCCCGGGCTCGTTCTTCCGCCGCGAAGGCCGTCCCTCCACGGAAGCCATCCTGGCCTGCCGCCTCATGGACCGCCCGCTGCGCCCCGCGTTCGTCAAGGGCCTGCGCAACGAGGTCCAGATCGTCGTTACCGTGCTGTCCATCAACCCGGACGAGCTCTACGACGTCGTCGCGATCAACGCGTCCTCGATGTCCACCCAGCTTTCCGGCCTGCCCTTCTCCGGCCCGATCGGCGGCGTCCGCGTTGCCCTCGTCGCTGACGAGAACGGCTCGCAGTGGGTTGCGTTCCCGAAGCACTCCCAGCTGGAGAACGCTGTCTTCAACATGGTCGTCGCCGGCCGCATCGCCGGTGACGACGTCGCCATCATGATGGTTGAAGCCGAAGCCACCGACAACTCCTGGAACCTCATCAAGGAACAGGGCGCCACCGCCCCGACCGAAGAGGTTGTCTCCGAAGGCCTCGAGGCTGCCAAGCCGTTCATCAAGGCCCTTTGCGAAGCTCAGTCCGACCTGGCAGCCCGCGCCGCCAAGCCGACCGTCGAGTTCCCTGTCTTCCTGGACTACCAGGACGACGTCTACGCCGCTGTGGAGTCCGCTGCCGCCGAGAAGCTGGCTGCTGTCTTCCAGATCGCCGACAAGCAGGAACGCGACACCGCATCGGACGAGCTCAAGGAAGAGGTCACCTCTTCCCTGGCCGGCCAGTTCGAAGGCCGCGAGAAGGAGCTGTCCGCAGCGTTCCGCTCCGTCACCAAGCAGGTTGTGCGCCAGCGCATCCTCAAGGACCAGATCCGCATCGACGGCCGTGGCTTGACGGACATCCGCCAGCTCACCGCCGAGGTTGAGGTTCTGCCCCGCGTCCATGGCTCGGCCATCTTCGAACGCGGCGAGACCCAGATCATGGGTGTCACCACGCTGAACATGCTCAAGATGGAACAGCAGATCGACTCGCTGTCTCCCGTGACGCGCAAGCGCTACATGCACAACTACAACTTCCCGCCGTACTCCACCGGCGAGACCGGCCGCGTCGGTTCCCCGAAGCGCCGCGAAATCGGCCACGGTGCCCTCGCAGAGCGCGCCATCATGCCGGTGCTGCCGTCACGCGAGGAATTCCCCTACGCCATCCGCCAGGTGTCTGAGGCCCTCAGCTCCAACGGTTCGACGTCGATGGGTTCCGTCTGCGCCTCCACGCTGTCCCTGCTCAACGCTGGCGTGCCGTTGAAGGCTGCCGTTGCCGGTATCGCCATGGGCCTGGTCTCTGACCAGGTCGACGGCCAGACCCGCTACGCCGCCCTGACCGATATCCTCGGCGCCGAAGATGCCTTCGGCGACATGGACTTCAAGGTTGCCGGTACCGCCGAGTTCGTCACGGCCATCCAGCTGGACACGAAGCTCGACGGCATTCCGGCCTCGGTCCTGGCCGCCGCCCTGAAGCAGGCCCGCGAAGCGCGCCTGCACATCCTGGACGTCCTGAACTCCGCGATCGACACCCCGGACGAGCTCTCCGAGTTCGCGCCGCGCGTCATCGCGGTCAAGATCCCGGTAGACAAGATCGGCGAGGTCATCGGCCCGAAGGGCAAGATGATCAACCAGATCCAGGAAGACACCGGAGCCGACATCTCGATCGAGGACGACGGAACTGTCTACATCGGCGCCACCAACGGCCCGTCTGCCGACGCAGCACGGTCCGCGATCAACGCCATCGCCAACCCGCAGATCCCGGAAATCGGTGAGCGCTACCTGGGCACGGTCGTCAAGACCACCACCTTCGGCGCCTTCGTTTCCCTGACCCCGGGCAAGGACGGCCTCCTGCACATCTCCGAGCTGCGCAAGATCGCCGGCGGCAAGCGCGTTGACAACGTCGAGGACGTCGTCGCCGTGGGCCAGAAGATCCAGGTGGAAATCACCAAGATCGATGACCGCGGAAAGCTTTCCCTGTCGCCCGTTGTGGCTGACGAGGCAGGCTCCGAGAACGTAGACAACGCTGAGGTCTCCGCGGACGCCGCAGAGTAGTCTCTCCTGAGTGAAACAGCGGGGCCGGTGGATCATCCACCGGCCCCGCTGCTGTTAAAGGTAGGATTGCAGGCAGATTTGGCACGTGTTCAATGAAAGGCCTCGATGACTGTCGTCCCCCTGCCGCTAGAGCAGAACCAGCACGCTGACACCCTGATCCACGGAGCCGACGGCGGCTCGGAAGTGCGTCGCTCGGTCCTGCCCGGCGGTGTCCGCGTGCTGACCGAAGCGATGCCCGGCCAGCGCTCCGCAACGATCGGTTTCTGGGTCGGGGTCGGCTCCCGCGACGAAGCCCCCGGCCAGCACGGCTCCACGCACTTTTTGGAGCATCTGCTCTTCAAGGGCACCAAGCGCCGCACCGCACTGGAGATCGCCTCGGCCTTCGACGAGGTCGGCGGGGAATCGAACGCAGCCACCGCGAAGGAGAGCACCTGCTACTTCGCCCGCGTGCTGGACTCGGACCTTCCCATGGCGATCGACGTCATCGCGGACATGATCACCGGCGCCGTCCTGGACCCTCAGGAGATGGAGCAGGAGCGGGACGTCATCCTCGAGGAAATCGCCATGGACAGCGACGACCCCACTGACGTCGCGCACGAGAACTTCGTTGCCGCCGTGCTGGGAACGCACCCGCTGGGCCGCCCCATCGGCGGTACCCCCGCAGCGATCCGGGCCGTGGCGCGCGACTCGGTGTGGGACCACTACCGCCGCTACTACCGTCCCGACGAGCTCGTGATCACCGCGGCCGGCGGGCTCGACCACGACGTCGTCTGCCGGCTCGTGGTGGATGCCCTGCACTCCGCGGGCTGGAACCTTGAGGCCGCTGCCGCCCCCGTGCAGCGCCGCTCCACTGAACGTGCGGCCATCACCGGCACGGCCGGCCTGCATGTGGTCAAGCGGCCGGTGGAACAGGCCAACATCATCATGGGTTGCCCCTCGCTGGTCGCCACGGACGACCGCCGGTTTGTCATGAGCGTGCTCAACGCAGTCCTCGGCGGCGGCATGTCCTCCCGGCTCTTCCAGGAAGTCAGGGAAAAGCGCGGCCTCGTGTACTCGACCTACTCCTTCGCCTCCTCCTACGCCGACGCCGGCTATTTCGGCATGTACGCCGGCTGCACACCGTCGAAGGTCCGGCAGGTCATCGACCTGCTCGGCGCCGAACTGGACAAGCTGGCAGCAGACGGCATCTCAGACGAGGAGCTCCGCAAGGCAGTGGGCCAGCTGTGCGGCGGAATCGTGCTGGCGCTTGAGGACACCGGTTCCCGGATGTCCCGGCTGGGCCGGGCGGAACTGGTCTCCGGCGAGTACCAGGACATCGATGAAACCCTCCGCCAGATCAAGGCCGTCACAGCGTCGGAGGTCCAGGAGCTCGCCCGTGAGCTCGCGGCAGCCCCGCGGACCGTCACGGTGGTGGGCCCGTTCGAGGAAACCGAGACGTTTGGGCTGTAGGTAGTTCGCCGGGGCAATTTCTGCACTGGCCAATTTCTTAGCAGGGGCCGTGCTCACGCCGGGCTGGGCACGGCCGGCTGGCGTGCGGCCGGTATTTACACCACAGTAGGCGCGGCGTCATGATGGTGGCGGGGCCACTCGGGAGGAACTCCACATGGGAGAAACTGTGCACCGGCCACTGCCAGGGAATGCATGCGAGGCGCTTGAGGCCTTCCTGGGCCATTGGACGGGGACCACGCATTGGGAGTCAACCGCGTGGGGTCCGGCGCGCAGCGCGGATACCGAGGTCATCTTTTCCCCGGCGGCTGCAGGGCGTGCCGTCACCCAGAGCTACCGGCATACGGATGCGGACGGGACCCGCTCCGAAGGCCATGGTGTTTTCACGACGGACCCCGACCACCCGGAGACCCTCTGGTACCACGTCAACAGCCTGGGACTGCCGCCCGAGGCACCGGCGCGCGCCAGCATGGAAGGGGACACCTTGACCGTGGAGCGGCGCAGCGACCGCGGCACCGCACGGCACACCTTCCGGGTGGACGACGGCGAACTGACGCACACCGCCGGTCTCCGCCTGGGCACGGCGAGTGACTTCACCACCCTCATGACCACCGTGTGCCGGCGGGTCGCCGAGGGCGCTGCCGTACCGGCGTGAGGTTTTAGGGGGCGGCCTGAAGGATCCGGGTCTTCGGAGTTCCCTCAAGGGTGGGGGCGGCCTCGGCGGAGTTCCAGAGCTTCGCCTGAAGATTGGCTAACAAGGCCTCCGCCTGCTCACGCTGCTCGAAATCCAACTCAACAACCACAGAGTGGGGGTCGTCCACGGGTTGGTTGATGCGGTACGCGGTGAGGCCCGACGCCGCGCGGTTCGCCGGATCACGGTCGAACGCCTTCCACGTGGCGAAATCCTTGATCCTATGTTCGATCTGCAAGGTGAACATGCTGCCCTCCTCAGTGGTGTTCGTTGCCCGCTGCGGCGGATACTCCACACTCTAGGACCGGCCAGGTAACTGCGATACGCCAGAACTTCTGGACCCGACACACCGGCTTCACGCCGCCGGCCATGCTGCGGCTAACCGCCGGCGAACGGCGGCAGGACGTCCACGACGTCGGCCGGCTTGAGCGCCGCGGCGTGGTCACGCACGGCAACTTCGTTGAGCAGGAAGCTGGAGCGGGACAGGATGCGGGCCAGCGGCGGCGTCCCGGCCGGCGGTTCGGGGCGCTCGACGGCGAGGACCGCCTCGAGCAGGGAGGCGAGGGTGTCGCCGTCGGCGAGCTCGTAATGTTCCTCATCCACGCCGGCGGCAGCGCGCGCTGCAGCGAAGTAGCGTACGTTCACGAAAAAATCAGCCTCCGATGGCGCTCATGCTGCGGTCCGGCTGGACGAAGTCGGGGGCGTCGAGCCCCACATGGTCCATGCCGTGGGCCTTGGGCTTGATCCACATCGCATCCTGCCAGCGTTCGGCGAGCTGTTCATCGCTGGCGCCCTCGCGCAGCAGCCCCAAAAGGTCCACTTCCTCGCGCGAGAACAGGCAGCTCATGATCTTGCCCTCGGCCGTGATGCGCGTCCGGCGGCAGTCTGAGCAGAACGGCTCCGTGACGGAGGCGATGATGCCCACCGTGCCGAGCACGGGGCCGGTGGCCCGGTCGGTGCCGGGAACCCGGGCACGGACCTCGAACCGTTCGGCAGGGGCGCCGTCGCGGTCCCGCGGGTCGGAACTGAGCACGTAATCGGTGGAGAGCAGTTCGCGGATCTCCGCGGCGGTGACCATGTTCCGTCGGGTCCAGCCGTGGTCAGCGTCCAGCGGCATCTGCTCGATGAAGCGCAGTTCATAGCCGCGGCCCAGTGCCCAGGCCAGCAGGGCCGGCGATTCGGTGTCGTTGATCCCGCGCATGAGAACGGCGTTGAGCTTGACGGGGCCCAGGCCTGCAGCCCAGGCGGCGTCGACGCCGGCGAGGACCTTGTTCAGGAAGGGGCGGCGGGTCAGCTGGGTGAAGGTCTCCTCGTGCAGGGAATCCAGCGAGACGTTGATCCTGGTGAGTCCAGCGGCCTTGAGTCGGGCGGCCTTCTTGTCCAGGCCCACGCCGTTGGTGGTCATCGAGATCGGCAGCCCGGGGTGGGCCTGGCGGAGCGCGGCGATGATCTCCAGCAGGTCCGCGCGCACCAGCGGCTCGCCGCCGGTCAGCCGCAATTCACGCACACCGAGCGTGTCGACGCCGATCCGCACGATCCGGACGATTTCCTCCGCGGACATCACCGCCTGCTTGGACAACCACTCCAGGCCCTCGGCGGGCATGCAATAGGTGCAGCGCAGGTTGCACTTGTCCGTCAGCGAGAGCCGCATGTCCGTGGCACGCCGGCCGTAGCGGTCCACGAGCCCGGCAGGCACGCCGTCCGGGCGCCCGGACAGTGCGGGCGCAGGAGGCATCCCCGTTCGGGGACTGCCTGCCACGCGGGGCTGGGGCATCCCCAGTTGAACTGTCATAGAGTCAGGCTACGCCACCTCGCGGCCCACGTCACAGCCGCATGCCGGCACGGATATTACGTGTTCGGGAAGGATGTCCCGCCGGGATCCGGAGCCCTGCCCGCGGCGCGGCCGCGAACCTATGCTGGAAGCGTGAACAACACCCAGCCGGCCGCGGACGCAACGGAACACCGGCGCATCCTCCTTGTCGAAGACGAGCCGACCATTGCCGGTGTGGTCCGCGACTACCTCGTCCAGGCGGGATTCCAGGTGGTCCTCGCCGCCGATGGCTTCACCGCCCTGCGCCTCGCGGACGAACGCCGCCCGGACCTGGTGCTGCTGGACCGGATGCTGCCGGGCCTGGACGGCGTGGAAGTCTGCCGCCGGCTCCGTGCCGCACACAGTGTCCCGGTCATCATGCTCACAGCCCTCGGGACGGAGGACGACCGCATCCTTGGCCTGGAAGCCGGCGCGGACGACTACGTCACCAAACCCTTCTCGCCGCGTGAGCTGGTACTGCGGGTCCGGTCGGTCCTGCGCCGGAGCGTTCCTGAATTCAGCCCGGAGCCCTCCGTCGAAGTGGGCGGATTCGACCTCAGCCCGGCCGCGCGCACCGTCTCCCGCCATGGCAGGCCCTTGGCACTGACTGCCCGGGAATTTGACCTGCTGGCCTTCATGCTCCGCCGCCCCCGGCAGGTCTTTAGCCGCGAGGAACTCATGAAGGCCGTCTGGGGCTGGGACTACGGGGATCTGTCTACGGTGACGGTGCACGTGCGCAGGCTGCGGGAGAAGATCGAGGACGACCCCACCCGCCCCTCCGTGCTGAAAACGGTTTGGGGCGTGGGCTACCGGCTGGACCCCAGCGACGAGGAAGAGTCCGCCGGTGCAGACCTCTGAGCTCCTGACCATCATCGGCTGGGCCCTGGCGTGGGGAGCCGTGATTGGGGCTGCGTCGCTGCTCATCCTGAAATCGCTGCGCAGGGCATCGTTCGCGGTCCAGATCTGCGTAGTGGTGCTCTCCGCCGTGGCGGTCCTGACGGCCGGAATGGTCAGCGCCTTCAACGCCATGTTCATCTCGGCACGGGATCTCGAGGTCATGTGGTACGTCCTGGCCGTGGCCTCGGCGGTGGCTGTTTCGATCGCCCTCGTGCTCGGATCAAGGGTTTCTCGGAACGCGAAGGCGCTGGCCGACGCCGCCCGGAGCATCGGCCGCGGCGAGAGTCCTGGGATCCAGTCCCCGGTGATGAGCCACGAACTTGCCACCCTCGCCGCCGAGCTCGAATCCAGCAGCCGCATGCTGGAGGCATCCCGGCAGCGTGAGGCCGCCGTCGAGAACGCCCGCCGCGAACTTGTCAGCTGGATCTCGCACGATCTCCGGACGCCGCTGGCCAGCATGCGGGCCATGACCGAAGCCCTGGAGGACGGCATGGCGGCGGACGTCCCCGGCTATTACCGCAAGATCATCGCCCAGACGGACCTCATGGCCGGCATGGTCAACGACCTCCTGGAGCTGTCGAAGATCCACGCCGGAACCATGCGGCTCAAGGCCGAACCGCTGGACCTGTACGACCTCGCCAGCGACGCCATTGCCGATCTCGCCGCGCTGGCGCAGCAGCACGGCGTCACGCTCGACGGCGGCGGACGGCGGGAAAGCCTGGCTCTCGCCGACGGCCCTTCGATGGGACGCGCCATCCGGAACGTTGTGCTCAACGCGATCGTCCATAGCGCGCCCGGTTCCCGCGTCACGGTGGAAGTCGGCAGGGAAGGGGACAGGGCCGTCGTCGCGGTCACCGACGGCTGCGGCGGGATCCCAGAGGCAGATCTCCCACACGTGTTCGAGACCGGCTGGCAAAAGGACCCGGCCCGGAGACGGCCCGGCCGTTGGGCCGCCGGGGACGGCGGGGACGGCGGGACCGGGGTGGACGGCGGCGGCCCGGACGACGGCAACCTGGTGCCCGGGATGGCTGAGACGGCAGGCGCCATGCGCTACAGCGGCGCCGGGCTTGGCCTGAGCATTGTCGCCGGAATAGTCAGCGCCCATCAGGGCACCGTCACCGTGGAAAACGTCGACGGCGGATGCCGGTTCTCGCTACTGCTTCCTGGCCAGGGACCTGGCGGTGAGGCATCACCTGCGGACGCGCTAGGCGCCGAGGTGGCGGCTGCAGAGCGAGCAACTGCAGCAGGATCGGCTGCAGAGCGAGCAACCGCGGAGCGAGCGCAGGACCGGATTGCGCGCGATGCCGCGGACGAACAACTCCGGGCGGGACGGGCACAGTGAGCAGCGGCGTTGGCTTTGACGGGCAGGGGAAGGACATGGACGAGACAATCGCGGGCAAGGACCACGAACAAGGGGGCGCGCAGGGGCAGCGAGGCTGGACCCGGCAACAGCCCACCCAGGAACCGCGCACCCGACAACCGCGCACCCAACAACCGCGCAGTCAACAATCACCCACGCGGCAACGACGTGAGCGGGACTTGTGGGCCGCCGTGGCCGGTCTGGTGGCCGTCGGCACGGCCGTGGTGCTCGGTGAGCTCGCGGCCAGCCTGGTGAGCCCCACGGTTTCTCCAGTGACAGCCGTGGGCGGGGCCGTGATCGACGCCGTCCCGCCGGGGGTCAAAGAGTGGGTTATCTCCGTGTTCGGCACGGCAGACAAGGTGGCCCTCCTGGTCGGCATGGCGCTGGTCATCGCCGCACTCGCGGCCTTGGCCGGTGTCCTCGAGGTGCGGCGCCGCTTCGCCGGCGTGATTCTCATTGCGGTGTTCGGCGCGGTAGGCCTCGTGGCCGTCCTGAGCCGGGCCGACCTGACCGCCAACGCCATCCCCGTCCCGGTGCTCGTGGCACTCGTGGGAATCGCGCTGCTGCGGTGGCTCATCCGGAAACTGTTGGAATGGCAGCCGGTGGCGGCCGACGTGCCCGCGCCGGACACCGACCAGTCAAATGCCCAAGACGCCGTGCAGCCTGTCGTGCAGGAGGCACCCTCCGCCGCACCGCAGCCAGCCGTGCAGCCTGTCGTGCAGGAGGCCCCCTCCGCCGCACCGCAGCCAGCCGTGCCGCAGTCTGTCGTGCAGGAGGCACCCTCCGCCGCGCAGCCTGCTCAACCGACAGCCAATGAAACCGGGCCCGCCCGCCGCCGGTTCCTGCTGGCCCTGGGCGGGACCGCAGCAGTCGCCGCCGTCGCCGGTGTGCTCGCCTCCACGCTCAGGGGAGCAGCCGCCGTCGTCAGTGACGTGCGCAGCAAGCTGGTCCTCCCGAGGCCGGCCGCTCCCGCGCCGCCCATACCGGCGGGAGCTGAAATACAGTTGGCTGGGCTGAGTCCGCTCGTGACGCCGAACAGGCAGTTCTACCGGATCGACACTGCCCTGCGGGTCCCACTGGTGGATCCGGCGGAATGGACCCTGAAGGTCACGGGCCTGGTGGAGCGCGAGATCGAGCTCGACTTCGCCACCCTCCTGGCCAAGCCCCTGACGGAACGGCACGTGACCATCGCCTGCGTCTCCAACGAGGTGGGCGGGGACCTGATCGGCAACGCCCGCTGGCTTGGGTGGCCGGTGCGCGAACTGCTCGCCATGGCCGGCCCCAAGGCCGGGGCGGACATGGTGCTCTCCCGCAGCACGGACGGCTGGACGGCCGGGACGCCGCTCGAGGCCCTCACGGACAGCCGCGACGCCCTGCTGGTGGTGGGAATGAACGGTGAACCGCTCCCGCTGGAACACGGATTTCCTGTCCGGCTGATCGTGCCTGGGCTGTACGGCTACGTCTCGGCCACAAAATGGGTCACCGAGCTGAAAGTGACCCGTTACGCGGACGACGTCGCCTATTGGACGCCGCGCGGCTGGAGCGAGCGCGGGCCCATCAAGACCTCGTCCCGCATCGACGTGCCGCGCGACGGCAGCAGCGTGACGGCCGGGACCGTGGTGTTCGGCGGCGTCGCGTGGGACCAGCACACCGGCATCGGCAAAGTGGAGCTGCGCGTCAACCGCGGCGATTGGCACCAGGCCGAGCTGGCGCCGGGCATCTCCAAGGACACGTGGTACCAGTGGAAGCTGGCGCTGCCCCTGACGCCAGGACAGTACGAGGTCCAGGTCCGGGCCACGGCCCTTGATGCTGTGCCGCAGGTCGAAGAGTCCACACCCGTCGCGCCCAACGGAGCCACCGGTTTCCACACGGTTAGAGTTGACGTGAAATCCTAGCGAGCCGAGCAAAGGTCAGGAAACGCATGCACCGCACCGAGACAAGGCACGTCAGCGTTCAAGCGCACCGGGACAAGGTGCGCGCCCTGCTGGCCCCGCTCCGCACCGAGGAGCGGGTGGAACAGCTTCCATTGTTCGAAGCCTTGAACCGGGGGCTCGCCGCCGACATCCTGGCGCCGCTGGACCTTCCCCCCTTTGCCAACTCGCAGATGGACGGCTTCGCGATCCGCAGCGGCGACGTCCCCGACGGCGGCACCGAACTGCGCGTCGTCGCGCCCGTCCCGGCCGGTGCCGCACCGGCCGCACTGGCCGCCGGCACGGCCGCCCCGATCATGACCGGCGCGATGATGCCGGCCGGCGCCGACGCCGTCGTGCCCATTGAACAGGCCGTGCCCGATTCCTTCCCCCCGCCCGGGGAGCCCGCCACGGTCCACCTGCCGGCCGCGGCTGCGGGAACGTTTGTGCGCGACGCCGGCAGCGACATCCGCTCCGGCGAGCTCGCCCTCGCTGCGGGGACCTTCCTGGGCCCCGGCCAGCTGGGACTGCTGGCGGCCATGGGCTACACGGATGCGCCCGTCCGTTTCCGCCTCCGGGTGCTCCTGGTCACCACCGGCGACGAAGTGGTCGAACCGGGCAACCCGCTGGGACCGGGCAAGATCTTCGACTCCAACGGCACGCTGCTCGAGTCCGCCATGCGCCAGGCCGGGCTCCGGGTCACCCGGACCGGCGTCTCCACGGACCAGCCGGAGGAGCTCGCCGCGTTGCTGCGCCGGCATGGCCCCGGCGTGGACCTGATCGTCACCACCGGCGGGGTCAGCAAGGGTGCCTATGAGGTGGTGCGGCAGGCGATGGCGGGGCACGACGTCGAGTTCGGCGCCGTGGCGATGCAGCCGGGCGGACCGCAGGGGATCGGCAGCTTCGACGGTGTTCCTGTGCTGGGATTCCCCGGCAATCCGGTGAGCTGCCTGGTGTCCTTTGAGATGTTCCTCCGCCCGGTCCTCACCGAGTTGTTCGGCGCTCCGGCGCTGCGGCCGGCCGTGCGCGCGCGCCTCGCCGAGCCGCTGACCTCCCCGCCGGGCAAGCACCAGGTCCGGCGCGGCACGCTGGCTCCGGACGGTACGGTCCGGCTGGAGGGCGGTGCGGGCTCGCACTTGGTCCATGCCCTGGCCCGCTCCAATGCCCTGGTCCACGTTCCCGAGGGGTCTGGGGCACTCGCAGCGGGCGACGAAGTGGAAGTATGGATCTTGTGAATGAAGCAGAAACCCCTGAAGCGGATGCCGCACCAGCGGCCAACACCGCGGCGGACCACCCCCGCCTGACCCACCTCCGCCACGACGGCACGGCCCAGATGGTGGATGTGTCCAACAAGGCGCAGTCCACGCGGGAGGCCACAGCCACCGCGACCGTCCGCAGCACGGCCGAGGTCCTTGCCCTCCTCGGCGGCGGCGAGCTCCCGAAGGGCGACGCCCTGGCCGTTGCCCGCATCGCCGGGATCATGGCGGCCAAGAAGACGCCAGACCTGATCCCGCTGTGCCACCCGCTGCCCATCGCCAAGGTCACCATCGATTTTGAGCTCGACACCGACTCCGTGACGGTCTTTGCCACGGTCAAGACCCGCGGCGTCACCGGGGTCGAAATGGAGGCCCTGACCGCGGCGTCGGTCGCGGCCCTGAGCGTGTACGACATGATCAAGGCCGTGGACAAGCACGCGGTCCTGACCGATATCAAAGTGCTCGCCAAAAGCGGCGGCAAGAGCGGGGACTGGATCCGATGAACATGCCCGAACCGCACCGCCACGGCGACGCCACGGGCCGTAAGGCCGGCGTCGTGATCGCCTCCACCCGAGCGGCCGCCGGAATCTATGAGGACCTCACCGGTCCTGTCATCATCGATTGGCTCACCGAACACGGCTTTGAGCCGTTTCCCGCCATGGTGGTGCCGGACGGGGCGCCTGTCGGGGCCGCGCTGAGGGCCCTGCTGAGCCAGCAGCCCGCCGTCATCATCACCAGCGGGGGCACCGGACTGAGCCCCACCGACGCGACGCCTGAGCAGACCCTGCCCCTGCTGGACCGGGAAATCCCGGGCATCATGGAGGGCATCCGGAGCGCCGGGGCAACCAAGACGCCGATGGCCATGCTCAGCCGGGGCCACGCGGGCGCGGCCGGCCAGACCTTCATCGTGAACCTCCCCGGCTCGCCGAAAGGCGTGATGGACGGCCTGGGCGTGCTGGACCCCATTCTTGGACATCTTTGCGACCAGTTGGAAGGCAGCCATGGGCACTGAAACCGGATTTGAAATCGTGCACGCCGTGCTGAGCGCCGAACCGATTTCCGTGGAGCAGGCCATCGCGGCGGTCGAGTCGGACACCGCAGGAGCGGTGGTCAGCTTCAGCGGCGTCGTCCGCAACCACGACGGCGGCAAGCAGGTTTCCCGGCTCAGCTACAGTGCCCACCCGACGGCGCACCAGGTGATGGCCGACGTCGTCGCCGGGCTCGGGGCGGAGCACTCGGTCCCGGCCGGCGGCCAGGCTTCCGGCGGATCCCCGGATGGTGGCGCCGCCGGTGCCGAGGGCGCCGGGGAACAGCAGCAGCCCGTGCGGATCTGGGCGGCCCACCGGATCGGCATGCTGGCGATCGGCGACCCTGCCCTGGTCTGCGCCGTCTCCGCGGCCCACCGCGGCCAGGCCTTCGAGGTCTGTGCCGAACTCGTGGACCGGATCAAGGCCCAGGTGCCGATCTGGAAGGAACAGTTTTTCGCCGACGGCACTGTGGAGTGGGTCGGGGCGGGGGAGTAGGCAGCGAGCCGGCTCGATGAGGAGTAGCCGGCCCGCGATCAGGAGGAAACGACCCTGCGCCGGACCTCGGCCCGGTCCACCCCCAGTTCGTTGAGGAGCGCGGCCGCCGGATCATGTTCTTCGCGGTCCAGCAGCGACAACAGAAGATTCGCCGTGGTGATCTGTCGTGACTTCTGGTCCATGGCGTACCGGAGCATGCCTTCCATTACCGACCGGGCACCTGAACTGAAGGGCGGCTTTTTTCCCCGCCCGGGCATGGTGACGCGTTCAAAGCCGTGGGTATCTATGCCGATTGACGCCAGTGCTGTGCGGTCTAGCGCCGCTGCCGCTGCCCTTGCCTGATCGAGCGTGACACCAAGAATGCCGGCCGGACCGGGATCGTGAAGCGCCCCTAGCAGCAGATGGTCCGTGCCCAGCCGCTTGTCGCCGCTGTAGCGGGCCTCTTCCATCGCAAAGCCAAGGATCTTACGGGTGTCGTCTGAAAATCGTTCGAACATCGCGGTCTCACTCTCGGTATTTTGCGTGAACGGACTGCCGCGAGACGCCCAGGGCGTCACCGATCTGCTCCCAGGTCCATCCCTGGTGTCGGGCAGCTCGCACCTGCGCGGCCTCGACCTGTTCTGCCAGGCGATGCAGGGCGCCGACCGCCCGCAGGCCGATGGCGGGGTCAAGTGAATGAATGTGCGCGGACAGGTCGTCGGTCTCCATGCCTGTCAGTCTAGGTTGACACGTAGCGGCCGTCAATCCAGCCTGACAGGCGTGGGGCTGCTGTGGTGTCGGGTGGGCCGGCGGGTCCGTGGCGTCGCGGAACGGTGCGGAGGCTTCCTAGCGATCAGGTTGTCCGGGGCGGGGGCCTGTAACCCAAGGCCGCCGGTTCCGGAACGCAACGCCCCCGGCGGTAGGGTTGATGGCATGATCGAACAACTCTCAGTCGCCGTGTTGGGCGCCAATGGGCGCATGGGCGAAGAGGCCGTAAAGGCCATCGACGCCGCCGCGGACCTGAACCTCGTCGCGGCCCTTGGCCGCAATGACTCCCTCGACACGCTGGTCAGCTCCGGGGCGCAGATCGTGGTGGACCTGACGGTCCCTGAAAGCACCGAAGCGAACGTCCGCTTCGCCGTCGGGCACGGCATGCACGCCGTGGTCGGCACCACCGGCTGGGACGCCGGGCGGCTCGCGGAGCTGGAGGAACTCCTCGCCGGCCGGCCCGGCGTCGGCGTCCTCATCGCCCCCAACTTCGCCCTCGGCTCGGTCCTTGCCTCCGCCTTCGCCGCCAAAGCGTCCAAGTACTTCGAGTCCGTCGAAATCATTGAACTGCACCACCCGGACAAGGTTGATGCCCCCTCCGGCACCGCTGTGCGCACGGCGCAGCTGATCTCAGCCGAGCGCACCGACGCCGGCGTCCCTTCCAGCCCGGACGCCACCACCACGGAGCTCGCGGGCGCCCGCGGCACGGACATCGACGGCATCCGGGTCCACAGTGTCCGGCTCAGCGGTCTCGTCGCGCATCAGGAGGTCCTGCTGGGCGGGCCGGGGGAGCAGCTGACCATTCGCCACGACTCCTTCGACCGCGCCTCCTTCATGCCCGGAGTGCTGCTGGGGATCCGCAACGTCGCCGCGCACCCCGGGCTCACCGTGGGACTCGACGGCTACCTGGACCTGGGGCTCTGAGCCCGGTGTCCGCCGCCTTGACAGCACTGAAAGCCAACCGCACGAAGATCTGGGTGGGGGCCGTCACGCTGCTGCTCGTGTTCTACCTGGTGGTGTCCCTTCAACGTTCCGTGCTCCTGATGTCGGACCCCAACCTCGTGGCGAAGGCGATCGGAGCCGCTTACCTGGTGCTGCCGGTCATCGGCGCGTGGGCCATGATCCGGGAGCTGCTGTTTGGGGCCCGGACGGAGCGCTTGGCGAAGATCCTCGAAGCCGAGGGGGGCCTGCCCGAGGACACCCTGCCGCGCACGCCCGCCGGCCGGATCATTCGCGAAGCCGCCGACCTCGAATTTGAGAAGTACCGCGCTGAGGCCGAAGCCGCCCCAGAGGACTGGCGTTCCTGGTTCCGGCTCAGCTGTGCCTACGATGCCGCCGGAGACCGCAAGCGGGCCCGCGCCTCCATGCGCGACGCCGTGCGGATGTTCCGCGCCGGGGTGCAGGAGTCGTAGGGTGCAGGAGTCGTAGGTGCAGGAGAGCTGGAAAGCAGGAGCCCCAGCAACTCGTGGCCGGCCGCTGAGCCCCGGCGGGTAGGGCTGTGGGGTCTCTGCGGCGTCTCTGTGGCGTGCCTCGCTCAGTGAACGCCGGCGGAGGCTAGCGGAAGCGGGGAGACTGGCGGACCTGAGCCGACTGGTAGCTGCCCGCCTGGTTGGCCGCATGAGTTACCCACTCCAATGGTCCGCGCCATGCCAGTGCCGCGAAAACCGCGCCTGTCACCAGCACTCCCATGAACTGCGCCCAGTACACACCCTCCACAGTCCAGCCGGGCAGCAGTGGCTGGCCGTGCAGGGCCCCCATGATGCACAGATGCGCCGTGTAGAGGCTTAATGTCATGGCCCCGGCTCCGCGCAGCGGGAGCAGCAGGTCAAGTTCCAGCCAGTTGCCCAGCCTGCCGAGCAGGAGACACGCGCCGATCACGGCGGACGCCGTCCCCAAGGTGTGCAGCAGATCCAGTGTGGTGCCGGCGTGCGGTGCGCTGGAAGCCAGCCACCACGCCGAGCCAGACTGGTTGACGCCGGCAAGGTTGACCTGCAGCAGGCTCGCCAGCGGGTAGGTGGGATCGCCGATCTGCGCTTCCAGCGCCTGCCTGCCGCCCCAGTCCTCCATCATGACTGTCCCCAGCCACTTGGAGATGATGGCCACCACCGTTCCGGCGGCCAACAGCAGGAACGACGCAGTTGCTTTCGACAGCGCCATCCGGCCGATCGCGAGCCCCACCAGGAGATAGGCAATCCACTGCAGTACGGGGTAGTAACCCGTGAGGAAGAGGTCGCCAAGCAGTCTGTCCGGGGTGGCCAGGTCCTCCCAGCCCGGGTTGTGCCCCAGCCGCAGGGGCGGATCGGCGGACAGCAGCCAGGGCCGCAGCAGGAAGGCCAGGACCGGGGCTGCCAGGATCCAGGCGGCGGCCAGCATCAGCAGGCGTTTCACCCCGAGCCCAACAAAAGGCAGCACGCACAGGAACAGGAGGGCATAGTGGACCAAAATGATGGCGATGTTGACTTTCAGGCCGCCCAAGGAGAGCCCGACGGCGCCGATCACGAGCGCCCGTAGGGCGATACCCCGGCGGGCCGCCCAGAGTTCGGAGCCTTGGAGGGGCTGCTGCTTCCCCGTGGACAGGGCCAGGCCGACGCCGGCCAGCACGGCGAACAGCGCGGCTGCCCGTCCGGAAAACGCAAGCCCGATCCAGGTGGGCGTGAGTTGCGAGTCCGACTCAAAGGTGGCCAGCACGTGGGTGGCCATCATGGCCAGCAGCGCCAGCCCGCGTGCGGCGTCAATGCCGGCCAGCCGGGTGCCGGAGGCCGTGCCCTTGACGGTCCGGGAAGCAGTGGTCGTTCCGCGCGCGGTCATCATGTGATCGTCTCATGTCCGGCCGGGCACGACTGGTACTTGCACCTGCCTAAGGGAACCGCGTCCGTTGATGGGCTGACCGGCGGCCTTAACGCCGCCTTGTCTGAGGGAAGAATCAGTTGCTAGTGGACGACGGTGCCGGTGGAATGCACAACGGTTCCGGTGCTTTGGCTTCGTCCGCTGATCTCGATCTGCAGCCGGCTGCGCTGCAGCGGCGCCTCCAGGGCGGCGGAGAGATCCGGCAGGGTGGATGTTTGGATGCTGTGGATGAGGTCCCGGACGTCGGCCCTGTCATTGACCGTCACCTTCAGGGTCAGGTCGGGGGCTCTGGCTGTTCCTCGCAGCAGGGCCGCGGAAGTCACGACACCCGGCAGGGTGTTGATCCGGTTTTCGACGACGGCGGCGAGGACGGACGGGTCGCAGACGGTGAATTCCTTACTGCCGTCGTCATGGAGGCGATACACGCCTGCCCTGTTTTTCCTTGGGATCTGGGCGATGATCCACAGCAGCCCCAGCACGCCGATGATGACTCCGATGATCAGTATGATGGCCGCCACCCACGGCGGCGCGAAGAGCGCGGACAGATCGCCAGTGACGACGGACTTCCAAGCGGGGGCGGTGTTGAAAGGAGCCTGCAGCGTCCCGTTGGCCTGGAGGAGCATCGCGGTGCCGGCGGCTAGGACAAGGATGCCGAGAACTGACAGCCCGATTCGGTTCAGGGTTCCTGCGGTCTGTCTCATCGGAAACCATCCTTCAAATAGTCGCTGCGGGTGGGCGCGCGAATGGTCTTAATCTCTGGACCGGACCGTGGCGGTAACCTGAGGAACTGGGGAGAGCCCGGTTTCTTCCAGGCGGGCGCGGACAGCGTCGGTGATCCTGGTGTGCAGGTCCCCTGGCTCGTGCAGGTAAGTCTTCACGCTCAGGCGTACGCGCCCTGTGGTGGCTGTCGCTGCGGCCGTGTCTACGCCGTCGATCTGCAGGCACCGGGCTTTCGCCAGGCGGGCTACGGCACGGCGGGTCATCACAGTTTCCTGCTCTTGCACCGGCCGCTCCCCATCTCCGGCGCCGGTAGTGCCGGAATCATCGATCGAGAGGGCACTGAACCCTCCGGGAATGACGGCGCACAGTAACAGGATCCCCCCTGCCACGATGGCCGCTATCCCGATCTGCCGTACGGCGGGGTCGTTCCACGCCAGCGCGGCGAGCCAGTCGCGTGGTCCCTGCAGCAGGGCGGGCCACGTGCCGTTGACCAGCCGGCTGATGGCCAGCCAGACCAGGGCGACGCCGACGGCCAGGAGCAGGATACCGGCGATGAGTGCCGGGACGGCGCGGCTGGGACGGTGCCGCAGGTGCGGGGACCGTCGCTCGTGCCTGCTCACAGCAATTTCCTTCGTCCGTTGGTGTCGGTGCCGGTGCTCAGCCACGAGATCCTGATGTCGATCTGTCGGACGTCAACTCCGGTCAACTCCGTCACCCTGGTCCTGATCCGGCGGCGCAGGGCCTCGGTGGCCTGGCGTAACGGCACCGGATACAGCATCCCGACCTCCACATTTAAGGTCGCAATGTTCCCGGAGAGTTCCACGGATGCCTTCGGCCGGGCGGAGAAACCAGCACGGGGTCCGATGCCCGGAAATCCGCCAGCGGATGATTCGTCGCTGACCACCTGGGCGGCGATTTTCTCGATCACCCTGGCCGCCATGACGGTCTGCCCCCGGGCGCCCGTCTCGCCGAAGTCCTCGCCGGCGTCCCCGGCCCCGGGCAAGGGCAGGGCGTGGGCTCCTTGCGGGATCATCGGCTCGATGCTCTACCGAACAGGGCCTGCAAATCGAGTTTTCCTTCCGCGACCCGACCGACCAGCAGGCCGACGAATCCGAGGATCACCGCGGCCAGCAGCGCCAGCCAACCGCCAAAGCCCAGAACGATTCCCAGAACTAGACCTATCGTCAGGCACCAACGTGTAGTAGACATAGCCATCCTTTTCCTCATCGTCCCGTTCCCCTTAGCGGAGGATACTGGGCGGGTGGTTACTGCAGTTGGGTCTTCTGGACCTGCTGGTCGCTGTGGTCGTCGTCGGGCAGGTGGACATCGGTGACATTGATGTTCACTTCGAGCACTTCCAGTCCGGTGGCGCGCTCAACGGACTGAATGATGTTGCGGCGGATGGCCTGGCTGACCTCCACCACGGAGAACCCGTACTCGATGATGATGGACACATCGACGGCCGCCTGGCGTTCGCCCTTTTCGACGCTGACGCCGCCGCTGACATTGGTCTGGGACCCGGGAATGCGTTCGGTCAGGGCGCTGAACGCGCGCCGGCCGGCACTGCCCATGGCGAACACGCCGGGAACCTCGCGGGTGGCCATGCCAGCCAGCTTCTGCACTACGGTTTCCTCGATCGTGGTGTCGCCGCGATCGGTGTGCAGTGCGTCCCTCGCCTTCAGATGTTCCAGCGCGCTGCCTTGCTTCTGCTCCTCGGGTGTGGTCATGACGCCGCTGGAAGCTCCGGGGGTCCTGGGTGTCTCTGTCATGGGAAACATCTCCTCGTGGGACTGGGGAATCGTGCTTACACCGATAAAGACGAAGCCCGACAGGAATCGTCACGTGATGCCGCAGATTATTTTCCTCACGGGGCAACAGAAGCGCGGTTCGGTTCCCGGCGTTGCCCGGCTGTGGCATATTGGGGCCAGGGGCGGGTATGTAACCGGACGGATGGGCAGCGAATGGGTGATCATGGCCCCGGCTTCGAACCGGACCTGGACGAGGGGAGTGTCGTCGCCCGTGCCCAGGACGGCGACCTGGCGGCATTCGAACACCTGGTGCTCACCTATCAGTACAGACTCTTTCGGCTGGCGTATCGGATGCTCAACGACCGCGGTGAAGCCGAAGACATCGTGCAGGAGACCCTGACAACGAGTTGGCGCGGTCTTCCCATGCTCGCTGATGTCGACGCTTTCTGTGGCTGGATCTACCGGCTGGCAACGAACAAATGCCTGGACCTGCTGCGCAAGCGGTCCGCCCATGCCGAGAACATCGTCGACTTGGAGGACATGGACACCATTGCCGAGGCCGGCTGCCGCGCGGTGTGGGCCGCATTGGATCCTGCCCAAGAGGCTGAATGGTCGGCCGAACAGGATGGCCTGATCGCAGTCCTGGACACTCTTCCGCCGGCACAGCGGGCATGCTGGCTGCTGCGGGAAATGCACGGACGCAGTTACGCCGAGATTGGTGTAACACTGAAGATAAGCCCGGCAGCAGTTCGCGGCACACTCGCGCGGGCACGGCACCAGATAGCAGAAGGGATGAGCCAATGGCGCTAGACGACGTCCCCCGGCTCGGCTGCGGCCGTAGCATCGACGGCATCTGGGGCGCGATCGACCGGCCACCCACCGCACACGAAGAACAGTGCGACCAATGCCAAACTGCCAGAACTCGGCTGCAAAGACTCAGCAAAGCAACCCGTTCGCTGCGCGAAAGCGACCTTCACAACCCCACACTGAAACCCCGTCCCGGGATCAAAAACGCCATCATGGACGTGGCCCGCGCCAAAGTCGCCCGCGGCAGCAGAATCCTCCTGCGCAGCGCAGACAACGGCACTACGGAGATCAGCGAACAGGCCCTGAGCTCCCTCATCCGGTCCGCGGCAGCAGCGATCCCCGGTGTCCACTCACGACGCTGCAGCATCGAATTAGGCTCAGCCGTTGCCAGCGCCGCCGATGAAGACCACCCGACCGGTACCTCCACCAATGCCGGTCCTCGCCTCATCATTAATCTTCGGGTTGCCGCCGCCCCGGGCATCGTCATCCCCCGAACAGTGGAGGCGCTGCGCCACGAGATCAGCAACGCGATTCCGGCCAGCGTCGGTATTGGCGCCGGAACCGTCAACATCACCGTCGAGGACCTTTACGATGTCTGACCAATTCCTCCAAGGCTCCGTCATCACCAGTCAGCTCATCGCCTCCATCGCCACCCGCACCACACTGGAAACACCCGGAGTCCTCAGACTTGAACCCACCATCCAAGGCTTCCTGCCCCGGCTCGGTCCCGCCGCCTTCCAAAACCTCCGCCATCCCGGCAGCCAAAACGGCACCTACCAGCACGACGGCGTCACCGCGACAATCAGCGACGGCACCGTACGCGTCCACCTCTATATCGCCACCGACATTGCCTTCACCGCCCTCCACGTCGCCGAAAAAGTGCAACAACGAGTGCGTGAAAGCATCAGCCACACCGGCCTCGTCGCAGGCGCGATCGACATCACCATCCTCGCCATAGAACGCCGCCGCGGAACAACAACCATGTAACTCGGGGGTAATCAACGGCGGCACACCGCCCATGCAATGCCGCAGAGTCCTTGCCATGAATGACCCTTGAATTCGAATATATGTTCGAATACGATGGGCGCATGAACAACGCCCCAGAGCCCGCCTTCCTGAATCCGGAATTCACAGGCCACGAAATCACACGTCGGGAACCTGCAGGTCGGCAATTTCCGGGCACAGATCATTCGGACCCTGACCGGGCCAGTACCCCGCCGGGCGGACGGGCGGGCGATGGCGAATCGGGGGCCGGTGTCCTCAAAGCCATGAGCCCGGGCGTCGTGGACTTCCTCTTCCGGCGCTTGGTCGCCGGTGAGCCGGCCGAGGACGTCCAGTGGGGCAAGGAGGGCACGGCGCTGGCTGTGCAGCCGCCGGGAGCGGAGCTGGCCCGGCGGCTGGCCGAGACCGACCTCGATGCCCTCACTCCGACAGAGCTGTTCCACTACGTGCGGGCGGCCCAGCGCCTGGCCGCCTGGGCGGAGGTCCTTCGCGAAACCGCCGTCGGGCGCTACTGCTCGGCACCATCGGCGCCCTCCGGCGAAAGACGAGGTGCCTAGGATGGCAGAGTGACTACTGGCTCAAGCACCGGCTCAATCACCGCACTGACGCTGTCCGCCATCCAATACGAGGCCCTGGACGGCGGCGTTGCCGCCAACGTGCCCGAGCACATACGGCTGATCGAAGACGCCGAGTCACACGGAGCCCGGCTGGTCATCTTTCCTGAGCTGTCCCTGACGGGGTACCGGCTGGACCTGCTGGACGGGCCGGGGGAGTGGCTGAGTACGGCTGACGGGCGGCTGGACGGCATCCGGGAAATCTGCCGGCGTACCGGAATCACCGCCGTGGTCGGAGCCGCGTTCAAGGAGGAAGACGGCACGCCGCGGCTGGCCGCCCTCGCCGTCCACCCTGCAGGCGTCATCGAGGCCAGCTTCAAGACGCACCTGCACGCTTCGGAGCAGGATCTCTTCGTGGCCGGCAGCCAACCCGCGATCTTGGAGATTGACGGGTGGAAGGTCGCCTTGGCTATCTGCTTCGACGCCGCCCGGCCCGGCCACGCGGAATGGGCCGCGGCAGCCGGCGCGGACATCTATTCTGTCTCGGCTCTCTACACCGCTGGCGAAGACCATCGGCTGGGACTCCATCTTGGCGCCCGCGCCATGGACAACCGGATGTTTTCCGTCCTGGCGAACCTGGCAGGCGCCACGCGGCTCGGCCCCTCTTGCGGGTTGAGCGGCTTCTGGGGTCCTGATGGGCTTCCGCTCCGGCAGTCGGCCGGCACCGGCACCGAGGTATTGACCGTGAGCCTCCAGCACAGCGTTCTGGAGCGGTTTCGGCGGCCCTGAGTCCGGCCGGACCGCGGAAACGTGACGTGCGGCCCGGCGAGTTTGACGTTCGTCACACCATCGCCATTGTCCTAACATGCCGCGGACAAGGTAACGTTTTTCATATGGCTGACTCTGATATTCGCTCTTACACGTTCGGGACCCTCGTGACTGCCATGGTCACGCCTTTCACAACGGACGGCGAGGTCGACTACCAGCAGTCGGCGGAACTGGCGAGCAAGCTCGTCGACGAAGGCAATGACGCCCTCGTCATCTCCGGCACCACGGGTGAGACCTCCACGCTGGAAGACGACGAAAAAGAGAAGCTCTTCCGCGTCATTGTCGAGGCCGTCGGCGACCGCGCCAAGGTCATCGCCGGAACCGGGACCAACCACACTTCGCACTCGATCGAGATGGCCAAGCGCGCCGCTAAGGCGGGAGCCCACGGCCAGCTGATCGTCACGCCGTACTACAACAAGCCGAGCCAGGCCGGCATCCAGGCGCATGTCGAGGCCGTTGCTGACGCCGCCGACCTCCCGGTCATGGTGTACGACATCCCCGGCCGCGCCGGCGTGCCCATCGAGCCAGAGACCATGATTCGGCTCGCCGACCATCCCAACATCGTTGCCTTGAAGGATGCGAAGGCCGATTTCGCGGCCATTACGCGCGTTCTGGCGAACACCGACATTGATGTCTACTCCGGCGACGACGGCCTCACGCTGCCGTGGATGGCTGCCGGCGCCGTCGGGGTGGTCAGCGTTTCCGCGCACGTCGCGTCGCCGCAGTTCCGCGCGCTGATCGATGCCGCACTTGCAGGCGATTTTGCTACCGCCCGCACCATACATTTCGAACTGGACCCCGTGGTCCGCGCAGTGATGACCCACATTCAGGGTGCTGTCGCTGCCAAGCAGGTTCTTAAGTGGCAGGGAGTCCTGCCCAACTCGGTTGTCCGTTTGCCCCTCGTGGAGCCGGGCGAGGCCGAGATCGCAATCATCCGCGAGGATTTGGCGGAAGCGGGGATGGTCTTTTCCTGATCCGGAGTCACTCCTGATCGTTGAGAACCAGCCCGGCCTCCGCCTGGAAAGTAGTGCACTATGACCCAAACCGCCCTTCCCGGCCTTGTCACGCCGCCGCGCCTCCCGAAAAACACCCTGCGGATCGTACCGCTCGGCGGACTCGGGGAAATCGGTCGCAACATGACCGTCTTCGAGATCGATGGCAAGCTCCTCATCGTTGACTGCGGTGTCCTCTTCCCCGAGGAGACCCAGCCAGGTGTCGACCTGATCCTGCCGGATTTCTCCTACATCGAGAACCGTGTCCAGGACATCGTCGCGGTCGTCCTGACCCACGGTCACGAAGACCACATCGGCGCCGTCCCGTACCTCCTGCGCCTGCGCGCCGACATTCCCGTCGTCGGTTCGCAGCTCACGCTGGCCCTCATCGAGGCCAAGCTGCAGGAACACCGGATCAAGCCGAACACGAAAACCGTCGTTGAAGGCGAGGTCGAGAAGTTCGGGCCCTTCGAATGCGAGTTCGTCGCCGTCAACCACTCCATCCCGGACGCCCTGGCCGTGTTCATCCGCACGTCGGGCGGCACCGTCCTGCACACCGGTGACTTCAAGATGGACCAGTTGCCGCTGGATGGCCGCATCACCGATCTCCGGCACTTCGCAAAGCTCGGCGAAGAGGGCGTGGACTTGTTCATGTCTGATTCGACCAATGCCGACGTTCCCGGCTTCACCACCGCCGAGAAAGAAATCGGACCTACCCTGGACCGGCTGTTTGGGCAGGCTTCCAAGCGCATCATCGTCGCCTCCTTCTCCTCGCACGTGCACCGCGTCCAGCAGGTCCTCGACGCCGCCGCCAACCACAACCGCAAGGTTGCCTTTGTGGGCCGCTCCATGGTCCGGAACATGGCCATCGCCGCGAAGCTGGGCTACCTTGAGGTGCCGGCCGGGATCCTGGTCGACATCAAGAACATCGACAACCTGCCGGACAACCGGGTTGTGCTGATGTCCACCGGCTCCCAGGGTGAGCCCATGGCCGCCCTGTCCCGCATGGCCAACGGCGACCACCGCGTCGTCGTCGGCGACGGCGACACCGTCATCCTTGCCTCGAGCCTTATCCCGGGCAACGAAAATGCGGTCTTCCGCATCATCAACGGCCTGTTGAAGCTCGGCGCCGACGTTATCCACAAGGGCAACGCCAAGGTGCACGTCTCCGGCCACGCTGCCGCCGGCGAGCTGCTGTACTGCTACAACATCCTTGAGCCGCTCAACGCCATGCCGGTGCACGGCGAAACCCGCCACCTGATCGCCAACGGCAAGATCGCTCTCGAATCCGGAGTGCCGGAGGAAAGCATCCTGCTGGCGGACAACGGCACCGTGATCGACCTTCGCGATCACCAGGCCGACATCGTGGGCCAGGTCGAGGTCGGATTCGTCTACGTTGACGGCTCCAGCGTCGGCGAAGTCACGGAAGCGGACCTCAAGGACCGCCAGACTCTCGGCGACGAGGGCTTCATCTCCATCATCACCGTTATCCACCGTGCCACCGGCAAGGTGGTGTCCGGGCCGGAGATCCACGCCCGCGGCGTGGCGGAGGATGATTCCGTGTTCGACGAGATCATCCCCAAGATCAACGAGGCCCTCGAAGAGGCCGTGCTGAACCGCACGGAGCACACCACGCACCAGCTGCAGCAGGTTGTCCGCCGGGTCGTGGGCACGTGGGTCAACCGCAAACTGCGCCGCAAGCCCATGATCATCCCGGTGGTCCTTGAGGCGTAAGCCTCAGTTGGTTCACCGGGCGTAAGCCCTTCACACGAACGGGGCGCATGCCTGGTAAACGGCCTTCCCGGCCAACCGCAGCCTGAGCGCCGCGGTAGGCGGGGGAGGCCGCTTTTCTGTAGGCGCTGGCGGCAACATGATCCCGGACGGCCCGGAAATTCGGGGTTTTCGGCCCGGCATCCGGTACCGTGGCGAGTATGGCGACTCGTACTTCTTCCGCGCCTAGAGGAAACTCAAGCGGCAAATCAGGCAGTTCTCCCGGCCGGGGGTCCAGTCCCGCCGCATCCAAATCCGCCCGGCCGCGCGGAACCGCGGGCGGAACCACCGGAACAGCGCGGACCCGGCAGTTGGCCGTAGTTGAGCCGCACCAGCCCTGGCTGGTGCGGGTGCTGGCCGGTGCATGGCTGGGCATGGCCCACGTCATCGGCGCCGGCATCAGACGGGTCGGCCACGACGTCAGCGACCTCGCTCCGGAGGACCGGCGCGACGGTGCCGCCCTGTTCAACCTGGCGCTGGGCGTCTTTGTCGCCACCTTCGCATGGTGGGGTTTCCGGGGCTGGTTCCCGGACCTCGTCTTCGCGATCGTCAACGGCACCTTTGGCTGGATGTCCCTGCTGCTGCCGCTCATGCTGTTCGTTTGTGCGTTCCGCCTGTTCCGCCAGCCCGACGACGGCCGCGGCAACAACCGGATCGGCATCGGCTTCCTCATCATGACGTTCGCCGGTTCCGGCCTGGCCCACGTCATCGGCGGCCAGCCGACGGTCGCCGACGGCTTCGACGGCCTGCGCAGGGCCGGCGGCATGCTCGGGTACCTCGCCGCCGCCCCGCTGGCCGCCCTGCACACCGCAGTTCCCGTGGCGGTGTACGGCCTGTTGGCCTTCACCTCGCTGCTGATCGTCACCGCGACCCCCTTCGGCGCCATCCCCGGCCGCCTGCGGGACGGATACGAGCACCTGATGGGCATCGACCTGCAGGACGACGACGGCGGCGACCGCCACGACCGCAGCTACCTGTACGAGAACGACGCCCCGGCCCCGCCCAAGAAGAAGCGCAAGCGCCTCTTCGGCAAGGACCACGACGACGAGTCCGGCCTGGAAGGCTACGTCGGCGACGAAGCGTTCGAGCGCGCGGTCATCGACGCTGAGGAAGCAGCCGACGAAGCGCCCGCCAAGGGCGCGAAGGGCATAAAGAACCAGGCCGGCGTCGCCCCCGGCGTCCGCCGTCCCACCCAGGCCGAGATCGCCGTCGAAAAGATCAAGGCCGCCCAGGGCCTCGGCACAGGGTCCGCTGGCGAAAACGCCACCGAGGCCATCCCGCTGGTCACCCCGGGGATGGTGGCTGCCGGATCCCTCAATCCAAGCGCCGTCGCGGCCGCCGCCATGGTCCCCTCCAACCCTGTGGCGCCGGCACCGCTGCCCACCCCGATTCCGCAGCGCACCGAACAGCTCTCCCTGGCCGGCGACGTCACCTACACCCTGCCGGCGTCGGACGTCCTGACACCCGGTTCCATCCCCAAGGAACGCACCGAGGCCAACGACGCGATTGTCGCCTCGCTCACCGAGACCCTCAACCAGTTCAACGTGGAGGCCCAGGTCACCGGTTTCAGCCGTGGCCCCACCGTGACCCGCTACGAGATCGAACTGTCCCCGGGCACCAAGGTGGAGCGGGTCACCGCCCTGTCCAAGAACATCTCCTATGCGGTCGCCAGCTCGGATGTGCGCATCCTGAGCCCCATCCCGGGCAAGTCCGCCATCGGCATCGAAATCCCCAACACGGACCGCGAAACCGTGTCCCTCGGCGACGTGCTCCGCAGCCAGAACGCCCGCCGCACCGACCACCCCATGGTCATGGGCGTCGGCAAGGACGTCGAGGGCGGGTACGTCGTGGCCAACCTGGCCAAGATGCCGCACTTGCTCGTGGCCGGTGCCACCGGAGCCGGCAAGTCCTCGTTCGTGAACTCCATGATCACCTCGATCCTGATGCGGGCCACCCCGGACGAGGTCCGCATGGTCATGGTGGACCCCAAGCGCGTGGAACTCACGGCCTACGAAGGGGTCCCGCACCTCATCACGCCGATCATCACCAACCCGAAAAAGGCGGCCGAGGCCCTGCAGTGGGTGGTCCGGGAAATGGACGCCCGCTACGATGACCTCGCCAATTACGGCTTCAAGCACATTGACGACTTCAACAAGGCCGTCCGGGCCGGCAAGGTCCACCCGCCGGTCGATTCCAAGCGCGTCATCAAGCCGTATCCGTACCTGCTGGTGATCGTGGACGAACTCGCCGACCTCATGATGGTGGCCCCGCGCGACGTCGAAGACTCGATTGTCCGCATCACCCAGCTGGCCCGCGCCGCCGGCATCCACCTGGTCCTGGCCACCCAGCGTCCGTCGGTCGACGTCGTGACCGGCCTGATCAAGGCGAACGTGCCCTCCCGCATGGCCTTCGCCACCTCTTCCGTCACCGACTCCCGGGTGGTCCTGGACCAGCCGGGCGCCGAAAAACTCATCGGCCAGGGCGATGCCCTGTTCCTGCCGATGGGGGCCTCCAAGGCGATGCGTGTCCAGGGTGCCTGGGTCACCGAGTCGGAGATCCACAAGGTGGTCGAGCACGTCAAGGGCCAGCTCAAGGCCGTCTACCGCGACGACGTCGCGCCCGAGGCGCAGAAGAAGCAGATCGACGACGACATCGGGGACGATCTCGAGGTCCTGCTCCAGGCCACGGAGCTCGTGGTCACCACCCAGTTCGGTTCCACCTCGATGCTGCAGCGCAAGCTCCGGGTCGGCTTCGCGAAGGCCGGGCGCCTGATGGACCTGCTCGAGTCCAGGGGAGTGGTGGGGCCCTCCGAGGGATCCAAGGCGCGCGACGTGCTGGTCAAGCCGGACGACCTCGCTGCCGTGCTGGCCGCGATGAAGGGGCAGGATGGGCCGGTGGCCGCTGACTCGCAGACCGCTGCCCTGAGCGATAACGCCAACGCGAACATCGCCCAGGGCGGCTACGCGGAGGACCTCGTGGCGGCCGACCTTGAGAACCGCACCCAGGCGATCGAGTACCACGACGGCGCCGACGGCGGCTCGGACGAGGACGGCTCAGAGGACGCCTGGTCGCTCACCGGACGGTAGCGTGCGAAGCGGGTAGCCTAGGAAGGTGAATAGCGCCAAAGCCAACGCCGGATCCGCCTCGCGGATCTGGAACCTGCCGAATATCCTGACGATGCTGCGGATAGTGCTGGTGCCGTTCTTCATTTGGTTCCTCATCCTCGATGCTCCGGGACTGCAGGCCCAGAACGGCCCTTGGCGCTGGGCGGCCGCCTTCGTTTTCGCGGTAGCCATTTATACTGACAAGCTCGACGGCGACATCGCCCGGTCCCGCGGCCTGGTCACCGACTTTGGCAAGATCGCCGACCCGATCGCCGACAAGCTCCTGATCGGCTCCGCGCTGGTCATGCTCTCGCTGCTCCAGGAACTGCCGTGGTGGGTCACCATCCTGATCCTCGTCCGGGAGTGGGGCATCACCGCGCTGCGGTTCTATGTCATCCGCTACGGCGTTATCCCGGCCTCGCGCGGCGGCAAGCTCAAGACGGTGGTGCAGACAGTAGCCATCTTCCTGTACGTCCTTCCGCTGGCATCCCTTGCCCCGTGGCTGGGCGTTGTGGCGTTCGTCGTGATGATGGCTGCGCTGGCCATCACACTATGGACAGGCGGCGAATACGTCATCGAAGCCCTCAAGCTGCGGGCCGCCGGCATCAGGGCAGAGAAGGAACGGGTAAGGGAGAACAAGCAATGAACCATCCGGACCCCCATCTGCACCCCAACCTGCACCGCCTGGCGGAGCAGGCCGTCACCGGCGCCCTCGGCCGCGGAATGACGGCCGCCACTGCCGAGTCCCTCACCGCCGGGATGGTCACCGCCGTGCTGGCCGACACGCCCGGCGCGTCCGGGATGCTGCAGGGCGGCGTGGTGTCCTACGCCAACAAGGTCAAGGCTGAGGTCCTGGGCGTCCCCGGCGAGCTGCTCGACGCCGTCGGCTCCGTGGACGGCCAAGTCGCCGCTGCCATGGCCGACGGCGCGCGGCGCGTCTGCGGCGCCGACATCGGCGTGTCCACCACCGGCGTGGCCGGGCCCGAACCGCACGACGGCAAAGCCGTGGGCACTGTCTTTATCGGCATCGCCACTGCGGGGGGATCGACGTCGTACCCCTATTCCTTTGAAGGGAGCCGCGCGGAGATCCGCGCACTTGCGTGCGGCGCGGCCCTGGAACGTCTGCTGGAAGCTCTATCTTCCGAAGGCTACCGGGCGTAAAGTTGCCGGGAACAAAAGTTGATTCCGAATAGTTGTTACATTGTGTCGCTTCCAAATAAGGGAGGCGCCTAGGATGAAATCATCAGCAGAGTCCGCCCCCACCGGCGGACTCGACAGTACGAGGAGCAAGGCGATACAGATGGTAAAGCAGCCCGTATCCGTAAACGGCGTTGTCCGCTGGAAGGATGTGGGCCTCGCCGATCAGGCCAAGAGCGAACAGAAGGAGCGCAAGATGGTTGTACTTCGTCACGAAATCGGTGATGTCCTGCGCGATGTCCGCCAGCGCCAAGGCCGTACGCTCCGCGAAGTCTCGCACAGTGCCCGTGTTTCCCTGGGCTACCTGAGCGAAGTGGAACGCGGCCAGAAGGAAGCCTCCTCGGAGTTGCTGTCCTCGATCTGCTCGGCCCTCGATGTTCCGCTTTCGAGCATGCTCCGCGAAGTCAGCGACCGCGTTGCGGTCGCCGAGGGCGTCGCGGTTCCGGACACCGTCCCCCAGGAGTTCGCGCAGCGCTACGGCCGCGACCTCGACCGAGAACTCAACTCCGACCTCAACGACGAGCTGGCGAAGGGCCTCCTTTCCGGAGCTCGCTAGACGCCAACTCACCTAAGACGCAAGAAAGGACCTCCGGCTCAGGCCGGGGGTCCTTTGACGTGTGCCGCGGATGACTTGTGCACCAGGCCGGGGGAGTCAGGCGGGCTCGTCCCGGGGGAACCCGTCACGTTCGTAGGTGGCATTGAGTTTCGCCATGTACATGGCAAGAGCCTGCAGGTCCTCGGCCGGCCACTCTGCCAGGCGTTCCCGAAACACTTCACGCCGGGCGTCCTGGACCTGATGCATCCGTGCCTCGCCTTCGGGGGTCAGCTGGATGGACTGCGCCCGGCCGTCCAGGGGGTCCGCCTCCTTCGATACCAGGCCAAGGCCCTCGAGGAAGGCGATCTGCCGGCTCACCGAGGGCTTGCCGACGCCGATGCAGGACGCGAGCTCGGTCAGCCTGATCGGGCCCTGCTTGCGGATCACACTGAGCAGCCCGTAGGCGGCGGGCTCCATGTCCGGGTGGACCTCGCGCGAGAGCTGATGGGAAATCGACCGGCCCCGGCGCCAGAGCAGGCTCAGCTGGTCCTCGACGGCGTCCAGGGCGGCGTCAGCGCCGGCAGTTTCGGGAGAGGAATCTCCCGCGGACTCAGTTGGGTTGCTCATGGCAACCATTCTAGAGTCCTGGGCCGTGAGAGACTTTACTCGTGCGAATCAGTGACTTTTGGCGGCTTATGGACGACGAGTTCGGGGCGGGGTACTCCCGCGTCCTGAGCAGCTCGCTGGTCCTGGCCGGAGTCGGGGGACGCACCGCTGACCAGGCCCTCAGCGCCGGCGTTCCTCCCCGCCAGGTGTGGCTTGCCCTGTGCGACGTCCAGGACGTCCCGCCGGAGCGCCGCTTGGGCCGGGACGTCAAACCCCGCGACACCACCGGACCCCACTGACGCTGACGCGCGCCTGCATGGGCTGGCGCCTGACGCGCCGCCTGCATGGGCTGGCGCCTGACACGCCGCCTGCTTGTTCGAATACCTGTTCGGATAGCGATATGCTTTTTTCAGAGCGTTTTCCACATACTGTGTTATCCATTCACGTGGTTTCCACATACGCGGCTCCCTCGACAACTTTGTCGGAGGGAGCAAGTAGCGTCAGTGATGACAGACGAAGGGCCTACTGGGCCACTCCACAGCGAGAAAGTATTAGAGGTGTGAATCATGGCCGCAGCCCCGGATCGCCAGAAGGCGCTCGACGCAGCGCTTGCCCAGATTGACAAGCAGTTCGGCAAAGGCTCGGTCATGCGCCTCGGCGATGAAGTCCGTGCGCCCATCGAGGTCATCCCGACCGGCTCCATCGCATTGGACGTCGCCCTGGGAATTGGCGGCCTGCCCCGCGGCCGCGTCGTGGAAATCTACGGTCCGGAGTCATCCGGTAAGACCACGGTCGCGCTGCACGCCGTTGCCAACGCCCAGCGCCTGGGCGGCATCGCCGCCTTCATCGACGCCGAGCACGCCCTCGATCCGGAATACGCCGCGAAGCTGGGCGTCGACACCGACGCGCTCCTGGTCTCGCAGCCGGACACCGGCGAGCAGGCGCTGGAAATCATGGACATGCTCATCGGTTCCGGTTCCCTTGACGTCATTGTCATTGACTCAGTGGCAGCCCTCGTTCCCCGCGCGGAAATCGAAGGCGACATGGGCGACAGCCACGTGGGCCTGCAGGCCCGCCTGATGAGCCAGGCCCTCCGTAAGATCACCGGCCGCCTGAGCCAGACGAAGACCACGGCTATCTTCATCAACCAGCTGCGTGAAAAGATCGGCGTCTTCTTCGGCTCTCCGGAAACCACCACCGGTGGTAAGGCGCTGAAGTTCTACGCCTCCATCCGCATCGACGTCCGCAGGATCCAGACCCTGAAAGAGGGCGCGGATTCCGTCGGCAACCGCACCAAGGCCAAAATCGTCAAGAACAAGATGGCTCCGCCGTTCAAGATCGCCGAGTTCGACATCATTTACGGCCAGGGCATTTCCCGTGAAGGCGGCATTATCGACATGGGCGTCGAGCACGGCCTGATCAAGAAGTCGGGCTCCTGGTTCACCTACGATGGCGACCAGCTGGGCCAGGGCATGGAGAACTCCCGCCGCTTCCTGCGCGACAACCCGGAGTTGGCGTCCGAACTTGAGCGCCTGATCAAGGAAAAGCTCGGCGTCGGCGTGAAGGCTCCGGCCGAAACCGAGGAGTCGCCGAAGCTGAAGGCCGTTGACGGCTTCTAACGCAGGAGCGAGCCGTGGGTCAGGGTTCCGTCAGAGGAACCCTGACTCGGACGGCGCTGGCGACCAGCGTGACGGTTCCGCCGGGTACAGTTCCGGCGGTTCCGGCGGGTACACTTCCCGCGGCTCTGGCGGTTCCCACGGTTCCCGCCGCTCAAAGGCGGCGCCGTCTCTGGAACTGGATCCAGACGCGGATCCGGCAGCAGTTGCTCGCGCCATCGTGTTGCGGCAGCTGACGACTTCGCCCAAGAGCCGGCTGCAGCTGGCGCGCAAGCTGGCCGAACGCAACGTTCCCGAGGACGTCGCCGAGGCCGTACTGGACCGCTTCGAGGAAGTGCGTCTGGTGGACGACGCCGAGTTTGCCGACATGTGGGTCCGCAGCAGGTCCCAAACACGCAAACTCGCCAAGGGTGCCCTGCGGCGCGAACTCGCGGACAAGGGCATCGACCCGGAAACCGCGGCCGGTGCGCTGGAACAGCTCAGCGACGCCGACGAAGAATCGGCGGCCCGTGAGCTCGTGGAGCGCAAGCTGCGGGGATTCACCGGCGGTGAGGACCGTGCGGAGCGCGACAAGGTCACCCGCCGCCTAGCGTCAATGCTGGCCCGCAAGGGATACCAGCCTTCGCTCGCCTTCCGGATCGTGGGCGAGGTCCTCGACGCTGTCATCGGCCGTGCGGAAGCCGGGGACTAAGGCCACCGATCAGGGGTCTTCGCAAGCCCGGCCACTGCCCGTGACCCATACCCGTTACCCTTAACAAGTGAGTTTTACCATTCCCTCCCCAGCAGCCGGCACCACTTCTCCAGCAACGCCTCCGGCAGTGCCGCCGGCAGCGACTCTGGCCATGCCACCAGCAGGGCCTGCGACATTCAGTGCAGACCCGGCTGCCGCAACGGAAACCTCGCGGCCAGCCCAGCCCCGCACCTACCAGGTGCGCACGTTCGGCTGCCAGATGAACGTGCACGATTCCGAGCGGATGGCCGGCATGCTGGAAGCCGCCGGCTATGTTCCGTCCGCCGGTGAGCTGGCTGACGTCGTGGTCTTCAACACCTGCGCGGTCCGGGAGAATGCCGACAACAAGCTGTACGGCAACCTCGGCATCCTCGCCCCGGTCAAGGCAGCCAATCCGGGAATGCAGATCGCCGTTGGCGGATGCCTCGCACAGAAGGACCGGGAGACCATCCTCAAGAAGGCGCCGTGGGTGGACGCCGTGTTCGGCACCCACAACGTCGGTGCCCTGCCGGCGCTGCTGGACCGGGCCCGCCACAACAACGAGGCCCAGCTCGAGATCCTCGAATCTCTGGACGTTTTTCCGTCCACTCTCCCCACCAAGCGGGACTCAGTCTATTCAGGCTGGGTATCGATCTCCGTGGGCTGCAACAACACCTGCACCTTCTGCATCGTCCCGGCCCTCCGGGGCAAGGAAAAGGACCGGCGCCCCGGCGAGATCCTGGCCGAAATCCAGGCACTCGTGGACGACGGCGCCATCGAAGTAACACTGCTGGGCCAAAACGTGAACTCCTACGGCGTCGAATTCGGTGACCGGCAGGCCTTCTCCAAGCTCCTGCGCGCCTGCGGCGACATCCCGGGCCTGGAGCGCGTCCGTTTCACCAGCCCGCACCCGGCCGCCTTCACTGACGACGTCATTGACGCCATGGCAGAGACCCCCAATGTCATGCCGCAGCTGCACATGCCCTTGCAGTCCGGCTCGGACAAAGTCCTCAAGGATATGAAGCGGTCCTACCGCTCCACCAAGTTCCTCGGCATCCTGGACAAGGTCCGCGAGAAGATTCCGCATGCCGCCATCTCCACGGACATCATCGTCGGGTTCCCCGGCGAGACCGAGGAGGACTTCCAGGCCACGCTCGACGTCGTGGAGAAGTCCCGGTTCGCCACTGCCTTCACCTTCCAGTACTCCAAGCGACCGGGCACGCCTGCCGCCGACCTGCCGGACCAGCTGCCCAAGGCCGTGGTCCAGGAACGCTTTGAGCGCCTTACCGCCCTGCAGGACCGGATTGCCGCGGAGGAAAACGCCCGGCAGCTCGGCCGCCGTGTCGAGGTCATGGTGACAGCCCAGTCGGGCCGTAAAGCCCAGGAAACCCACCGCCTCTCCGGCCGGTCCCAGGACCAGCGCCTGGTGCACTTCTCCGTGCCCGCCGGCGCCGAGGTGCCCCGGCCCGGCGACCTGGTGACCGTCACCATCACAGAGGCAGCGGCGTTCCACTTGGTCTCCGACCCTGCAACGGCCGACGACTACAGCCTGCGCCGGTCCCGTGCCGGTGACGCCTGGGACCGTTCCCAGGCAGATTCCTGCGGCGCCCCGGTCCCGGCCAGCGCGGCGGGCACCTCCGGTGTGTCGCTGGGCATGCCCAGCCTCCCGGTCCGTGGCCGCTAGCGCCTTGCCAGGCCCGCAGGGCACCGCCCTAGCCGATGCAGCCGCCACGGCCACGGCACAGCCGACTGAACGGCAGGATGCACTGCCAGGTGCGAGGCCGGCTGCACCGCCGGTGATCGCCGTCGTCGGCCCCACGGGGTCCGGCAAATCAGATCTGGCCGTCTCCCTCGCCCTCGAGCTCGACGGCGAAGTCATCAACGCCGACTCGATGCAGTTCTACCGCGGCATGGACATCGGCACCGCCAAGATCACCGACGCCGAACGCAGGGGCGTTCCCCATCACCTCCTGGACATACTGGACGTGACCGAGGAAGCATCCGTCTCGGACTTCCAGCAACGGGCACGTGCCCTGATCGCCGACATCCACAGCCGGGGGAAACGGGCCATCCTGGCCGGCGGCTCGGGACTCTACGTTCGAGCCGCGCTCGATGTCCTGGAGTTCCCCGGCACGGATCCGGACATCCGCCACCGGCTCGAGACGGAACTGGCCACGGCGGGACCTGCGCCGTTGCGGGAACGGCTGGAAGCAGTGGACCCCGTGTCGGCGGGCAGGCTGGTCGATGACCGCAGGATCATCCGCGCCCTGGAGGTCTTCGAACTCACCGGTCGCCCGTTCAGTTCCTTCATGCCGGCCCGCGAGTACTTCCAGCCCGCCGTCCAGATCGGCCTCGGCGTGGAACGGGAACTGCTGAGGGACCGCCTTGCCCAGCGCGTCCACGCGATGGTGGACCAGGGACTGCTGGACGAAGTGCGCCGGCTGGACGCCGCTGGGCTTCGCACCGGCAGAACCGCGCCACGCGCCCTCGGCTATGCCCAGTTCCTCCGGGTCCTCGACGGCGAATCCAGCCTGGAGCAGGCCGCGGACGAAACAATCATCGCCACCCGGCAGTTCGCGCGCCGCCAGCTGACCTGGTTCCGGGCCGATCCCCGGGTCACCTGGCTGGGCTGGCACGATCCTGACCTGGTGGCAGAGGCCGCCGCACTGTGCCGCACGGCGCCCGTTCCGCCGCCGGCGTAGCGTTCGTAACGGTCAGGGTATCTGTAACCGTCACGGTCACGGTGCCGGAGCGGTCAGGGCGGAACGGTAACCTTGGAGCATGGACGAATCCCAAGCCGTAGCCGCTGACCGCACTGCCGGCGATACCGCACCGCTCAGCGGTCTGAAGTTTTCCAAAGGCCACGGAACGGGCAACGACTTTGTCCTTATCGCAGACCCCAACGGCACACTCTCGCTCAGCCCCGAGCACGTCGCGGCGCTTTGCGACCGGCACCGCGGCATCGGCGGCGATGGACTGATCCGTGCCGTTCCTTCCCGGCTCCTGCCCGAGGGGCAGGAATTGCTGGCCGCGCACCCTGACGCCGAGTGGTTCATGGACTACCGCAACGGCGACGGCTCGCTGTCCGAGATGTGCGGCAACGGAGTCCGCGTCTTTGTGCACTTCCTCATCGCCGAAGGCCTCGTGGACCTTCCGGCAGGCGAGTCCCTCGTCATTGGAACCCGGGGCGGTGCCAAGACGATCGTGCGGACAGCTGCGGGCTACGCCGTGGACATGGGCCCCTGGGAGTTCATCTTCCCGGGCGAGGCCACCGCACGGGCCATGGATTCGCTCGTCAGCGCCGAGGGGCTCGAAGTTGCCCGGCCAGCCCTTTCTGTCAGCATGGGCAACCCGCACACGGTGGTGGCCCTGGCTGAGACCGCCGAACTCGAGGCCACGCAATTGTTCACGGCCCCCCGGGTGGACCCGACGCCGCCGCACGGCACCAACGTCGAATTCGTCGTGCCGTCCGAACCGCTGGTCCACGACGGCACCGGCACCATCACCATGCGGGTTCACGAGCGTGGGGTGGGGGAGACCCAGTCATGCGGTACCGGCGCCTGCGCCGCCGCCGTCGCTATTCGCCACTGGGCCGGCCAGGACGCACCGGACGCGTGGAACGTCCATGTTCCCGGCGGCGTCGTCGGCGTGAAATTCTTCCTGGGCCCGGAGGGGCACGAACACGTCGAACTCAGCGGCCCGGCTGTGATTGTCGCTAGCGGGACGCTTTCCTGACCCGAAGGATCCGGAACGACTTCGACGTGCTCTCCCGGGTCACGCTGAAGCTGGAGTCGAGCTCCGCCGCCAGCCAGCGCTGCAGCGAGTCCGAGCCGAGGTTCTTCTGCACCACGAGCCAGGCGGATCCACCCGGCGCCAGCCTGGGAATCCAAAGCCGCAAGAGCGCATGAAGCTCATCCTTGCCGATCCGGATCGGCGGGTTGGACCAGATAGTGTCAAAGCGCAGTTCGGGGTCCACGGCGTCCGGCGTGCTGGCGGTGACGTTGCTCAGCCCCAACAGCCCGGCGTTTTCGTTGGTGAGGGTCACGCAGCGTTCGTTCACGTCCACCGCGTAGACGTGGGCGTGCGGTGCCCGCAGGGCCATGGTCAGGGCGATCGGTCCCCAGCCGCAGCCGATATCCAGCAGGTTGCCCTGCGGCGCCGGAGCCGGAACGTCGGCGAGAAGTACGGCCGTTCCCTTGTCGATTCCGTCCGGGCTGAAGATCCCTGAGGACGTCTGCAGCCGGCGCGTTTCACCGGCAAGGTCCACGGTGAGCGGCTTGCGGGTAAAGGGCCCGGCCGGCTGGGCGCTGAAATAATGTGCAGACTCCATAATGGGCCAGATTAGTTGGCGGCCCACCCCCTTGGGAAACCGGGCGGGAGCCTTGACGTCTGCTAGGCTAAAAAACATGATCTTCATCTCCAAGTAGCCGGCACGGGCCTAGTCTCTCCCAGCAGCGACATCCCGTCCCCCCGGAGCGACGCAGGTAAACGCCTTCCGCTGAGTGCACCATCGCAAGGGTGAATTTTCTCACCCGCGGGGCACACGCACCACTTGGAATCCAGCCATTTTCCCGGGCACCTTGTTTTGCTGACACCGTGCTCCCTGGGCCGCTCCCGGGCCCGGCCTGGCGGACGGCTCCTACCTCCCTGTGATTTCTACAGGGAGCGTGTTCCACAGGCGCCGATCTCCACAATCTGTGGTTTCCCACAGCCGGGCGCATCTGTCTCTTCTACACTTCACCCAGCCACCGCTCCAGACGGAGCCAGCCCCGCCCCGGCACTGTTGCCGCGGGCATTCCAGGAGGCGTGCATGACCCCCCGCCGTCAGCCCAGCGCGAATACCGCCCCACAGAGCACCAATCGGCACTATTCTGAAAGTGCCGAACCCTTAAAGGAGACCATGACCAGCCACCCCAACACCGGACCCGATTCAGCAGCCCAGGACATGAGTCCTGAGGAGATTCAGGCTGTAATCGACCGGATCCTGTCCAAGGACACCCCGGCCCCGGGCGCAGGCCGTGGCAGCGGCCCCGGAACCGGCGCCAACGGAGGCGCCGGTGCGACCGGCAGCCCGACGTCGGTACTCGGCAAGGCGCAGGCCATCTCCCGCCTGGACGAGGTGTACACGAACTTCGACGGCGACCAGCAGGATCTCGAGGAACGCCACGCGCTGCGCCGCAAGGCGGGCCTGTCCACCGAACTCGAAGACGTCACCGAGGTCGAATACCGGCAGTTGCGCCTTGAGCGCGTCGTCCTGGCCGGCCTCTGGACCGAAGGCACCCTCGCGGATGCCGAGAACTCCCTGCGCGAACTCGCGGCCCTCGCCGAGACCGCCGGCTCCGAGGTCCTCGACGGACTCGTCCAGCGGCGGGCCAAGCCCGATCCCGGAACCTTCCTCGGCTCCGGAAAGGCGCAGGAACTGAAAGCCATCGTGGTGTCCACCGGCGCCGACACCGTAGTGGTCGACGCCGAATTGGCCCCGTCCCAGCGGCGCGGACTGGAAGACATCGTCAAGGTCAAGGTCATCGACCGCACGGCGCTGATCCTGGACATCTTCGCGCAGCATGCCAAGAGCCGCGAAGGCAAGGCGCAGGTGGAACTGGCGCAGCTGGAATACCTGCTCCCGCGTCTGCGTGGCTGGGGCGAATCGATGTCCCGCCAGGCCGGTGGCCAGGTGGGCGGCGCCGGCGCCGGCATGGGCTCGCGTGGTCCCGGTGAAACCAAGATCGAACTGGACCGCCGCCGGATCCGCACCCGGATGGCCAAGCTGCGCCGCGAAATCGCCGCCATGAAGCCGGCCCGGGAAACGAAGCGGGCCAACCGCCGTCGTAATGCTGTCCCCTCGGTAGCGATCGCCGGATACACCAACGCCGGGAAGTCCTCGCTGCTGAACCGGCTCACCGACGCCGGGGTGCTGGTGGAAAACGCCCTGTTCGCCACCCTGGACCCCACCGTCCGCAAGGCCGAAACCGCTGACGGTCTGGGGTACACCCTGGCCGACACCGTGGGATTTGTCCGGTCCCTGCCCACCCAGCTCGTGGAGGCATTCCGCTCCACGCTCGAAGAGGTGGCCGACTCGGACCTCATCCTGCACGTCGTCGACGTCTCGCACCCGGATCCGGAAGGCCAGATCGCCGCTGTCCGGACCGTGTTCAGCGAAGTCGACGCGCGCAAGGTTCCGGAAATCATTGTCCTGAACAAGGCTGACGCCGCCGACCCGTTTGTGGTGGAACGGCTCAAGCAGCGCGAACCGCGCCACGTGGTGGTCTCAGCCCGCACCGGTGAAGGTATTCCGGAGCTGCTCAAGGCCATCAGCGACGGCATTCCGCGTCCCAGCGTGAAGCTTGAACTGCTGATCCCGTACAACCGCGGGGACCTGCTCAGCAAGCTCCACGAGACCGACGCCGAGATCCTCAGCCTCGACCACGAGGAAACCGGGACCCGAGCCGTGGTGATGGTGCGTGAAGGACTCGCCGCCGAACTGGATCCCTTCATCAGCAATGACTGAGGCTGCGGTGACCAAGGCCGACGCCGAACCCGCGGACGCCAAAGCGTCTGACGTTGAATTGGACGCCGCCGGACCTGCGGACGCGTCGGAGGACATGGAGCCTGCGGACGCATCGGCCGACTCCGACGGCGGCCCAGATTCAGTTGCTGGCGCGGCCGGCGAGGAGTTTGTGGTTGAACTGCTCGACCGTGCCGTGTCTGGCATGGGCGGCCAGAGCCGCGATGGCCAGCACGAAATGGCCCGGCAGGTGGTGCGCGCGATAGACAGCGGCGACCACCTGCTGGTCCAGGCCGGCACCGGCACCGGCAAATCCCTGGCGTACCTGATTCCGCTGATCGCCCATTCGCTGACCAGCAACAAGCCCACCCTGGTCTCGACCGCAACGCTGGCGCTGCAGACCCAGATCGTGGGCCGGGACCTGCCCAGGCTGCTCAAGACCATCACGCCTGCGCTGGCACGGCCGGTCAAGATCGCCCTGGTGAAGGGCCGGTCCAACTACGTGTGCCGGCACAAGCTCGAGGGCGGGTTCCCGTCCGAGGAACCTTCCGAGGGACAGCTGTTTTCCCTCGGGGAGGACACCAGCGTGCCGCATTTCGCCGCCGCACTTGGCGGGCCGTCCTCGCAAATGGGCAAGGAAGTCGTCCGCCTGCGCGAATGGGCCGAGGGGACCGCAACGGGGGACCGCGACGAGCTCATGCCCGGCGTCACGGACCGGGCCTGGCGCCAGGTCTCGGTCACCTCCATGGAGTGCCTCGGCGCGCAGAAGTGCCCGCTCGCGGCCGAATGTTTCAGCGAGCTTGCCCGGCAGAACGCCGCCGACGCCGACGTCGTGGTCACCAACCACGCCATGCTCGCCGTCAGCGCCTTCGAAGGCCTGGCGGTGCTGCCCGAGTACGACGTCGTGGTGGTAGATGAAGCGCACGAACTGCAGGACCGCGTCACGGGTGCTGTATCCGGTCAGCTCTCGGTGGCGATGGTGCACGCCGCCGCGTCCGGGGCCCGGAAGCACACGGGCATCACGGTGGACGCGCTGAACAATGCCGCCGCCCACCTGGAGCTGGCCATCGACGGCGTCCCGAGCGGGTTGATGCCTAACGGGCTGAACAGCGAGCAACTGGACTGCATCGACCAGCTCCGCGACGCGTGCCGCGCCGCCCTGTCTGATTCGAAGGGGGACAGCTCCGTGTCGGCCGACGGCGGACGCCAGCTGGCCCGGTCACGCCTGATGGTCATCCTGGAACTCTGTGAGCGCCTCTTGGCCGCGCGCGAAAACCGCGAAGTGGTGTGGTTCTCCCGCAACAGCAGCTTCGACCCGGCGCAGGGCTACTCCCAGCCGGACGAGAGCTCGCCGGCCTTGATCAATGTTGCCCCGTTGAGCGTCGCGGGGCGTCTGCGCGAGGGTTTGTTCGCGGACCACACCGTCATCCTGACCTCAGCCACGCTGGCTATCGGCGCTGCCTTCGAACCTGCTGCCGGCGGTCTTGGCCTCGTTGGCAACGGCGCCCCGAGCTGGACCGGCGTCGACGTCGGATCCCCCTTCGACTATCCGAAGCAGGGCATCCTCTACGTCGCCCGGCACCTGCCCAAGCCCGGCCGCGGAACGTCCCCCGAGGCCTTGGACGAACTCGAGAAGCTGATCCGCGCTTCCGGCGGCGGTGCCTTGTGCCTGTTTTCCTCCCGGCGCGCAGCGGAGGAAGCCGCGGAGGCCATGCGGCCCCGACTGGGCCTCAGCATCCTGTGCCAGGGGGAGTCGACCATGACGGCGCTCGTGCGGCAGTTTGCGGACGAGCCGGACACCTGTTTGTTCGGCACGATGTCCCTCTGGCAGGGCGTCGACGTTCCCGGAGTGTCCTGCCGGCTGGTGGTCATTGACCGGATACCGTTCCCGCGGCCGGACGATCCGCTGATGACGGCACGCTCGCGGGCCGTCGCCCAGGCCGGCGGCAACGGCTTCATGTCCGTCTCGGCCACGCACGCCGCCATTCGGCTCGCGCAGGGCGCCGGACGGCTGATCCGCTCGACGTCGGACAAGGGAGTTGTGGCGGTGCTGGATTCGCGGCTATCCACGGAGCGCTACGGCGGATTCCTCCGCGCCGCGCTGCCGCCGTTCTGGCCCACCACCGATTCGTCGATAGCCATGGCGGCCTTGGAGCGCCTGGCGAAGGACTCCGCGAAGGGCTGAGTCCCAAGCTGAACCAGGAGCCGACCATCCTCGATGACGCGGCGACTCTGAGGGCCGGCGACTCTGAGGGCTGGCGACTCTGCCAGGGCGGCCCGACAGGGACGGCTAAAGGGAGCGGAGTACCGAGACGACCTTGCCCATGATGACGGCGTGGTCACCGAGGATTGGCTCGTACTGGGTGTTTTGCGGCAACAGCCAGGTGTGGCCGTCCCGCTGGCGGAAGGTCTTGACCGTGGCTTCGTCGTCCAGCAGTGCGGCAACGATGTCGCCGTTCACGGCATCACCCTGGCGGCGGACAACCACCCAGTCGCCGTCGCAGATGGCGGCATCGATCATCGAGTCGCCCGCCACCTTGAGCATGAAGAGTTCGCCATGGCCCACGAGCTGTCGGGGCAGCGGCATGACATCCTCCACCACCTGGTCCGCGAGGATCGGCCCGCCGGCGGCGATGCGTCCGACAAGCGGCACCATTGCAGTGTCCGTGGCGCTGGCGAGTTCAGTCACTGACAGGCCGCCGACGGCCCGCAGGCCACTGGACTTCTCGACACCCGAAATCGGGGTGGTTCCCTCGTCCAACGTCAGCGGCATGAGCACTTCCATAGCCCGCGGGCGCTTCGGATCGCGCCGCAGGTAGCCGAGCTTTTCAAGCTGGGAGAGCTGATGGGTCACGCTCGACAGGCTGGCCAATCCGACGGTGTCGCCGATCTCGCGCATGGACGGCGGGTAGCCCTTGTCCGTGACGGACCGCTGGATGGTCTCCAGGATTTTCTTTTGCCGGGGGGTGAGGCTCTTGGGCGCCCGGGCGGGCTGCGGGCTCCGTGAGGTGGCCCTGCCGCCGGTGGCTTGTGCTGCCATGTTCGCCAATGCCTTTCCGTTCCACCCGGCTGCCGTGGCTGCTGTCACCGGGAACTTCCGGTCTGAAATGTCAGACCCTGCTGATCAACTACTGATGATGTCCCGCAGGGAGTTCATCAGTGGTTGTCCTGTCCCTCAAAAATAGGCCAGCCGCAAGGCTTTTTCAAACATTTGTTCTAGCGAGTCTCGACATCGTTCGTTAGTAAGTGCTAAAACAGAACAAGCAGAGTTCGAATATGTGTTCGAGTTTCGAGTTTTCACTTCGGATCTGGTGTTCGGTTCTATGTTCGAAGGTTCGGCCGGTTGGCGGCGAGTACGTGGAGTACGCCGGGCGGCACCGTATGGTCCAGGAGGGCTCAGTTCATGTCAGCTTCAAACGCGTTTCAAGGCACGTTCGTTCAGGGTGTCACGAATCACCACCGCAGTGCAGGTGCCAGTGGGGTGGCGGATTTCGGCAGCATCGACCAGGGCAACATCGGCCACGGAGGTGTCGGCCAGGGAGGTGCCGACCGGGGAAGCGTCCGTCACGGCAATGTGTACCCGCTCAACGCCGGCCCCCGCATTTCCCCGACGTCGCCTGCACCGCGAGGGGCGATGGCCGCTGGTTCCGCCGGCCGGCCGAAGCAAGCGCCGCTGCGGCTCACCCGGCGCGGACGCTTCGTCTTCTTCGGCGTCCCGCTGATCCTGCTGACGGCGCTCATTCTGTCATTCAGTGGATTCCTCAACGCGCCTGCGAAGGCGGCGGATTCCGCGGATCAGCTCTCGGTGACGCCGACCATTACCGTCACGGTGCAGCCGGGGGAGTCCCTCTGGGCCATTGCAGGGTCCGTGGCCCCGGACCGGGATCCCCGCGACGTCGTGGCCGATATCGTGCAGCTGAACAACCTGGACGCCGCGCGTGTGCTGCCGGGCCAGCAGCTGTTCGTCCCGTCCAAATAGAGTCTGGCAAGCCAAGTACCTGCCCCCAACTAACCTCCCCCAATTGCCGTCGCAGGCGTCACAGTTTCAGCGCCCGTGCCGCTACCACTTAAACTGGTCGAGTGACTGACCAGCTTGAGCGCCTCAACCGACTGCCCCTCCGAACCAATCTGCGTGGCCTGCGTCCGTATGGCGCACCGCAGCTGGACGTCCCTATCCTGCTCAACGTCAACGAGAACACCCATGGCGTTCCGGCCGATGTCCGCGCGGCAATCACCGAGGCCGTCAGCGCCGCCGCCGCAGGGCTGAACCGGTATCCGGACCGCGAGTTCACCGAATTGCGCGAAGCCCTCGCCGAATACCTTGGCCATGGCCTGGACGCGGAGAATATCTGGGCCGCGAACGGTTCCAACGAAGTCCTTCAGCAGATCCTCCAGGCATTCGGCGGCCCCGGCCGGACGGCCCTTGGGTTTCCTCCCACGTATTCGATGTACCCGCTGCTGGCCTCCGGCACGGACACCGAATACATCGTCGGTGCCCGAGCGGCGGACTACGGGCTCAGCGCGGAATCGGCGGCCCGGCAGGTCCGCGAGCTGCAGCCCAACATCGTTTTCCTCTGCTCCCCGAACAACCCCACCGGCACGGGGCTGGGGCTTGATGTCGTCGAGGCCGTCTATGACGCCGGCGAGGCCAGTCAAACCATCGTGATCGTGGACGAGGCTTACCACGAGTTCGCCCACGACGGCACGCCCAGCGCCCTCACCCTGTTGCCCGGCCGGGAACGGCTCATCGTCTCGCGCACCATGAGCAAGGCCTTCGCCCTCGCCGGCGCGCGGCTCGGCTACATGGCCGCGGCCCCGGAGGTCGCGGACGCCCTGCGCCTGGTCCGTCTCCCGTACCACCTCTCCGCCATCACCCAGGCCGCGGCCCTGGCCGCCCTGCGCCACCGGGGGGCACTCATGGCGGACGTCGAGGACATCAAACGCCAGCGCGACAGGATCGTCTCCGAACTGACGCGGCTGGGGCTGAGGCCGGCCGCCTCCGATTCCAACTACGTGTTCTTCGGCGGTCTGGAGAATCCCCACGAGGTCTGGCAGGGCATGCTGGACGCCGGTGTCCTCATCCGCGACGTCGGCATTCCGGGGCACCTTCGCGTGACCGCCGGCACTGAGACGGAAACCACAGCCTTCCTTGAGGCCCTTGAAAGCATCCTGAACGGCTCCGCAAAGCCGCAGGCCTAGACTTGGTGGGGAGCCCGCGCGCCCCGCCGCACTGCCCAACACCCTGCCTTCTTCCAAAGGACACATCTACATGAGCAACATGGGATCCACCGCCGCCGAGGGCCGGACCGCACGCATGGAACGGACCACCACTGAGTCCTCGGTCCTGGTCGAGATCAACCTGGACGGCACCGGCGTTTCAGACATCAGCACGTCGGTCCCGTTCTATGACCACATGCTGACAGCCCTCAGCAAGCACTCCCTGATTGACATGACCGTCAAGGCCACCGGTGATACCCACATCGATGTGCACCACACTGTCGAGGACGTGGCCATCACGTTCGGCGAGGTGCTGCGGACCGCCCTGGGCAACAAGGCCGGAATCCGCCGGTTCGGCGAGGCCACCGTGCCCCTGGATGAGGCCCTCGCGCAAGCCGTCGTGGACGTCTCCGGCCGTCCCTACCTGGTCCACGCCGGGGAGCCGGCAGGCCAGGAATACCACCTGATCGGCGGCCACTTCACGGGCTCCCTGACCCGTCACGTCTTCGAGGCGATCACACTGCACGCCGGGATCTGCCTGCACATGAACGTCACCGCCGGGCGCGACCCCCACCACATCGTCGAGGCCCAGTTCAAGGCCTTTGCCCGGGCGCTGCGCGCAGCCGTCGAACCGGATCCCCGCGTCGAGGGCATCCCGTCCACAAAGGGTGCCTTGTGAGCGCCCCGCTGCTCCGCGACGGGGCCATCATCGATCCCGCCGCCGCGACCAAGCCGGTGTCCCCGGAGGGAAAGCCCACTGTTACGGTGCTGGACTACGGCTCCGGGAATGTCCGGTCCGCCGTCCGCGCGCTGGAGCGGGCAGGCGCCGAAGTCATCCTCAGTTCCAAGCCCGAAGACGTCCTTAACGCCGACGGCCTCGTCGTCCCCGGTGTCGGCGCCTTCGAAACCGTCATGCGCGAACTCAAAGCTGTTGACGCCATCCGCATGATCGGCCGCCGTGTCGCAGGAGGCCGCCCCGTGCTGGCCATCTGCGTTGGGCTCCAGGTGTTGTTCGAGGCCGGCGTCGAGCACGGCACCGAAGCGGAGGGCATGGGGGAGTGGCCTGGCAAGGTGGAGCTGCTGCCTGCCGACGTCGTGCCGCACATGGGCTGGAACACCGTCTCCGTCCCTGAGGGGTCCAAGCTGTTCGCCGGAGTCGAGGGCGAGCGCTTCTACTTCGTACACTCCTACGGTGTCCAGCAGTGGGACTTCGACGTCATCCAGCCGCGGATGGCCGCGCCGCTGGTCACCTGGTCCGACCACGGTGCCCCGTTCATCGCGGCTGTGGAAAACGGCCCGCTGTGCGCCACCCAGTTCCACCCAGAGAAGTCCGGCGACGCCGGCGCCCGGCTGCTGCGCAACTGGGTCCAGGGCCTCCGCCCCGCATCCCCGGAACAAACCGCATCCCCGGAACAAACCGCCGCCCCGGAACGGACCGCCTAGATGTGGTCCCTGGTACTGATGGGCGTCGCAGGCCTGCTGGTTGGCGGCGCGATCTCCTTCCGGCAGCAGAAAAGTCCGCTCTGGGTGCAGATCGTTTTCTACGTCCTGGCCGGAATGTCGCTGCTGGCCGCCTTCCTCCTGACCCTGCCGGCGTCCTGACGGCCCCGCTCCCACCTACCATCCCCAAGCTGAGGACTCCACGATGACCACCGAAACCCCGCTGCCCGTACTTGAGCTCCTGCCCGCCGTCGATGTCGTCAACGGCCAGGCCGTCCGGCTCGTCCAGGGCGAAGCCGGCAGCGAGACGAGCTACGGCACCCCGCTGGAGGCCGCCCTCAACTGGCAGCAGCAGGGGGCCGAGTGGGTGCACCTGGTCGACCTGGACGCCGCGTTCGGGCGCGGCTCCAACGCCGAACTCCTGCGCGAGGTGGTTGGGCGGCTCGACATTAAGGTGGAGCTCTCCGGCGGACTGCGCGACGACGAATCTCTCGAGAAGGCCCTCAGCCTCGGCGTCGCCCGCGTGAACCTGGGCACCGCGGCACTGGAGAACCCGGACTGGACGGCCCGGGTGATCGAACGCTTCGGCGACAAGATCGCCGTCGGCCTGGATGTCCGCGGCACCACCCTCGCCGGCCGGGGCTGGACCAAGGAAGGCGGGGACCTCTGGGAGGTGCTCGGCCGCCTCGAGGACGCCGGCTGCGCCCGGTACGTCGTGACCGATGTGACCAAGGACGGCACCCTCCAGGGCCCCAACGTCGAGCTCCTTCGCCAGATGGTCGAAAAGACAGGCAAGCCGGTGGTCGCTTCCGGCGGCATTTCCAGCCTTGAGGACCTCCTGGTCCTGCGTTCCCTGGTGCCGCTCGGGGTCGAAGGCGCCATCATCGGCAAAGCCCTCTACAACGGCAACTTCACACTGCCTGAGGCCCTCGACGCCGCCGGCCGCCGCTAGGCTGTCCGTGCCCATGACGCACACCGAGAATCCTCACGGCCCCCACGATGCAGTGCAGACGGGCACCGGGGCGGGGCCCGTCCGGCATCTGCCCGGACACATCGCGGCCGCCCTGGCCGGCTCCGGCGGGGCCACCGACTCCGCCGGCCAGCCCTGGGCAGGCCGCAGCCTGGCCGGCGATGACGCAAAGATCCACAATTTCGAGGACGACGACGGCACCGCCGACGCCGGATACCTTGCCGCCTTGGCCGATCTCGCCGCGGGCACGGGCGACGAGGCGGCCGTGGTGGCCGCGCTTGCCACCGCAAGGGTATTCGTGCCAATCCTCGCCCAGCTCGCCGAAGAGGGCGAAGCCGCCGCCGGGGCGCACGGGGACCAGCTGCACGGTGATAATCTTCGCTCCGACAAACAGGCAGACATGGCCCTCGTGACGCTCAAGGCGCCCGACGGGCGGACGGCCATGCCGGTGTTCACCTCGGCGGCGTCATTGACAGCGTGGCATCCGGAGGCCAGGCCGGTCGCCGTGTACGCGGCCCGGGCGGCCCTGTCCGCGGTCGCGGAAGGCGCCGAGTTGCTGGTGCTCGATCCCGGCTCCGAGCTGACGTTCGTGGTGCGCCGGCCGGCGGTTTGGGCCCTCGCCCAGCAGCAGGCCTGGACGCCGTCGTACGCCGACCCCGACCTCGCCGCGGCCCTCGGGGAGAGCGCAGTTAGCTTTCCTGCGGTCCGCCGTGGTGAAATTCATCCGGGGGGAGGAGTTGCCACGGCCACGGCCGATGGCAAGCGGCTCCCCGGTGGGGGAGCCGGCCCGGAACTCCGGGTGGTCCTCTACCTTGAAGACGGGCTCGACGCCGCCGGCGTGCAGTCCATTGTCGCTGGCCTCAACAACGCCTGGGCCCGGAATGAAATCTTTGCCGAGCGGGTTGATTCGATCGAGGTCAAGCTGCAGCGCGCAGCACCATAGCTTTCGGCCCAACGGGGGGACTTCCCGGTGCTGCCGTGGGCAGTACCAGAAGGAAGTAGTTTCGTGAATTTCGCGCTTTACCGTCAGCTGCTGGCCGTTCGGCCCATCCGGCGACTCCTGCTGGTTGGCATGATCGCCCGCGTACCGCACTCGGCGGCCGGAGTCTTGCTGACCCTGCACATCGTCCTGACCCTCGGCCAGGGCTACGCGGCCGCCGGCGCGGCCGCCGCCGTGATGACGATCGGAATCGCCGTCGGCGCCCCCTGGCGCGGGCGCCGGGTCGACACGGTGGGGCTGCGTAAGGCGCTCATCCCGTCTGTCGTCTCCGAGACCGTGATCTGGTCGATTGTCCCGCACGTCTCCTACGAGGTGCTGCTGCCCCTGGTGTTCGTCGGAGGCCTGCTGACCCTGCCCATCTTCAGCGTGGTGCGGCAGTCCCTCGGCGTGCTCGCCCCCTCGGAACAGCGCCGCACGGCCTTCACCCTGGACGCCATCGCCACCGAACTGGTCTTCATGATCGGCCCCGCTGTCGGAGCCGTCGTCGCCACCAGCGGCCAGTCCGTCCTGGGCCTGACAGTCGTGGGAGTTGCAACATCCGTATCGGGACTCTTCCTCATGTGGTTCAACCCGCCCACCCGGAGTGCTTCTCCCGACGCCGGGCTCGAAGCACAGGAGCTGGAATGCGCGGAAGCCGCCGTCGTTGCCGCCGCCCCGGCCCACCTGCAGGAAGCCGCGGCCGAACTGGCGCCCCTGGCAGCCGCAGCCGAGGAACGGCGCCGGCGGGGCTCCGGCCTGCGACACAGAGTCATCCACAACTTCAGCTGGTTCACCGCCGCCGTGGCCTCCGTATTCGCCGTCGCGGCCGGTGCGGGCATGGTCCTCAGCGGCACCGACGTCGGCATCGTCGCGGCCCTCCAGACCGGCGGCCACCAGGCCGAAATCGGCCTCGTGTTCCTGTTCTGGTGCGCGGCCTCGGTGGTGGGCGGCATCCTCTACGGCGCCATGCACCGGCCCATCTCCCCGATCCTCCTGTTGCTGGGGATGTCAGCGCTGACAGTCCCGATGGCCTTCGCGACCGACGTCTGGACGCTCAGCCTGCTCGCGTTGCTGCCGGGTCTGCTGTGCGCGCCGGTGTTGTCCGCAGCCTCGGAAAAGGTGGCCGAACTGGTCGATGAAAGCCGCCGCGGCGAGGCCATGGGCTGGTACGGTTCATCGCTCACCGGGGGAGTAGCCCTGGGTGCGCCGCTGGCGGGGCTGTTCATCGACCTCATCGGCCCCTCGGCCGGCTTCGTGTCCGTGGGGCTGGCGGGAGTGACTCTCTGCCTGGTGGGACTCGTCCTACAGCGGGTGCGGCGCCGCCGGCTGGCCCACGTATGACTGTCCGCTGTCGCCGTTTGCGGCCCGCGAGCCGGATAGCGCGGGCGTTAACGACGGCGGCGGGCGGACCGAAGTGGTCCGCCCGCCGCCGCTTTATGGCTGATGCCTATCCTTAGTTGGCTGTGCTTAGCTGCCTGTGCTTAGTTGACCGGGCCGGTGTACTTCTCGCCCGGACCCTTGCCCGGAGCATCCGGAATGATCGATTCCTCACGGAAGGCCAGCTGGAGCGAGCGGAGTCCATCGCGCAACGGTCCTGCGTGCTGGGAGCCGATTTCCGGCGCCGCCGCAGTCACCAGCCCGGCAAGGGCGGTGATCAGTTTCCGGGCCTCGTCCAGGTCCTTGAGTTCCTGGGCATTTTCCTCGGCGGCGAGGCCGAGCTTTACCGCGGCGGCGCTCATCAGGTGCACGGCGGCTGTGGTGATGACCTCGATTGCGGGGACTTCTGAGATGTCGCGGATCTGCTGCGAGACGTCGGCCTGGGCGGCTGCGGGCTCGAAGACGTGGGAATTACCTTCTGATGTGCTCATGCTGGTAAGCTTGTCACAGACCGACTAAATGTCGTTATTCTCAGGCTTTTATAGAATGCAGTGCTTCTGGCTGAACTTTGAGCCCGAAATGGCGCCCGGCGACGCACATGTGCGTCGAACGGGTATCTTTCTGTAGAGTTGACTTTTAGTTTGCAAGCGGAGTTCTCTCCCACCCGCGTCAGCCGCGAAACTTCCTTCGGGAAGCCCCTCCCCTCTGGGAGTCAAGGTTGCCGGGTACCTGGTCGGGCACATCCTCGGACTCCGGTCCGGAGGAAAGTGCATGCCGCCTCATTGAGGGCGGCAGCTCCGATCTCGAGGCCTTCGATTGCTCCGGCAATTGGGGGCCTTCTCTTTTTGCCGGTGGAATACCCCTCACGAACACAGGAGCTTTAACATTAGCGAGCCAAGAATCAATGAGCGTATCCGCGTCCCCGAGGTGCGGCTGGTCGGCCCTGCAGGCGAGCAAGTAGGCGTTGTCCGTATTGAGGATGCCCTGCGTTTGGCTGCCGAGTCCGATCTTGATCTCGTTGAAGTTGCACCGCAGGCCAAGCCTCCGGTGTGCAAGCTGATGGACTTCGGCAAGTACAAGTACGAAGCCGCCGTCAAGGCACGCGAGGCCCGGAAGAATCAGACCAACACGGTCCTGAAGGAAATCCGCTTCCGCCTGAAGATCGACACGCATGACTACGAGACGAAGCGCGGCCACGCCCTCCGCTTCCTCGGTGCCGGTGACAAGGTCAAGGCCATGATCCAGTTCCGCGGCCGTGAGCAGCAGCGCCCCGAGATGGGTATCCGTCTGCTCCAGCGTTTCGCGGACGACGTCGCCGAAGTCGGCGTTGTGGAGTCCAGCCCGCGGATCGATGGCCGCAACATGGTCATGGTGGTGGGCCCGCTGAAGAACAAGGCAGAAGCCAAGGCTGAGGCCCGCCGTGCATCGCAGCGGGCGGAAGCCAAGGCGGAGAACGAAGCCAAGGCTTCGGGTGGAGGCCGCGTTGATACGTCCGGCCCCGAAGCGCCCCTGACGCAGTCGCTCGCCGATCTGCTGCCGGAAGGCTACCAGGTCCGGACTGAGGCAACGGCGACCGAGGCTGAGGCTCCGGCAACGGAAGCTCCGGCCAGCGAAGAAGCCAAGGCCGAAGAGACCACGCAGGCCCCGGTCGAGGAGACCAAGGCCGACGAGGCCCCGGTCCAGGAAGCACCCAAGGAAGCTGCCCCCAAGGCGGCCGAGAAGCCGGCGGCAGCCAAGGCTCCGGCGGCTCCGAAGGCTGAAAAGCCCGTGGCCGCCAAGGCAGCCGAGGCTCCGAAGGCGGCCGAGAAGCCGGCAGCAGCCAAGGTTCCCGCGGCTCCGAAGGCCGCTCCGGCCAAGGCTCCCGAGGAAAAGGCAGCCGCTCCGGCCACTCCGGCGGCAGCACCGAAGCCGGTTGCTGCTCCGAAGCCGGTGCCGAGGCCTTCAGCGCCGAAGCCCGCTGCACGGCCGGCCGCCCCCCGGGCTGCCGCCAAGCCTGGCAGCAAGAAGACCAACTAGTTCACGGCTGCCGGACAGCAATGTCCGGCAGTAGGCAACCAGCATGCCGCCCGCAGGGGCGGCTGCACGAAAGAGCTGCAGACTTTTCTGCGGATACGTAAGGAGATCGGTTCCCATGCCGAAGATGAAGACCCACAGCGGTGCTAAGAAGCGCTTCAAGCTGACCGGTAGCGGCAAGCTGCGCCGCCAGCAGGCCAACCGCCGCCACTACCTGGAGCACAAGTCCTCCCGGCTGACCCGTCGCCTTGCCGGCGACAAGATCGTCTTCAAGGGCGACGCCAAGGTCATCCGGAAGATGCTCGGCATCTAAGTTCCAAGTTTTCTGACTGTTCGCCGCCTGGCAGCAGTCAACTACCAAAAAGGCTTCTCAGGCCAGCCGGACCGATCCGGCAGTAGACGCTTGGGATCAGAATTTTCTAAGGAGTACGCACGTGGCACGTGTGAAGAGGGCGGTTAACGCCCACAAGAAGCGCCGGGTTATCCTCGAACGCGCAAAGGGCTACCGCGGACAGCGTTCACGCCTGTACCGCAAGGCAAAAGAGCAGCTGCTGCACTCGTTTGTGTACAGCTACGGTGACCGCAAGAAGAAGAAGGGCGACTTCCGCCGTCTTTGGATCCAGCGCATCAACGCTGCATCCCGCGCCAACGGCCTGACCTACAACCGACTGATCCAGGGCCTGAAGGCCGCTGAGGTTGAGGTTGACCGCCGTATGCTGGCCGAGCTGGCCGTTTCCGACGCCAACGCCTTCGCCGCGCTGGTCCAGGTCGCCAAGGACTCGCTGCCCGCCGACACGTCCGCTCCGGCCGTCCAGGCTGAGGCCGCTCCGGCTCCGAAGGCTGCCAAGAAGGCTCCCGCGAAGAAGCCTGCTGCCAAGAAGGCTGACGCCGAGGCCGCAAAGTAGTACTGCCGTAGTCGAAAGACTGCTTCGTTCAAGAACCGGCTGTGAAAGCAACTAAGGTTCTTATATGAACGAAACCGGGCGCCCGCAAGATTTTCCACTTTCCAATCCTCGAGCTGATCGGGTGAGGAAGGTGGCACAACTTGCCGGGCGCCCGGCGCGTTTAAAGCGCAGAGAGTTCCTGGCAGAGGGCCCGCAGGCCGTCCGGGAGGCCCTGGTCCTGCACCAGAAGAGGATTGCCGCGGGGGAGCCCGGCATCGTCTACGAGGTGTACGCGAGCGAGGCCTGCCTGGACCGGCACCCGGACCTGGAGACACTCGCAGAGGGCACCACCGCATTCCTGGCCACCGACGAAGTGCTGGCCGCTATGGCGGACACGGTCACCCCGCAGGGCATTCTCGCGGTCTGCGGTTTTCTGGACGTGAGTCTTGAACAGGTACTCGACGCCGGCCCGCAGCTGATCGCGGTGCTGTGCCAGGTCCGCGACCCCGGCAACGCCGGAACCGTGCTCCGGGCTGCCGACGCGGCCGGCGCGGACGCCGTTATCCTGACCGCATCCAGCGTTGACATCTACAACCCGAAGGCCGTGCGCTCGACGGCGGGATCCCTCTTCCACCTGCCCGTGGTGCTGGGCGCTGATGTCGAGGACCTGGTGGCCCGCTGCAAGGAACGTGGCATCGGAGTCCTCGCGGCGGACGGCCAAGGCCAGCTGAACCTGGACCGTCTCCAGGACGAGAATGCGGCCCGGCGCCTGGGGGCCCCCGCGGCCGAGTCGGTCTTCGCGCTGGAGAACCCCACGGCCTGGCTCTTCGGCAACGAGGCTCAGGGACTGTCCGAGGACGAGATCGCGCTGGCCGACCACCGGGTGGCCGTGCCGGTTTATGGGGGAGCGGAAAGCCTGAACCTCGGCACCGCAGCCACCGTCTGCCTCTACGCCAGCGCCCGCTCCCAGCAGGCGTCCTAGGGACTCTGCAAGGAGCTTGCACGTCCGGCAGGGAAATCCGGCCAGAAGCCCTTCAAACAACGAACGGCGGGGCCCACCGAATGGTGGGCCCCGCCGTCGTACTGTCACTGCCGCCCCACACACAGTGTGCGGTCAGTGCCTTGCAGAATTATGTGGTCTTGTTGCGCCCTGTGATGGCGCCGTAAATGCCCGCTACGGCGAGGCCGCCGACAATGGCCAGGAGCCAGGAACCGAGATTCCAGAATTCCATCTTGCCGCCGCCGAACAGAAGGTCCCCGATCCAGCCGCCGACAATTGCGCCCACGACGCCGAGCACGAGGCTGGTAACCCAGCCGCCGCCGACCCTGCCGGGCATGACTGCCTTGACGATTGCACCTACTATGAGTCCGAGAATGATCCAGCCGAGAAAGCCCATGTCTCCTCCTACATATTCGTCGGCACCCAAATTGTGGATCCCGAATATGGCTTCAAGCTAACATAGGGCGGATTCGTTGTCAGCAGGGGACTACCCAATCGTTACGTGGACCGGTTGGCCCCCGCCGCGGTTCGGCTGCGGCCCGGAAACGGGTACGGTATTTCTTGTGGGCGCTGGGTTCTTCCGGTGTTCGCGTACACCCTGAAGAACCCCACAAGGAGAAGCTCACGTGGCTGCAAATGGCGGTACTAAGGCGATTCTCGCGGCGCTGGCCGCAAACCTGACCATCGCCGTTTTGAAATTCGTCGCTTACTTTCTGACGTTTTCCTCGTCCATGCTGGCCGAGGCGATTCACTCGCTCGCAGACTCCGGCAACCAGCTGTTGCTCCTGGTCGGCGGCAAGCGCGCGCAGCGGAAAGCCAGCCCCGAGCACCCCTTTGGCTACGGTCGCGAGCGGTACATTTACGCCTTTATCGTCTCGATTGTGCTTTTCAGCGTCGGCGGCCTGTTCGCCCTGTATGAGGCCTGGGGAAAGATCCAGCACCCGCACGCCATCGAAGGGGACTTCTGGTGGGTGCCGCTTGCCGTCCTGATCGGCGCGATCATTGCCGAGTCCTTCTCCTTCCGGACAGCGATCATCGAATCCAATCCCCTCAGGGGAAAGCAAAGCTGGGTCAAGTTCATCCGCAATGCGAAGCAGCCGGAACTCCCCGTGATCCTCCTCGAGGATTTTGGCGCCCTCGTGGGTCTGGTGTTCGCGCTCTTCGGCGTGGGGCTGACGCTCCTGACTGGGAACGGCATCTGGGACGCCCTCGGCACCGCGATGATCGGCCTGCTGCTCGTGGCGATCGCTGTGGTGCTGGCCATGGAGACCAAGTCCCTGCTGCTGGGCGAGTCGGCCACTCGCGATGACGTGGCCAAGATCCGCGGCGCGATCGAAGCCGGCGGCACCACCATCATTCACCTCAAGACCATGCACCTTGGTCCTGAGGAACTGCTGGTGGCGGCCAAGATCAGCATCGGCCGCTCGGACTCGGGCCAGGACATTGCGAAGGCGATTGATGACGCCGAGGTCCGGATCCGCGAGGCCGTCCCGATTGCCCGGGTCATCTACCTGGAACCGGACGTGCAGCGCGTCAACGCCCCCTGAGCCGACCGGGAGCCCTGCGCCCACATAGGACCTCGGCCCTAAAGACAACGTCAGTACCTAAAGAAAACGGCAGTCCTGTCCAGTGCTCCACTGGACAGGACTGCCGTTCTTTTTGAGCATGTCCGCCTTTAGCCCGGCCGCTTTGCCGCGGCTGAGGGGATGGCCAAGGGCGGCTAAGAGGCCAGCGGCCGCCTGCGTTCCACGGCGCCGCTGATGGCAGCAACCCCGAGCCCCAGCACGGCAAGGACCGCGCCTACGAGGGCCGGCGCGACGTAGCCCCAACCCCAGGCAATCACAAGGCCCCCCAGGAAAGCGCCCAGGGCGTTGGCGACATTGAGCGCCGCATGGTTGAGTGAGGAGGCCAGCGACGGTGCGTCGGGAGACGCATCCAGAAGCCTGGTCTGCAGCGCCGGAACCAGCATGGACCCGGCAGCGCCAACCACGAACACCATGACCAGCGCGGACCAGGCCCAATGGACGCCCACGGCGTAGACCACGAGTGCCACCGCAGTACCGGGCAGCACCCAGTAAATCGTGCCCATGACGGACCTATCGGCGATCCTGCCGCCCACGATGTTGCCCGCCACCATGCCCACGCCGTACAGCGCCACAACCAGCGGCAGCCAGGGCGCCGGGACGCCGGCAACGGAGGTCATGGTGTGCGAAATGTACGTGTAGGTCGCGAAGAAACCGCCGAAGCCGACGATGCCGACCAGGATGGCAAGCCACACCTGGAGCCGCTTGAGCGCGCCGAGTTCACGGCGGAAGCTGGCATCTGCGTGCGGCTTCTGGAACGGGACGAACTTCCACAGCATGGCGAGCGTCATGATGCCGATCAGGCCCACCAGCAGGAACAGGAGCCGCCACCCGTAGCTCTGGCCCAGCCAGGTGGCGAAGGGGACGCCAATGACGTTGGACACCGTCAGCCCGGCCATGACCATCGAAATGGCCCAACCCCGCTTGGTCGGTGCCACCAGGGAGGCAGCAATCACGGCCGCGACTCCGAAAAAGGCGCCGTGGGGCAGTCCCGCGGCAAACCGGGACACCAGCATGGAGCCGTAGTCCGGGGCAAGGAAGGAACTGAGATTGGCGATGCTGAAGAAGAACATGAGTCCCAAAGCCAGGTATTTCCGCGGGAGTTTGGCCCCGACGGCGGCCAGCACGGGCGCGCCGATCACGACGCCGAGGGCGTAGGCCGAAATAAGGTGGCCGGCCTCGGGCGTGCTGATGTTCAGGCCCTGTTCGATCTCCTTGAGCAGGCCCATCATGGTGAATTCTGTGGTGCCGATGCCAAATCCGCCCATCGCCAGGGCAATGATGGCCAGGGCAACGTGACGGGTGCCGGTCTTGGACGGCGCCGGGGCGTGTGTGGTGGTTGTCATTCGTCTTTTCGGGGAGATTTTCCGGAAGGGCCGGGAGGATCGGACAGATTAAATATGCTTTAAAGAACTGGGGGGCGGCGCCAAATATTCCGCAACGGGGCGAAACCGGTCTGCGCGGCCGCCTCCACCATTGTCCCCTACCCGGCCGTTCGCGGGTCGCCGGGCCGGGCGCGGGACCCGCTCCCAGCTCCCCGGCCACCGCCCGCGCCCGGCTGCTCGCGGGACAGGGACCGGCCAACCCGGCTGGAGACCTTGCGGCCGCAATAGACTGGTGGGCGTGACTGGACTCGTTGGCGTCGTTGGCGGCGCAGTAGTGGACTCCCTGGCTGAACCGGGCCTGCTCCTTGTGGCGCGGCGCACAGCGCCGCCGCAGTTTGCCGGAATGTGGGAGTTCCCGGGCGGAAAGGTGGAGCCAGGCGAAGCAGCGGAAGACGCCTTGCACCGCGAGCTCCGCGAAGAACTGGGCGTGCTGGTGCGGCTCGGGTCTGAGCTGCCGGCGGAAACCGCCACGGGCTGGCCGCTCAACGAGAAGGCGGCGATGAGGGTCTGGTTCGCCGAACTGGCTGAGGGAGAGCCGCGGCCGCTGGAGGACCACGACGAACTGCGCTGGCTTGACCTCCGCAGTCCGGCGGAGGTCCTGGGCCTGCCATGGATCCCGGCGGACTTCCCCATCGTAGAAGCCCTGCTGGCCGCAGTCCGGGCCACCGGGCCGCGCGGAGTGGGCGCCGGGCTTAGCCACTGACCCGGACGGGCCGGCAGGCTTCGAATGCCCGACGCTCGCCAAACGGTCAGGCATGTGCCTACTCTGAACGCAATCGAGAGGAGTGGCCGTGCAGGTCGGTGTCGGACGAGAGCGGCGAGCCGGAGAACGCCGCGTTGCGGCCACACCGGAGACAGTCCAGCAACTGACAGCCCTCGGGCTCCATCTCCTGGTGGAGAGCGGCGCCGGAACCGAAGCAGGGTTCGTGGACGCCGCCTTCAAGGAGGCGGGCGCCACTGTGATCTCCGAACTCCCGTTGGAGGCCCTGGACGTCCTGCTGCACGTCCGCCCGCTCACCCCGGAGGTCGCAGCCCGGCTCCGTCCCGGCGCTGTCACCATCGGCCTGGCGTCGCCGGCCTCGGACCTGTCGACTGTCCGCGCGCTGGCCGGCGCCGGGATCACCTCGTTCGCCCTCGAACTGCTCCCGCGGATTTCCCGGGCACAGTCCATGGATGCGCTCAGCTCGCAGTCCCTGGTCACCGGCTACCGTGCAGTGCTGGAAGCCGCCATGCGCTACCCGCGGTTCTTCCCGCTTTACATGACCGCAGCGGGGACCATCCCGCCGGCGAGAGTGCTGGTCCTCGGCGCCGGCGTCGCCGGGCTGCAGGCGATCGGCACGGCGAAACGGCTCGGCGCCCGGGTGTCGGCCAACGACATCCGGGCCGCCTCCGCCGACGAGGTCGCCTCGATGGGTGGAACTTTCATCAATCTGGACGTGGACGCCGCGGCCGAAGGAGCCGGAGGCTACGCCCGTGCCCTCGGCGAGGACCGGGCACAACGCCAGCGCAGCCTCCTTGCCCCGCACGTCGCTGCAGCGGACATCCTGATCACCACCGCTGCCATCCCGGGCCGGGCCGCCCCCTTGCTGGTGACCACCGCAATGGTGGCCAGCATGCGGGCCGGGTCGGTCGTGGTGGACCTCGCCGCGGAGTCCGGAGGCAACGTCGAGGGCGTGATCGCCGGCCAGGACGTCCAGGTGCCGGCCGACGGCGGGTCGGTCACCCTCGTGGGCCTGCAGGACGCGGCGTCCGCCGTGCCGTCGGACGCGTCCCGGCTTTTCGCCCGGAACGTCAGCAACTTCCTCGCCCTCCTGACCGACGCCGGTTCCGTGGCCCCGGACTTCGACGACGACGTGGTTGCCGGAACGTGCCTGACCCACGGCGGCGCCGTGCGGCATGAACCCACCGCGGCATTACTGGATACGGAGGCATGATGGGCCCGGTCGCATTGCTGACAGTGGTGGTGCTGGCTGTGTTCGTCGGCTTCGAAGTTGTCTCCAAGGTCACCAGCAAGCTGCACACACCACTGATGTCCGGCGCCAACGCCATCCACGGCATCATCCTGGTCGGCGCCATCATTGTGGCCGGACAAGCCACCGACCCCTGGGTGCTCGGCATCGCGTTGCTGGCCGTGGTCCTGGCAACCGTCAACCTGGTGGGCGGCTTCGTGGTCACGGACCGGATGCTTGAGATGTTCAGCGCCCACAAGCGGGCCCGCGTACGAACCGGGGCCGCCACAGCCGGCGGAGCCGCGGGGGAAGGACGCTCAGGTAACGGAGGCTCCGGCGGCGGGGCGGGGGAGGACCGATGAGTCTCCTGAGCCCCGAATGGACAGCCCTGCTCTACCTTGCGGCCGCCGTCTGCTTCATTCTGGCGCTCAAGGGTCTCAGCTCGCCACGGACCGCGCGCCGCGGCAACGCCATCGGTGCCGCCGGGGCGCTTCTCGCCGTCGTCACCGTGTTCTTCTCCGCGCGGCTGGAAAATATTCCGCTCATCCTGGCAGCCATTGCCGTGGGCTCCGCGATTGCCGTCCCCGTGGCCCGGCGGGTGCAAATGACCCAGATGCCCCAACTGGTGGCGCTGTTCAACGGTGTAGGAGGCGGGGCCGCCGCCCTCGTCGCCGTACTGGAACTTGGCCACAACGAGGATCCATGGGTCCGCCTGGCCGTGGTCTTCACCATGCTGGTGGGTGCGGTGTCCTTCGCCGGCTCTGCCGTGACTGTGGGCAAGCTGCAGGAGCTCATCAGTACCCGTCCGCTCCTGTTTCCCGGCATGCCCTGGGTCATGGGGGCGGTGCTGCTGGGGGCGGTCATCTCGGGAGCGCTGGTGGTCCTGACCGGGTCGCTCGGCTGGTCGCTCGCGCTGCTAGGCTTTGGGCTCGCCGCCGGGCTGCTCCTGGTGTTGCCCGTCGGCGGGGCGGACGTGCCGATCGTGATCTCCCTGCTGAACGCGTTCACTGGCCTGGCGGTGGCAGCGTCCGGCGTGGTCCTGGGCAATGTCCTGCTGCTCGTCGCCGGGACGCTTGTCGGCGCGAGCGGCACAATCCTGACCAAGGCAATGGCCTCGGCCATGGGACGCGGAGTGGCCGGGATCCTGTTCGGGGCGTTCAAGGGCGGCTCGACGGCGGGTTCCACCGCCGTGAGCGACCGGCCTGTGCGTTGTGCGTCGCCGGAGGACGTTGCCGTTCAGCTTGGCTATGCCCAGCGGGTGGTCATTGTTCCGGGGTACGGACTCGCGGTGGCGCAGGGCCAACACACCGTGGCGGAACTCGCCACGGCCCTGGCTGCCCGCGGCGTGGAGGTGGTCTTCGCCATTCACCCCGTGGCGGGACGCATGCCGGGGCACATGAACGTGCTGCTGGCCGAGGCCGACGTGCCCTACGAGTCACTGCGGGAGCTGGCCGAAATCAATCCCGAGTTCGCGAACACGGATATCGCGCTGGTGGTCGGCGCCAACGACGTCGTCAACCCGGCGGCCAAGACGTCCCCCGGCTCGCCGATCTACGGGATGCCGATCCTGGAAGTGGTCCAGGCCCAGCAGGTCGTGTTCCTGAAGCGGTCGATGCGCCCGGGGTTTGCCGGCATTGAGAACGAGCTTCTGCACGATCCCAAGACCACGCTCCTGTTCGGGGATGCCAAGGATTCGCTGTCGAGGGTGCTCGGCGCGGTCAAGGCGCTCTAGGTTTATGGCAGTCCGGGTTCACGGCGCTTCTAGGTTCACGGCGCTTTAGGTTCACTGCGCTCTAGGTCCACGGCGTAAACCGTTCACGCCGCGCGGCGCCCAAGGTTCAGGGCGCCTCGTGGTAGGAACGGGCGTCAAAACAGTGTGGGCTGGGCTGAGCTGGGAAGGGCTCTGCCGGAAGAGGCTGCACCGGAGTGGGCTGTGCCCGCGTGGCCGGCGAGCCGGCCGTCTGCGCGCCGGGCGCTCGCGTGCCCGGCAGTGTCCGGGATGCTGCCGGCCGGGTACTGGGCTTCTTCCTCGCGGGCATCGTGGTGGTCGGTGCCGCCGTCGAGATCCCTGTGGCTGAATCCCTGCGAGCCGGAAAAGCCGTGCAGGTCCTTGAAATGGCGGATGCGGCCGGCCAGCCATTCCCGGTATTCCTTGGACGCATAGGACCCGCTGCCGTACAGCCGGCGGTACTTGCCGGCCAGCTGCGGATGTTCGCGGGCGATCCACTGCATGAACCATTCACGGGTGCCCGGTTTCAGGTACAGCGCGCCGGCCGTGACCCCTGTGGCGCCGGCCGCCGCCAAGGCTCCGAAGAGGGAGTCCAGGGCCTCGTCGCTGTCCGAGAGCCACGGCAGGATGGGCATGGCCATGACACCGCAGGGCAGGCCCGCCTCCCGCAGCCGGGCGATGAGCTTCAGCCGCGCGCGCGGGCCCGGCGTGCCCCGTTCCACGGCTTCGGACAGTTCTTCATTGGTCATGGCCAGCGATATGCCTACCCCCACCGGCACCTGGGCGGCGGCATGCTTCAGGAGCGGGATGTCCCGGGCAAGGAGCGTGCCCTTGGTGAGGATGGACAGGGGAGTGCCGGAGTCGGCCAGGGCGCCGATGATGCCGGGCATGAGCTGATAGCGGCCCTCGGCGCGCTGGTACGGGTCCGTGTTGGTGCCAAGGGCCACGTGCTCGTGCTGCCAGGAGGGCTTGGCCAGCTCCTTGCGCAGGATCTCGGCGGCGTTGATTTTGACCACCACCTGGCTGTCAAAGTCCAGGCCGGCGTCGAAGTCCAGATAGGTGTGGCTCTTGCGCGCGAAGCAGTAGACGCAGGCATGGCTGCAGCCGCGGTACGGGTTGATGGTCCACTCGAACGGCATGCGCGAACCGGCGACCACCTTGTTGAGCACCGATTTGGCGGTGACCTCATGGAAGGTGATCCCGGCAAAGTCCGGGGTAGTGACGGACCGCACCAGCCCGGCCAGCGGCAGCAGGGCCGGTGCGGCCGGCGAATCGGCAGAAAGGGCGGCCGGGGAATCGCCGCGCTCAAGTGCTTGTGCGTCCCATCTCATGCCTATATTCGAATATATGTTCGACTAAAAGTCAAGGGTGCCGTCAGGCCGGCGGGGCGCCATGTCTCCAGGTGGGCGTGCCGGATCGCAGGGCCGGCGAAGCCAGAAGGCAGCGTGAGGGCATTGCTAGGCTGGGGCGATGATTCTCCTGACCGGGTTCGAGCCGTTCGGCGGCGATACCGCCAATCCGTCCTGGGCCGCGGCCCGGTCGGCGGCCCGTTTGCTCCAAACCGAGGGGCTGGATGTCCAGGCGGTGGAATTGCCCTGCGTCTTTGGGGACTCGGCCAAGGTATTGGCGGAGGCCCTCGAGCGGTTCCGGCCCGAGCTTGTGCTGTGCGCCGGCCAGGCCGGCGGGAGGGCGCGCATTTCGCTGGAACGGGTGGCCATCAATTGTGACGACGCCCGGATCCCGGACAACGCCGGCAACCAGCCCGTGGACGAACCCGTGGTCCAGGGCGGACCGGCGGCCTATTTCACGTCGCTGCCTGTCAAAGCGGCGCTCGCGGCGCTGACGGCCGAGCAGATTCCAGCTGTTGTGTCCCAGAGTGCCGGGACCTACGTCTGCAACCACGTCTTCTATGCGCTCATGCACGCCCTGCGGCGCCGTCCCGGCACCCGGGGAGGGTTTGTCCACATTCCGTACGCGGACACCCAGCTTCCGGCCGGGAGCAGCACCCCGTCGCTGCCGGCGCACCAGATGGCGGCGGCGCTCGCCGTCGTCGTCCGCACCACGTTAGCGACGACGGCGGATCTCAGGCTCGCTGCCGGCGCAATGCACTAGCGGCCGGCGGGCCGTTAGTTGGGCTCTTGCCGGTTGCGGCCGCCGTCGGTGATTCGAGGACAACCCGAACAATTACCCGAGCAACTACTCCAAATTAGTTGAGCAGTTCCCACACGACGCCGACCGTGGCGGTGACGCTCGACTCGCCGGCCTCAACGGTGAGCGCGTCCGCCGCTACCGCGCGCTGCATCTTCGCCACCGGGATCGGCGCCTGGAACCCGGTGTGCTGGGTGAGGGAAAGGACCCTGCCCAGGCTGGCTCCGGAGAGCGCGGCATAGTGCGCGGCGGTGGTGCGGGCGTCCTGCCAGGCGGCCTCCCGCGCGCGTGCCTCGACGGCGGCGGGGTCCGCGAAGCCGAGGCTCAGCCCGTTCAAGCGGACGGAGTCGCCGCCGGCAGCAACGGCGCCGGCAAGAATCTGTGAGGACGCGGACAGCGCGCGGATCCTGACGGTGAGCGTGTTGGAGGCCAGATAGCCGGTCACGGTCTGGCCGCGGCCCTCCTGCCAGTTCAGCTCGGCCCGGACATTCAGCCCGGAGGTGGACATGTCAGTGCTGTCCACCCCGTGGTGCCGGAGCTCCGCCGTGATGGCGGCCGACCGTGTTCCTGCCTCGCTGTAGGCCTCGGCCACGGTGTCGCGGCGGCATTCAACGCCGATCGACAAGGTCAGCAGGTCCGGTACCGCCTCGGCGCTGCCGGTTCCCGTGACCGAGATACTTCTGGGGGTCTCTGTCATCTCAGGCCTCATAACGGTTGGGGGCAGCCGTGCCCATTCTTCGGTGCGTCCCAGGAGTGGCCCCGGGCCTGGCGGTCCCGGGCGCGCCCGTCCCGGGAACGCCGGGGCGGGGGTATCCGCCTGCCTCGAGTCCGGCATGCCGCTCGAAGAAGTTGGCGCTGCCCGGGTTGCCGGTCCGCCAGAGGGACCAGCCCGCGGCGATGAAGTACAGCGGAAGGAAGGGCCAGCCAAGGCACCACGCGTACTGGGTGCTGTGCCGCTCCTCGTGTCCCAGCAGTGCCGGGTTGGCGCCGGCGGATTCGGGGCCGGCGCGGAACAGGATGACGTTGCCCACCGTGAAGGCCGCGGCAAACGGAAGCCGCCAGCGGTAGTGGCTCGCAATCAGCAGTCCCCGCGGGCCGGAGCTGACGTTCGCCCGGGCGCACGCTGCCAGCAGCAGGCCCAGGAGCGTGGACCCGTTCAGCAGGTTGGCAATCTGGCGCAGCCGTTGTCCGGACGTCATGAGGCCATGGTAGCCGGGGGCGTGCCCGGCGGTCAGGGTCCCGGCAGGACGCCCCAGTGCCCGCGGGCCATGTTCGCGGGTTCAGCGCTCGTGTCCAACGTCCGGGTTCAGCGTCCTTGGGGAGGCTGCGGGGGCGAAGTGTCACGAACGCCTGATGTTCGCCTGACGATTGACTGGCGGCCGACGGCCGTCTACTAGACTGGGGACAGTGACCATAAGCCTTGCCGAGAACCCGCGCCGTGCCCTGTGCCCGTACCGTGTGCTGTCGGCATGATCCGACTCGTAGCTAAGAACAGTAGATGACTGAAACTTTGCCGGGCGCCGCCGTCCCGAACCCTCTGGATGAAGCCGCCATTACCGCCGCCGTAGACCAGGCCGTTGCCGCCATCGCCGCTGCAGCGACCCTCGATGAACTCAAGGCCGTGCGCCTCGCGCACACGGGAGAAAAGTCCGCGCTGAGCCTCGCCAACCGTGAGATCGGCGCGCTCCCCAAGGACCAGAAGGCCGCCGCCGGCAAGCTCATGGGCGCCTCCAGGGGACGCGTCAACAAGGCGCTCGCGGACCGCACGGTGGCGCTCGAGGCCGAGAACGACGCGCGGATCCTCGTCGAAGAGACCGTGGATGTCACGGCGGCCCCGCGTAGGCGCCGGGCCGGAGCACGCCACCCGCTGTCCACGCTGCAGGACCGCGTGGCGGACATCTTCGTCGGCATGGGTTGGGAAATCGCCGAGGGGCCCGAGGTCGAGTCCGAATGGTTCAACTTCGATGCCCTGAACTTCAAGCCGGACCACCCCGCCCGCGACATGCAGGACACGTTCTTCGTTGAGCCGCCCGAGGCCCACCTGCTCATGCGCACGCACACTTCGCCGGTGCAGGTCCGCTCCATGCTGGAACGGGAGCTGCCCATCTACGTGCTGTGCCCGGGAAAGGTGTTCCGCACGGACGAACTCGACGCGACCCACACCCCGGTGTTCCACCAGTTCGAGGGCCTGGCCATCGACAAGAAGCTGAGCATGGCGGATCTCCGAGGCACGCTGGAGCACTTCGCACGCCAGATGTTCGGCGCGGAAGCCCAGATCCGGCTGCGCCCCAACTATTTCCCGTTCACCGAGCCGTCCGCGGAGCTCGATATCTGGCACCCGGGCGCCAAGGGCGGCCCCAGCTGGATCGAGTGGGGAGGCTGCGGCATGGTCAACCCCAACGTTCTGCGCGCCGCCGGCATCGACCCGGAGGTCTATTCAGGTTTTGCCTTCGGCATGGGCATCGAGCGCACCCTCATGTTCCGTAATGAGGTTGGCGACATGCGCGACATGATCGAAGGCGACGTACGTTTCAGCGAGCACTTCGGGATGGAGATCTAACAGTGCGTATCCCACTTTCCTGGCTGCGTGAATTCGCGCAGGTACCGGCCGGAGCATCGGCCGAAGACGTCATGGCCGAGCTCGTCAAGGTCGGCTTTGAAGAAGAAGCAGTCCACCGCCCCACGGACACCCTCCGGGGGCCCATCGTGGTGGGCCAGGTGCTCAGCATCGTCAAGGAGCCCCAGACCAACGGCAAGACCATCAACTGGTGCCAGGTCCGGGTTGTCCCCGAGGGCCAGCCGCAGTCCCTGACCGGCGACGGCATCGATCCCTCAGGCGTCCAGGGCATCATCTGCGGCGCCCACAACTTCGTCGAGGGCGACAAAGTGGTGGTGACGCTCCCGGGCGCGGTGCTGCCGGGCGACTTCCACATTTCCGCGCGGAAGACCTACGGTCACCTCTCGGCCGGCATGATCGCCTCCGTGCGCGAACTGGGCATCGGTGAGGACCACGACGGCATCCTGGTGCTGTCTCGGATCGGGCTGGATCCGGAACTGGGCACCGACGCCATGGAGCTGCTGGGCCTCTACGACCAGGCGGCTGAGATCAATGTGACGCCTGACCGCGGGTATGCGTTCTCCATCCGCGGTGTGGCCCGGGAATACGCGCACGCCACCGGCACCGTGTTCACGGACCCGGTGTCCAAGGTCAAGGCCCCGGCGCCGCTGTCCGGCGGCTACGGCGTCAAGCTCAACGACGACGCCCCCATTTACGGCAAGCCCGGCTGTGACCGCTTTGTGGCCCGCACCGTGCGCGGCGTGGATGCCACCCGGCCCACCCCGCCGTGGATGGCCTCCCGTCTCCGGCTCGCCGGCATCCGGTCCATCTCCTTGCCGGTGGATATCTCCAACTACGTCATGCTCGAACTCGGGCAGCCGAACCACTGCTACGACCTGGACAAGCTGGCCGGCGACATTGTGGTCCGGCGCGCCACGGCAGGGGAGAAGATCACCACCCTTGACGACAAGGAGCGCACGCTCGACGCCGAGGATCTGCTGATCACGGACGCATCCGGCCCCATCGGGATCGCCGGCGTCATGGGCGGTGCCCACACCGAGGTCTCGGACGCCACTACAAACATCCTGGTCGAGGCCGCACACTTCGACGAGGTCTCGATCGCCCGCGCCCGCCGCCGCCACAAGCTGCCCTCCGAGGCGTCCAAGCGCTTCGAACGCGGCGTGGACTGGCAGGTGGCCGATGTTGCCGCCCAGCGGGTGGTCGACCTGCTGGTCGAATTTGCCGGAGGCACGGCGGATGAGGCCGGGACCGACGTCGGGACCGCGCCGGACGCGGTCACCATCGAACTGCCGGCAGGGTACGCCGCAGCCCGGATTGGGATCGACTTCACCGAGGAACACATCGTGACCTCGCTGGAAGACCTCGGCGCCGTCGTCGAGCACAACGGCAACGGCCACACGGTGACCGCGCCGAGCTGGCGCAGCGACCTCGAAACCAAGGACGACCTCACCGAGGAAATCGCCCGCCTGGTCGGCTACGACCAGATCCCGGCGACCCTGCCGGTGGCGCCGCCGGGCCGTGGCCTGACCCGCGTCCAGCAGCAGCGCCGCCGCCTGATCCAGGCCCTCGCCGACGCCGGACTCACCGAGGTATTGAGCTACCCGTTCGTCTCCCAGGCGGCCAATGACACCTTCGGCGTCCCGGCCGAGGGCGCGGAGCGCAAGGCCCTCAGGCTGGCCAACCCGATCAGCGAGGAGCACGGCTTCCTGCGGACTTCCGTCCTGCCGGGCCTCATCGAGGTAGCCAAGCGCAACCACTCCCGCGGCTTCCGCGACCTCGCCCTCTTCGAGGCCGGGCTCGTGTTCCTGCCCGGCGACCAGCTTGGCACCGCCACGATCCCGCCGCTCGGCGTCAAGCCCAGCGACGAGATACTGGACGGCCTGTACGACGGCGTCCCGGACCAGCCGCTGCACCTCGCCGCCGTGCTCACGGGGCACGACTCTCCCGTCGCCCCGGGCCACACCCCGCGTGCTTGGGACTGGGCGGACGCGCTGGACATCGCCCGGATCGCCGGCGACGTGCTCGGCGTCGAACTCCTGGTCACCCAGGGCCGGCACCAGGCCTTCCACCCGGGCCGGGCAGCACAGCTTGAACTGCGCACCGGCGAAGTAGTGGGCTACGCCGGCGAGCTGCACCCAAAGCTGCTGGCGGCACAGGACATGCCGGCCCGTTCCGTGGCGCTGGAACTGAACGCCGACGCCCTCTTCGAGGCTGCTGCCGACGTGATCGTGGCCCGCCACATCTCGACGTACCCCGTGGCCACCCAGGACGTGGCCCTCGTGGTGCCGCAGGACGTCCCGGCGCAAGAGGTGCTCGCCGCCCTGCGTGAAGGCGCAGGCGAGCTGCTCGAAGACGTCGCCCTGTTCGACGTTTATGCGGGCAAGGGCATCGAGGAGGGCAAGAAGTCGCTGGCGTTTAGCTTGCGTTTCCGCGCCAACGACCGCACCCTGACGGCCGACGAGGCCTCGGCGGCGCGTGAAGGTGCCGTTGCCGCTGCCCACGAACGCTTCGGAGCGGTGCAGCGCTGAGAACTGCGCTGGCGACAGCGCTGATGAGCTGAAAGGGGGCGGGTCATGGCATCACACCTTGTTGTGCGTGCCTGCCCGCCCCTTGGCGTTTCCGGGGTCCCGGGTGTGCCGGAAACCGCGGCAACCGCTGCTGCGTCCGAGCTGGAACGCGAGGCGCGTTCCCTGCTGGCTGGGGCCGAGCTCGAGCGCGCCCGGGCCATGACCCCGCGAACCCGGCGGGAGTTCCTCGCCGGCCGGCTCGCGCAGCGGCGGTTCGCCGCCGGCCTGCTCGGCGTCCCGGCGTCCGACCTCACCGCCTGGTACAGCTGTCCACGCTGCGGCACCGGCGCGGACATCTCACACGGCAAGCCAGGCTACCGGCTCCGCGGCGAGGCCGTGCCGTTGTTGCTGAGCCTGTCCCGCGCTGCCGGCTGGACACTTCTGGCCGGGCTCGTGGACCCGGAACCGGGCCAGCGCCTGGGCGTCGACGTCGAGGACCCCGCCCGGGCGGACTTCGATGGGTTCGACGACGTCGTGTTGACTACGGCGGAACAACTCCACCTCGCCGGGCTGGACGGCATCTCCTTGCTGCGGGGCCGGGCCCGGTTGTGGGCGCGCAAAGAGGCATGGCTCAAGATGCTGGGCACGGGGCTGCAGACGGCCCCGGACACCCTGGACGTGCTGGGCACGAACGTGGACGGCCGTGCCGGGCTCCGGGACCTGGCGCCGGCAGAGACCGGACTGCCCGCGGACCTCGTGGCCGCCGTCGCCGTCGCTGTCCTGCCCTAGCCCTGCCGGAAGGGCAGTCCTTCCCTCAGGGCCGGGACGGTGCTGGCTGCGGGAGCGGCGGGAGGGCGTGTTCGAACAGCCACGGGTGCAGCAGCGCCTCTGCGTCGAGGCCGGTGGTGTGGGCGGCCGCGACGATGAAGTCGGCAGTGGTCACCGTGCCGTGGCGGAAGCGGTCCGTCCAGTCGTGCAGCAGGGCGAAGAACGCGAGGTCGCCGGAGCGTACCCGCAGCGCGTGCAGGGCCAGGGCTCCGCGTTTGTAGACGCGATCGTCGAACATCAGCTCCGGGCCGGGATCGCCCACCATCAGGTCCTGCGGAGCGGCGGAGAGCTTGCGCCAGGCGGCGCGGGCGCGCCCCGCCACCGACATGACGCCGGCCTCCTCAGACCAGAGCCATTCCGCGTAACAGGCAAAGCCCTCGTGCAGCCAGATGTTCTTCCACGTCGCCGTGGTGAGCGAGTTCCCGAACCATTGGTGGGCGAGTTCGTGGGCGATCATCCGCTGCGAATCCCAGTCCTGCCGCAAATGATTTGGGCCCAGGATGGACAGCGTCTGCGCTTCCAGCGGGATTTCCAGCACGTCGGAAGTGACCACCACGGTGTACTCCGGGAACGGATACGGCCCAAAGCAGTTGGTGAATTTCCGCATCATCTCGGGCTGCCGGGCCAAGGCGGCCCGGGCCGCCGCCGCCAGCGCCGCTGGAACGGCCACATATTGCGGAACGTGTCCTGACGGCCGCTCGGCATTGAGCGTCAGGAGCTCATAACGGCCGATCTGGACCGTTGCCAGGTAGGTGGCCATGGGTTCGGCCTGCTCGTACACCCAGGTCTCGCGGCTCGCCCCGCTGGTGCGGGAGAGCAGCACGCCGTTGCACACCGCCCGGTAGTTCGCGTCGGTGGTCACCGTGATGAGGTAGCTCGCCTTGTCCCGGGGGTGGTCATTGCACGGGAACCAGGAAGCGGCGCCGTTGGGCTGGCCGGCCACCAGCACACCATCGGAGAGCTCCTCCCAGCCGACCTCGCCCCACAGGCCGCGGCGCGGCGCGGGGTAGCCCTCGTAGCGGATGTCCAGGGTGAAGGCCTCGTTGGCCAGCAGGGGAACGTCGGGATAGACCACGAGCTGCTCGGCCCGCTGGGTGAACCTGCGCACCCGCCGTCCGTCGAGCTGGATCTTCGTGGCCCGCAGTCCGGCCAAGTCCAGGACGATCGCCGCCGTCGGGAACTTCGTGACGGCGTGCAGGACGGCGTGCCCGGCAAGGCGGTTGCTGCTGACGCGGTAGTCCAGATTCAGTTCGTACCGGGTGACCCGGTAGGCATTCGTTCCATGGCCCGGCATATAGGGGTCCGGGGCGCCCGTTTCCGGGGCGGTTGCCCTGCTGATCTCGCGGCTGATTTCCCGGCTGATTTCGCCGCCTGTGGCGGCGCCGCTGCTTGGTGCGCTGGTGCTCAATGGACGGACCTTCGGGTTGTTGTCGTGCTGGTGGACGTGCGCAGGCCGGGCCTACCGGGGCTTGGCGGGCGGTGCCGGCCCGTCCCACGGGCTGACCGGATTGCCCATCCAGTACGTCCCGGCGGGGACGGTTTCGCCCCGCATGACGAGGGATGCCGGCCCCACCGTGCCGCCGCTGCCGATCCTGGCCTGCGGCAGGATGACGCCGTGCGGCCCCATGGTGGCTCCGTCATCGAGCGTAACAGTGTCGATGCTCATGACCCGGTCATGGAACAGATGGGTCTGGACGACGCAGCCGCGGTTGACGGTCGAGTTCCTGCCCAGGGTGACAAGGTCCGCCTCGGGCAGCCAGTAGCTTTCGCACCAGGTCCCCGCACCGATTTTCGCGCCGAGTGCCCGCAGCCACCACACCAGTGCCGGTGTTCCGGTGGCGGCGCGCGCGAACCACGGGGCGCTGACCATCTCGATAAAGGTGTCCACCACCTCGTTCCGCCAAATGAACGAGCTCCACAGCGGGTGCTCGCCGGGGCGGATGCGGCCCACCAGCAGCCACTTGGCCACCACGGCACTGCCCGCGGCCGTGGCCCCGGCCAGCAGGACCACCACCCCGCTCAGGACGGCTGCGATTCCGTAGTTGAAAATTGTCGCCATCGCGTCGAAGGCGAGCATCACACCGGCGGCGATCGCGACCGTCAGCATGACGGGGACGAACCTGCACAGCTCCCACAGGGCGCGCGCCACCTTCAGCTTCCGGGGTGGCTGGTACGTCCGCGTGTCGTCCGAGGCGATGGCGGTGCGTCGCAGCCGCACGGGCGGGCTGCCCAGCCACGATGTCCCGGCCTTCGCCTTGGCCGGCGTCGCGGAGAGGACCGCCACAAGGGAGTTCTTGGGTACGTTGCGCCCGGCCGCCGTCATGCCCGAGTTGCCCAGGAAGGACCGTTTGCCGATCTTGGCCGGGGCAATCCGCATCCAGCCGCCGTCGAGTTCGTAGGACGCCACCATGGTGTCATCGGCCAGGAACGCGCCCTCGCCCACGGTGGTCATGCTGGGGATCAGCAACACTGTCGAGGCTTCCACGTTGCGGCCCACCTTCGCGCCGAGAAGCCGAAGCCAGACCGGCGTAAAGAGGCTGGCGTAGACCGGGAACAGCAGGTCCCGGGCCAGATCCAGTACCCGCTCGGTTGCCCAAACCTGCCATCCGATCCGGCTCCGGACCCGGTAGTAGCCCTCTGCGAGGCCCACGCTGAGGAGTCTCGTCGTCGCCAGGATCAGCAGCAGGTTGGTCAGGAACCACGCCAGCGCCGCCAGGGGGATCGAGAGCACAATGCCGGGCAGGGCTGCGGGCAGGGACGGGCTGCCCTGGATGAACGCGAAAATCACGAAGGCCGCGACGGCGGCGGAGACATAGGGGATGAGCGCCAGCACGGCAGATGCCGCGGCGAAGCCGGCGAACCACAGCCGGCCCATCAGCCGGTGCTCGGACGGGGAGTCCGGCCATGAGTGCCGCGCCTTGCCGCGGCGCTCGGCCGGCGACCCGGCCACCAGCTGCCCTGCCTTAACCTTCCCGATCACCGCCGAGCCCGGCTCCACCTGCGCCCCCGCACCCACGGTGGCACCAGGCATGAGCGTGCTGCGGGCGCCGACGCTTGCGCCGGCGCCTATCCGGATGGCGCCGATGTGCACACGGTCGCCGTCAATCCACCAGCCGGACAGATCGACTTCAGGCTCGATGTTGGAACCGGCGCCCAAGGACAGCAGCCCGGTGACCGGCGGGAGCGAATGCAGCTGGACGTTCTCGCCGATCTTCGCACCGAGCGCCTTTGCGTAGTAAGGCACCCAGGGCGCGCTGGCCAGGCTGATGGCGCCGGCCAGGTCCTGGATCTGTTCCGCGAGCCAGAGACGGAGGTGCACCCGGCCGGAGCGTGGATATGTGCCGGGCACGACGTTGCGGAGCAGGATGCGGGCGGCGGCAACGGAGATCAGCATCCGCCCGGCCGGGCTGACAAAGACCAGCCAGGACGCGCCCACCCACCACCACGAGACAGTTGGTGCGGCGCTGAATCCGGCGAAGGCGGCCAGGAGATTGTTGGCGGCCATCAGGTAGGTCAGCCAGCGCATGCCGACCAGGATGTGCAGCGGAACGCCCATGAGGGTCTGGAAGGCCTGGGACTTGCGCGCGGTGGGCCGGACGGTGCGCTCCGGGGTGGCGACTGTTCCGCCTTCGGGGAGTGACTGGCGCGCCTCGTCCACCAGCGCGCCCACCCGGGGTGTTGCATAGATGTCGGCCACGGTAATGGTGGGGTAGCGGACGCGCAAGGCGGATACCAGCTGCGCGGCAGCCAGCGAGCCGCCGCCGTAGGCGAAGAAATCGGCGTCGAGGCTGGTGACCGGGCTTCCGAGCACGGCGCTCCACTGTTCAACGATCCACTGCGCGTCGTCGGGCAGGTTCAGCGGGGCACCTTCGGCCTCGGCAGCTCCTGTTCCGCTAAGCGGCCAGGGCAGGGCATGGCGGTCCACTTTGCCGCTGGTTTTGGTCGGCAGGGAATCGACGAGCGTCAGCAGCGGGATGAGGGGCGCGGGCAGGCTCTCGCCGAGCAGTTCGCGCGCGGCCGCGAGGTCGATGTCCTTGCCCGTTTCTGCGGCCAGGTAGCCGACCAGTATCTGGTTGCCGGCGGCGGTGGTCTGGACGGCGGCGGCGGCGCCTGCGACGTCCGGCAGCGACTGCAGGGCGGCGTCGATTTCTCCGAGCTCGATCCGGCGGCCGCCGAGCTTGACCTGTTCATCGGCGCGGCCCTGGAAGATGAGTCCGGCTGCTTCGTACTTGACGAGGTCGCCGGAGCGGTAGGCGCGCGGCCAACCCAGGGACGGCATGGGGGCGTATTTTTCCTCGTCCTTGACCGGGTCAAGGTACCGGGCCAGTCCCACACCGCCGATGATCAGCTCGCCCACCTCACCTTCGGCAACGGGCAGCGAATCGGCGTCGACGACGGCGAGGTCCCAGCCGTCCAGCGGCAGGCCGATCCGGACGGGGCCGGGCGCGCCGAGCCGCGCGGCACACGCAACCACGGTGGCCTCGGTGGGACCGTAGGTATTCCAAACTTCGCGTCCTTCGACGGCGAGCCGCTCGGCAAGGTCCGGCGGACATGCCTCCCCGCCGAAGATGAGCAGCCGGACGCTTTCCAGCGATTCCACGGGCCAGAGCGCGGCGAGTGTGGGGACGGTGGAGACAACAGTGATGCCGTGGCTGATGAGCCAGGGGCCCAGGTCCATCCCGGTCCGGACCAGCGCCCGCGGTGCCGGCACAAGGCAGGCGCCGTGGCGCCACGCGAGCCACATCTCCTCGCAGGAGGCATCGAAGGCAACGGACAGGCCGGCCAGCACCCGGTCCTGCGGGCCCACCGGATCGCCCTGCAGGAAGATGCGGGCCTCGGCGTCCACGAACGCGGCGGCCGAGCGGTGCTGGACAGCGACGCCCTTGGGTGTGCCGGTGGAGCCGGAGGTGAAGATGACCCACGCGTCGTCGTCGGGGCCGGGCGGCCTGGCGTCGGGGAACGGCCTGGGGTGGTTGCTGTCCGTGACGATCTTCCCGCCGGCGCGGAGGATGCCGGCCACCCTGGCCTCGCCGAAGACCAGTTTGGCCCGCTCATCCGGATCGTCCGCGTCTACCGGGACATAGGCCGCACCGACCAGCAGTACCGCCAGGATCGAGACGTAGAGTTCGTTGGTGCCGGACGGGATCCGGACGCCGATCTTGTCGCCGGCGCCCAGCCCGGCGAGGTGCAGTTTCCTCGCGGTTGCCCGGACTTCGTCCATGAGCTGGGCGTAGCTGAGCGAGCGGTGGCCGTCGTCGAGGGCGGAGGCATCCGGGAACCGGGCGGCACTATCGCGGAGGATATCGATGAGCGTCCGCTCCGCCGGAGCGGAGAGCGCCCCCGGCAGTTGGGGCGCATAGACGGTGGCACGGGGTGCCGGAAGACTCTGCACCGTAGCGGCGTCGGGGGCTTCACTCGGAGTCAGTCGTTGCTCGGTCACTGGCGCATTGTCCCTGCGAGAGATGAACGGATGGTGTTGCCGCGGCTTGGGGGACCGTGTGGCTTAGGGGACCAGGATGACTTTGCCGGTGGTGCGGCGCTGTTCCAGGTCATCGTGGGCGCGGGCTGCCTCGGCGAGGGAGTAGCGGGCGCCGATCCGGACCTTGAGGCTGCCGTCGGCGGCGGCGGCAAAGACTTCGTCGGAGCGCCAGCGGCGTTCCCGGGCGTCGCGAAGGTAGTGGCCCATGGTCGGCCGGGTAAGGTACAGCGAGCCGCCGGCGTTGAGCCGCTGCGGGTCGAACGGCGGGACCGGGCCGGACGCTGCGCCGAAGAGCACCAGCATGCCCCGGATGCGCAGCGACGCCAGGGAGGCGTCGAAGGTGTCTTTTCCGACGCCGTCGTACACCACGTCCGCGCCGGTGCCGTTGGTCAGATCCCGGACCCGCTCAGCGAAACCGTCGTAGCGCAGCACGTGGTCGGCCCCGGCGTCGCGGGCCAGCTGCTCTTTCTCGTCCGTCGAAACAGTGGTGATGACATGGGCGCCCTTGGCCTTGAGCAGCTGGATCATCAGGAGCCCGACGCCACCGGCGCCGGCGTGGACCAGGACCGTGTGGCCGGACTCGACCTTGAAGGTGGAGTTGATCAGGTAATGGGCCGTCACGCCCTGCAACGGCAGGGCCGCGGCAGTGAAATCGTCCAGGCCGTCCGGAACAGGGAGGGCCTTGTCCTCATCGACGAGGGCATAGCCGGCGTAGCAGCCAGCGCCCTCGGCCGTGGCCACCCGGTCGCCGGGAGCGAACCCGGTGACGGCGTCGCCGACCTCCTCCACGGTGCCTGCGGCCTCGGAACCGGGCGTGAAGGGGTAGCTGACCTTGTAGACGCCGCTGCGCTTGTAGGTGTCGATGAAGTTCACGCCGGCGGCGGCGACCCTGACGAGCAGCTGGCCGGGCCCGGGAACGGGGCGGGCTGCTTTCTCGAGCTCCAGGACCTCGGGGCCCCCGGCCTGGCGGGCGACGATTGCGTGCATCATGTGGCTCCTTTTCCGGGCGGGAAAGTCTGTCCCGGTCCCTGGGTCCATCCTAGGGACACTGGCGGTAACCATGAAGGGGCGTTCCGTAACCATCCGTCACGAGATGCTTCACCTGACGCCGTCCGGACGCGGCGGGTCCTGCGCGGCCGCCGGGTGATGCGTCCTTAGCAGCGGCGGCAGACTAGTAGCGGCGGGTGACCGTTGCCATCGGGCATTCGAAGTGGCGGCCCGCGGCGAGCCCGACGTCGTTGAGGTAGCGGACGATGATGGCGTACGACTGCATCAGCGTGGTTTCCGTGTAGGGGACCTGGTGCTTGGCGCAGTACTCGCGGACGATCTTGGCGGCCTTGTCCAGCTGGGGGCGGGCCATGTCCGGGAAGAGGTGGTGTTCTGCCTGGCGGTTGAGGCCGCCGAGGAGGATGTCCATGAAGCGGCCGCCCGAGATGTTCCGGGAGGTGAGGACCTGGCGGCTGAAGAAGTCGACCCGGCTGTCCGCCGGCAGGACCGGCATGCCCTTGTGGTTCGGCGCGAAGGACGCGCCCATGTAGAAGCCGAACACGGCCAGCTGGACGCCGATGAAGGCGAACGCCATGCCCAGCGGCAGGAAGGAGAAGGCGAGAACCGGCAGCAGGCTGAGCCGGACGGCGAGGATCGGGATTTCAACCCAGCGGTGCGTGACCTTGGCGTGGCGGACGATGAATTTCACGGAATCGATCTGGAGGCCCAGGCCCACCAGGAACAGGAGCGGGAAGAAGAACCAGCCCTGCTTGCGGGTCAGGAATGCGAGGCGGCCCTGGCGGTCGGCTACGGCTTCGGCGTGGAAGGCGATGGGCCCGGGCGCGATGTCCGGGTCCTTGGAAATGACGTTCGGGTGATTGTGGTGCGCACCGTGCTTCTGCTCCCACCAGGAGTAGCTGATGCCCGCCACGGACGTGGCGAGCAGCCGTGCGGCCCAGTCGTTGGCGCGGCGGGACGCGAAGATCTGCCGGTGCCCGGCCTCGTGGGCCAGGAAGCTCAGTTGCGTGCAAATGATGCCCAAGGCGGCGGCGATCAGGAGCTGGAACCAGCTGTCACCGATCAGCGCAAAGCCGAACCAGGTCGCGGCCATGAGGAGGGCAAGCACCGAAAACACGGTGATGTAGAAGCCGACACGGCGTTCCAGGAGACCGGCTGCCTTCACGGTCTTGAGCAGTTCCGAATAGCTGAGAACGACGGCGTTGGGTTGCCTGACTCGCGATTTAGGGCGCTCTGGGGTGGTGAGCGTAGTGGTCATAGGGGTTGCCTCGTTGCTGTTTGCGGGCAACGCTGCAGCTGGCATTTGCAGCGGCACGGTCTGGATCACCCTTTACCAAGCATACGCCCCAGGGGTTCTGCGGGCCGCCGATCGGGCTCCACACGCGGGTGGATTCAGGCACAGACGGGTGCATTTAGGCACAAGTGCATTCATGCATAAATATCGGCACCTATGCATACTCTTGCTGTATAGTCGTGCTTATGACTATTTCTGTTGCCGTTTCCGGGGCGAGCGGCTATGCCGGCGGCGAGGTCCTGCGGCTCCTCGCCGGCCATCCCGACGTCACCATCGGTGCCATCACGGCCCACAGCAACGCCGGTTCCAGACTAGGGGAATTACAGCCGCATCTCCATGGCCTGGCGGACCGGATCCTTGAAGACACCACCGTGGATAACCTGGCCGGCCACGACGTCGTGTTCCTGGCGCTTCCGCACGGGGCATCCGCCGAGATCGCGGCGCAGCTGCCCGCCGGAACCGTGGTGATCGACGCCGGGGCGGACCACCGCCTCGAGGACCCCCAGGCCTGGGAGAAGTTCTACGGCTCCGCGCACGCCGGGACCTGGCCCTACGGCCTTCCGGAACTGCCCGGCCAGCGTGACGCCCTCCGCGGCGCCACCCGGATCGCCGTCCCCGGCTGCTACCCGACGTCGGCCCTGCTGGCCCTCACGCCCGGCTTCAGCAGCCAGCTGCTGGACGGCGACGACGTCGTGATCGTCTCAGCATCCGGCACCTCGGGGGCCGGCAAGGCCGCCAAGGTCAACCTGATCGGCGCCGAAGTCATGGGCTCCATGAGCCCCTACGGGGTAGGCGGGGGACACCGGCACACCCCGGAGATCGAGCAAGGACTCTCCAAGGCGCTTGGCGCTCCGGTCACCGTCTCCTTCACGCCCACGCTGGCACCGATGAGCCGGGGCATCCTCACGACGGCGACAGCCAAGGTCCGGCAGCAGCCAGGACGCAGCGTCACCGCCGAGGAGCTCCGCCGTGCCTGGGCCGAGGCCTACGACGACGAACCGTTCGTGCACTTGCTCCCGGAGGGCCAGTGGCCGTCCACCAAGTCGGTCCAGGGATCGAACCACACGGTCATGCAGCTTGCCTTCGATGAGCACACCGGCCGCGTGATCGTGTGCTGCGCCATCGACAACCTGACCAAGGGGACCGCCGGCGGGGCCGTGCAGTCCATGAATATTGCCCTCGGCCTGGCGGAATCCGCCGGCCTCAACCTCCAGGGAGTCGCACCGTGAGCATCACCGCACCGCAGGGATTCCGCGCCGCCGGCGTGACGGCCGGCCTCAAGGTTTCCGGCAAGCCGGACGTTGCCCTCGTGGTCAACGACGGCCCGTCCAAGGCCGCCGCGGCGGTCTTCACGTCCAACCGCGTCGCCGCGGCCCCCGTGCACTGGTCCCGCGAGGTGGTCAAGGACGGCCGCGTGGACGCCGTTTTCCTCAACTCCGGCGGGGCGAACGCCTGCACCGGGCCCCAGGGCTTCCAGAACACCCACATCACCGCGGAGAAGACCGCGGAGGCCCTCGGCGTCTCGGCTACCGACGTCGTGGTCTGCTCCACCGGACTGATCGGCGAACAGCTGCCCATGGAGAAGATCCTGGCCGGGATCGGTTCCGCCTCCGCGGCCCTGGCGGCGGACGGCGGTCCCGCGGCGGCCACCGCGATCATGACCACGGACTCCGTGTCCAAGCAGGCCGTCTTCACCGGCGCGGACTCCAAGGGCACCGAGTTCACCATCGGCGGCATGGCCAAGGGTGCCGGCATGCTGGCCCCTGGCCTGGCCACCATGCTGGTGGTCCTCACCACGGACGCCGACGTCCCGCCGGACATGCTCGACGCCGAACTCCGCAACGCCACCCGGGTCACCTTTGACCGGGCGGACTCTGACGGCTGCATGTCCACCAATGACACCGTGGTGCTGCTGGCATCCGGGGCCTCCGCTGCCGTGCCGACCGCCGCCGACTTCGGCGCGGGCCTGACCCAGGTCTGCGCCGAGCTGGCCCGCAAGCTGATCGGCGACGCCGAGGGCGCCAGCCACGACATCGCGATCCGGACGTTCAACGCCGCGAGCGAGCGGGACGCCGAAATCGTCAGCCGCGCCGTCGCCCGTTCCAACCTCTTCAAGACCGCGATTTTCGGCAAGGACCCCAACTGGGGCCGCGTGCTGTCCGCCGTCGGCACCACCGACGCGGCCTTCGATCCTGACCAGCTGAACGTGTCCATGAACGGCGTGCAGATCTGCCGCAACGGCAGCATCGGCGATGACCGGAACCTCGTGGACCTCGAACCGCGTGAGGTCCTCGTCGAAATCGACCTGCAGGCGGGCGGGGCCGAGGCCACGATCCTCACGAACGACCTCACCCACGACTACGTCCACGAAAACAGCGCCTACTCCAGCTAGGCGGTTCCGGGAAGGACGAACAGCATGAACACCCAGACACGCGAGACCACCTCCCAGTCGGACGCCCGGGACAAAGCCGCCACGTTGATCGAGGCGTTGCCCTGGATCCAGCGCTTTGCCGGCAGCACCATGGTGATCAAGTACGGCGGCAACGCCATGGTCAACGACGAGCTCCGCCGCGCCTTCGCCGAAGACGTCGTGTTCCTGCACCACGTCGGCATCCACCCCGTGGTGGTGCACGGCGGAGGCCCGCAGATCAACGCCATGCTCAGCCGGCTCGGGATCGAATCCGAGTTCAAGGGCGGCTTGCGCGTCACCACGCCCGAGGCCATGGACGTGGTCCGGATGGTCCTCACCGGGCAGGTGGGGCGCGAGCTCGTGGGCCTGATCAACTCCCACGGCCCTTACGCCGTCGGCATGTCCGGCGAGGACGGGGGACTGCTCCGCGCGGTCCGCACCGGCACCGTAGTGGACGGTGAGGAAGTGGACTTGGGCCTGGTCGGGGAAGTGGTTGGCGTCAACCCGGAAGGCATCGTCGACATCCTCGCGGCCGGCCGGATCCCGGTGGTCTCCACCGTTGCCCCGGAAATCTCCGCAGACGGTTCCACCACCGGACAGGTACTGAATGTCAACGCGGACACGGCGGCGGCGGCGGTCGCGTCGGCGCTGGGTGCATCCAAGCTGGTCATCCTGACCGATGTCGAAGGCCTCTACGCCAACTGGCCGGACAGGTCATCGCTGATCTCGTCGCTGACGGCTTCGGAGTTGCGCGAGATGCTGCCGCGCCTTGAGTCCGGCATGATCCCGAAGATGGCGGCCTGCCTGAAAGCGATTGACGACGGCGTCGAGCGCGCCCACATCGTGGACGGCCGCCTGCCGCACTCGATGCTGCTGGAAACCTTTACGACCGCCGGCATCGGCACCCAGGTCGTCCCCGACGAGGAAAGCAAATGAACCAGATCGAAACCGCACCTTCCACGGATCTTGAACATTCTCCGGTAGGGGAGTTGGTTCACTCGCGCGCCACCGGCGCACAGTGGCTCTCCCGCTACTCGTCCTCCTTACTGGGTGTCTTCGGCACGCCGCAGCGGGTCCTGGTCCGCGGCGCCGGCTGCCTCGTATGGGACGCCGATGGCAAGGAGTACCTGGACCTGCTCGGCGGCATCGCCGTGAACGCGCTCGGGCACGCCCACCCGTTCGTCACCTCGGTGATCTCCAGCCAGCTGGCCACTCTGGGCCACGTCTCGAACTTCTTCACGAGCCCCACCCAGATCGCCTTGGCCGAGAAGCTGCTGGAACTGTCCAAGGCGCCGGCCGGCTCCAAGGTGTTCTTCGCCAACTCCGGCACCGAGGCCGTTGAGGCGGCCTTCAAGCTGGCGCGCCGGAACACAGGCGCCAGCACAAAGAGCGCAGGCGGGGACAGTGCAGAGAAGCCGCGCACCAAGATCATCGCGCTCGAAGGCGCGTTCCACGGGCGCACCATGGGTGCCCTCGCGCTGACGGCGAAGGAGGCGTACCGGGCGCCGTTCGCACCGCTGCCCGGCGGCGTCGTGCATGTGCCGTTTGGTGACATCGAGGCCCTCCGCGCGGCCGTGGACGAGACAACCGCAGCCGTCTTCCTCGAACCGATCCAAGGCGAGGCCGGCGTCCGGCCGTTGCCCGCCGGCTACCTCAAGGCCGCCCGGGAGGCCACGAGCGCGTCCGGCGCCCTGCTGATCCTTGACGAGGTCCAGACCGGCATCGGCCGCACCGGCAAATGGCTGGCCAGCGAGGACGCCGGAATCGTGCCCGACGCCGTGACCCTCGCGAAGGGCCTCGGCGGCGGCTTCCCGGTGGGCGCGCTCGTGACATTCGGACCGGAAACGTCCGCCCTGCTGACCGCCGGCCAGCACGGGACCACCTTTGGTGGCAACCCGGTGGCCACCGCGGCCGCCCTCGCAACCCTGCACGTCCTCGAAAACCAGGACATCCTGGCCCACGTCCGGAGCCTGGGGGAGCACCTGCGCGCCGGCCTCGCCGGAATCCCCGGCGTCACCGAGGTCCGCGGCGAGGGGCTGCTGATCGGCTTCGACCTCGACGGCGACGTCGCCCCCGGCGTCGTCACCGCCGGCCTCGACGCCGGGTTCATCGTCAACAGCCCGGGCCCGCGCACCATCCGACTCGCGCCGCCGCTGATCCTGACCACCGAACAGGCCGACCGCTTCCTGGCGGCGCTGCCGGCCTTGCTCGAAACCGCCAAGGCCACTGCCGAAAACACCGCAGAAAAAACTGCCGAACAGACTGCCGATCAGGTCCAGGCCGAACAGCCCGCCACTTCAAGTAACAACGCCGCAAAGGACGCCAAGTGACCGCCGCCGTGACCACATCAGTGCCCACCCGCCACTTCCTCAAGGACACGGACCTCAGCCCGGCCGAACAGGCCGAAGTCCTCGAGCTCGCCGTCCGGATGAAGGCCGCGCCTTACAGCGTGCAGCCCTTCGCCGCGGCGGGCAGCGGCCGCCAGACCGTGGCCGTCATCTTCGACAAGACCTCCACCCGGACCAGGGTCTCCTTCGCCACCGGAATCGCGGATATGGGCGGCAACGCGCTCATCATCAACCCCGGAGAGGCGCAGATCGGGCACAAGGAATCGGTCGAGGACACCGCCAAGGTGCTCGAACGCATGGTGTCCACCATCGTGTGGCGCACCGGCGCGCATGCCGGACTCGTCGCCATGGCCGCGAACTCACGCGTTCCGGTCATCAACGCCCTGTGCGATGACTACCACCCCTGCCAGCTCCTCGCCGATCTCTTGACCGTCAAAGAGCACAAGGGCTCGCTCCAGGGCCTGACCATGGCGTACCTGGGCGACTCGGCCAACAACATGGCCAATTCCTACCTGCTGGCCGGCGTCACGGCGGGCATGAACGTCCGGATCGCCGGACCCGTTGGCTTCCTGCCGTCCGCGGAGATCATCGCCGCCGCCGAGGACCGCGCCGCGGAGACCGGCGGCTCGGTGCTGGTGACGGTTGACGCCGCCGAGGCGCTCCTTGGCGCCGACGTCGTGGCTACCGACACGTGGGTGTCCATGGGCCAGGAGGCGGAGAAAGGAGCGCGGATGAAGTTGTTCCGCAACTATGCCGTGGACAGCGCGGCGATGAAGCTCGCGGCGCCGGACGCCGTCGTGCTGCACTGCCTGCCGGCCTACCGGGGCTACGAGATCGCCGCGGACGTCATTGACGGCCCGCAGTCGGTGGTCTGGGACGAGGCCGAAAACCGGCTCCATGCCCAGAAGGCGCTCATGGCCTGGCTCATGCACCGCTCCGGCCTGGCTGTTGTCGATGGGCTGGCGCCGGCGGACGGCTTGGCCTGATGACCGTCCAGCCAGCCTCTCCGGGGGCCAGCCCGGCCACCAAGACAGCCCGGCAGGCACGGATCACGGCGATTCTGACAGGCGAATCGGTCCGTTCCCAGGCCGAGCTCGCGGCGCTGCTCGCGGACGACGGCGTCCAGGTCACCCAGGCCACGCTCTCCCGCGACCTCGTGGAACTCGGCGCCGTCCGGGTCCGCGGCAAGGACGGCGTGTTGGTCTACGCCGTCCCGGGCGAGGGCGGCGAACGGGCGGCCAAGAGCGGCGTCACGCAGGAAATCCTCGATGCCCGGCTGACCCGGCTGTGCGGGGAACTGCTCGTCACCGCCGAAGCTTCGGCCAACCTTGTGGTACTCCGGACCCCGCCGGGCGCCGCGAACTTCCTTGCCCTCGCCATCGACCACTCCGTGATGCCCTCGATCCTGGGCACCATCGCTGGGGACGACACCGTCCTGCTTGTCACCCGCGACCCCCTGGGCGGCGCGGACATCGCCGCACGCTTCCTGCAGTTCGCCGAGGAAGCCGGCCAATAAGCCGCACCACGAGCCTTTCAAGGGACCGGGCGCACCGGGCTTGTGACAGGCTTGCAACAGAGATTTTTCCCAGACTTACAGCATCACCAAACAACTAAGGAGCATTTCCGTGACTGAGCGTATTGTTCTGGCCTACTCCGGTGGCCTGGATACTTCCGTAGCCATCGGCTGGATCGGTGAAGCCACCGGCGCCGAGGTCATCGCCGTGGCGGTCGACGTCGGACAGGGCGGCGAATCGCTGGAGACCATCCGCCAGCGCGCGCTGGGCTGCGGCGCCGTTGAAGCCTACGTCGCCGACGCCAGCGACGAGTTCGCCAACGAGTACTGCGTGCCCACGCTGAAGGCCAACGCCCTCTACCAGGGCCACTACCCGCTGGTCTCGGCCATCTCCCGCCCGGTGATCGTCAAGCACCTGGTCAAGGCCGCCCGCGAATTCGGGGCCACCACGGTGGCCCACGGCTGCACCGGCAAAGGCAACGACCAGGTCCGCTTCGAAGTCGGCATCCAGACCCTCGGCCCGGACCTGAAGTGCATCGCCCCGGTCCGCGACCTCGCCCTGACCCGCGACAAGGCCATCGCCTTCGCCGAGGAAAAGGGCCTGCCCATCGAGACCACCAAGAAGAACCCGTACTCGATCGACCAGAACGTCTGGGGCCGCGCCGTCGAAACCGGCTACCTCGAAGACATCTGGAACGCCCCCACCAAGGACATCTACGACTACACCGCCACCCCGGAATTCCCGCCGGCGCCGGATGAGGTCACCATCTCCTTCGAAGCCGGCGTGCCGGTGGCGATCGACGGCGTCAAGGTCACCCCGCTGCAGGCCATTAAGGAACTCAACCGCCGTGCCGGCGCCCAGGGCGTCGGCCGGATCGACGTCGTCGAGGACCGCCTCGTGGGCATCAAGTCCCGCGAAATCTACGAGGCACCGGGCGCCATGGCGCTCATCACCGCACACAAGCACCTCGAGGACATCACCATCGAGCGCGAGCAGGCCCGCTTCAAGGCGACCGTCGGCCAGCGCTGGGCCGAGCTGGTCTACGACGGGCAGTGGTTTTCACCGCTCAAGCGCTCCCTCGACGCCTTCATCGAGGACACCCAGCGCTACGTCACCGGCGACATCCGCATGGTGCTGCACGGCGGCCAGGCGATCGTCAACGGACGCCGCTCCGAGACCTCGCTCTACGACTTCGACCTCGCCACGTACGACACCGGCGACACGTTCGACCAGTCGATGGCGCGCGGCTTCATCGAGCTGTGGGGCATGTCCGCCAAGGTTGCCGCCCGCCGCGACATCCGCGTCACAGGACAGTAGCCCCTGTGGCTGAGCATAAGTCCGAAGCTACAAATACGGGAGCGCTGTGGGGCGGCCGGTTCGCCGGCGGCCCCGCCGACGCCCTCGCAGCCCTGAGTAAGTCCACGCACTTTGACTGGCGGCTGGCCCGCTACGACATCGCCGGGTCCAAGGCGCACGCCCGCGTGCTGCACAAGGCCGGGCTGCTGGACGACGCCGAACTCGAGGGCATGCTGGCCGCGCTGACCCAGCTGGATGAGGACGTCGCCTCCGGCGCCTACCTGCCGGCGGAGTCCGATGAGGACGTGCACGGTTCGCTGGAGCGCGGCCTGATCGAGCGCGCCGGCACCCAGCTCGGCGGCAAGCTCCGCGCCGGCCGGTCCCGCAACGACCAGGTGGCCACGCTGGGACGGATGTTCCTGCGCGACCACGCCCGGATCATCGCCCGCGGCGTGCTCGCCACGATCGACGCCCTGGTGGACCAGGCCAAGGCGCACCAGGGGGTGGCCATGCCCGGCCGCACCCACCTGCAGCATGCCCAGCCGGTCCTGCTTAGCCACCACCTGCTGGCCCACGCCTGGGCACTGCTGCGCGACGTGCAGCGGCTGGCGGACTGGGACAAGCGCGCCGGCGTTTCGCCCTACGGCTCGGGCGCCCTGGCTGGCTCGTCGCTGGGACTGGACCCGGAGGCCGTCGCAGCCGATCTCGGCTTCTTCTCAGCGACGCACAACTCGATCGACGGCACCGCCTCCCGCGACGTCTTCGCCGAGTTCGCCTGGATCACGGCCATGATCGGCGTGGACCTCTCCCGGGTCTCGGAGGAAGTGATCCTGTGGGCCACGAAGGAGTTCTCCTTCGTCACCCTGCACGATTCCTACTCCACCGGCTCCTCGATCATGCCGCAGAAGAAGAACCCGGACGTGGCGGAATTGGCGCGAGGAAAGGCGGGCCGGCTGATCGGCAACCTGACAGGGCTGCTGGCCACCCTGAAGGGCCTGCCGCTCGCGTATAACCGCGACCTGCAGGAGGACAAGGAACCGGTCTTCGACGCCGCCGACACGCTGGAGGTCCTGCTCCCGGCAGTGTCCGGCATGATCGCGACGCTGACGTTCAACACCGAACGGATGGAAGCGCTGGCACCACAGGGCTTCGCGCTGGCGACCGACATCGCCGAATGGCTGGTCCGCCAGGGCGTTCCCTTCCGCGAGGCCCACGAGCTTTCCGGCGCCGCGGTGAAGCAGGCCGAAAGCCGAGGCGTCGAGCTTTGGGACCTGACGGACGGGGAATACGCGGCCATCTCGGAGCACCTGACGCCGGAGGTCCGCACGGTCCTGTCCACTGAGGGTTCGCTCAACAGCCGGAACTCCCAGGGCGGCACCGCGCCGGCCGCCGTCGAACGCCAGTTGCTGGTCCTCGCCGGCGAGCTCGCCGGCGTGCGGGAGTACGCGGGGTAGCACCCTTTGGTCTGTGCGCGAGGGGGCACTTCACGGCAATGTTTTTCGTAAACACTGCCGTGAAGTGCCCCCATCCGCACCCTAACCTCGCAAGCTCGGCCAGGGAACCCTGCGGGCCTGGGCCCCGTCTCGCGGCGTTTAAGGTGGGTGCATGAGCGAAACGTTCCGGCAAATGCTCCGTGCCCTGCCCGATTTCCCCGAAGTGCTCCCGGACTTCGATCCGGCCTCAGCGCCCGAAGACCCGGTGGAGCTGTTCCGGCTATGGCTGGACGAGGCCCTGGCCGCCGGGGTGCCGCAGCCGAACGCCTGCAGCCTGGCCACCTCCGACGCACAGGGCCGGCCGTCGTCGCGGATGCTGATCCTGAAGGACATCGACGCCGACGGCTGGCACTTCGCGACCTCCCGGGGATCCCGGAAGGGGCTGGAGCTCGCGGCCAACCCGAACGCGGCGCTGAACTTCTTTTGGCAACAGCAAGGCCGCCAGGTGCGGGTAGCCGGGGACGTCGTAGAGCTGTCCGCCGAGGCGTCGGCCGCTGACTGGCAGGCCCGGCCGGGAGCAGACGGTGGCGAGAATCCGGACTGGCAGCTGTACGCCATCCGGCCCCGCGAAATCGAATTCTGGCAGGCCCGGCACGACCGCCGGCACATCCGGCACCGCTACGCGCCCCGCTGATCGGGTTCCGCTCAGTTAATCCGAGCTAATTGGGTGGCTCGGTTTAGGATGGGCGCCATGACCTCAATCACACCAGAGAACCTTCGGGCCGAACTGCACCGCGCCGCCGACGTCGTGACCGGAATCGCCGCGAAACTGACGGAACAGGACATCAAAGCGCCCTCGGAACTGCCCGGCTGGAGCCGCGGGCACGTGCTGGCCCACATCTGCGGGATCGCCAACGCGATGGGCCGCCAACTGGAATACGCCGCCCGCGGTGAGAGCGTGGAACTCTACGACGGCGGCTCCGCGGGGCGAAACCGCGCCATCGACATGGCGGCCGGCCACAGCCTGGCTGAGCACCGGGCCGACCTCGACGCAGCGCTGGGCAGGGCCCTGCGCGCCTTCGACTCGCTTGACGCCGCTGGCTGGCGCGAGCCCATCACCTACCGCGGGGGAGTCGTGTTCGACGGCGGCCTGGCACTGTGGCGCGAACTCGTCATCCATGCGGCCGATCTCGGCACCGGCCACGGACCGGAAACCTGGAGCCGGCCCTTCTGCGGGCACCTCTTCGATTTCCTCTCCGCCCGGGTGCCCGAGGGCCAGCGCTTCATACTGCAGCCGCTCGGCCTGCCCGCGGTGGCCATCGGGAGCGGCGGGACATCTACGGTGATCAACGGGATGCTCACGGATATCGCCGCGTGGCTCGCCGGGCGCACCCCCACGCTCGGCAGCCTTCGCGCCACCGCCGCGGCCGACGGCGTCGACCTCCCGGAACTTCTGCCCTGGCCCGCCGGAGTGCCCGTCAACAACTAGGTTTCGGACCTTTGCGGCCAGCTCTCGGCCGGCGGGGTGCCCGGCGCCCCTGCCCGCTGCCCCTTGCCCGGGCCCCTCTAGGCCTAGGGCCTTACCGTTGCGAGGGCGAGTTCGTGCTCCCGGTCCAGCAGGCTGCCCTTGACGGCCAGTCCCCAGCGGAACCCGCCCAGGGTCCCGTCGGTGCGGATGACGCGGTGGCAGGGAACAAACAGGGCCGCCGCGTTAAAGGCGCAGGCACTGGCCGCGGCCCGGACGGCCTTGGCGTTGCCGGACAGCTCCGCGTACTCCGTGTAGGTCACCGGGCGCCCGGGAGCGACCGTGCGCAGCACGTCCCAGGCGTGGCTGCGGAAGGGACCTGACTTCTGCAGCACCGGCACCGCCATAGCCGGCACCGGATCGCCGGCGTAGAACGCCTCCACTGCCTCAGAGATGGGGCCCAGCCCGGAAACGGTTTCGAATTCACCCGGCAGCAGGTCCGCGTGGATCTGCCCGGTCAGTTCGCCGGGAACAGCGGTCCAGCCCGAGGAAAGGACGGCGCCGTCGCGGGCAATGATGGTGAAAGGACCGTCCGGGGTGGACATGGTCAACAGCTGGGCTTTCATGGTTTCGCTTTCTTCGGAGCCTGTTTTTGAGTCTGCTTTTGAGTTAAAGACAGCGCACGCGCCGCGGCCTGGGCAGCCGCTGCTGCACGCCAAAGATGCATGGTGGCGTAGGAGCGCCACGGGCTGACCTCACGGAAATCGGGGGTCAGTGTGGCCCCGGTGGGGGTCCGGGCGAGTGACCGGATGCCGTTGCGGACCGCGGCATCGTTGGCCAGGAACACGTCCGGCGCCCCGATGACCCGCATCGCGACATATCCCACGGTCCACGGCCCGACGCCGGCCAGTGGCAGGAGCTTGGCCTCCAGCCCGTGGACGTCGTCGCCATAGCCGAAGTCCAGGTCGCCCGAGGCCATAGCCGCGGCTGCGCCGCGGACGGCATCGATCCGCCGTTGGGGGCCGCGGAGCAGTTCGAAGCCGGTCTCCGCAATCTGGGTGGCCGTCGGGAACAGCCGGTGGAGGCCGTCGTCGGGCACCAGGCTCGCGCTCCCGACAGCGGAAAGTTGGACCAGGGCGGTCCGCGCGGCGGCCACCGTGATCTGCTGGCCAATCATGGCCCGGATCAGCAGTTCCTGCGGATCAACGGCGCCGGGCATTCGCATGCCGGGCGTGCGCGCCACCGCGGCGGCCAGCCGGGGATCGGCCGTGAGGGCGGCATCGATGGCGACCGGATCGGCGTCCAGGTCCAGCAGGCGGCGGACCCTGCTCAGCAGGGCGGCCAGGTCGCGGAGATCGACGGCGCCGATGGTCAGCACGAGCGGGCGCCCGGGCGCCCCGGCGTCGTAGTCCACCCGGAAGCGGGCATCGCCGTGCGTCAGCCGCAGGGTCCGGGCGTAGGAACTGGACGTACCTTCCTCGACCCCGGGGATGGCGCGGACGGCGAGGAAGTCGAAGACGCCTGGGTCGAACGGTTCGCGGTACGGAAGGTTCAGCGTGAGCGCGGTGGTCGCCGCGGGGGAGCGGTGATGCCGGGCTGTGGCCCGGAGCGCGGAAGGCGTCATCGCAAAGACCTCGCCGATGGTCTCGTTGAACTGGCGCACGCTGCTGAATCCGGCGGCGAAGGCGATGTCCGAGACCTTCATGGCGGTGGAGACCAGCAGGGTGCGGGCGGTCTGCGCGCGGCTCGCCCGCGCCAGGGACAGCGGACCGGCGCCGAGTTCGTGGCTGAGGATCCGGTTGAGTTGGCGCGAGGAGTAGCCGAGCCGGGCCGCCAGCCCCTCGACACCGTCGCGGTTGATCACGCCGTCGTTGATGAGCCGCATGGCCCGCCCGGCGATATCGGAGCGCACGTTCCACGCCGGCGTGCCGGGCACGGCCTCGGGCAGGCAGCGTTTGCAAGCCCGGTAGCCGGCGTCGTGCGCGGCAGCGGACGTCTCATAGAACGTGACGTTGTCCGCCTTGGGCGTCCGCGCGGGGCACGAGGGCCGGCAGTAGATGCCGGTGGTCCGGACAGCGGTGTAGAACTGCCCGTCGAAACGGGTGTCGCGGGCGTCGATTGCCCGGTAGCGCTGCCAGAAGTCCATGACCCCATCCTGCCAGCTTCGCTGGACAGCTGCTAGCGGAATTCGGACACGGCCGTGTGGGCCTCCGGCGGCGTTTGTTAAAGTCTGAGCATGACTTCGAGCCCGCTTCCTGCCCAGCCCGGCACGTTCACTGGCGTACAGACCGGCACGGAAGAAGATGTCCAGCCTGGCACGGTTACAGGCACGGCTGCGTCGCTCCGGGAGCTGCTCTCGGCCGATGCGCGGCACGTGGCGCCACTGATCCTCGGCGCCGTGTTGACGCATGACGGGCGCGAGGGCTCCGTCTCCGTCCGGATAACCGAAGTGGAGGCGTACCTCGGCCCGCATGATTCGCGCCACCCTGATCCCGGCTCCCATACCTTCCGGGGCCAAACGGCCCGCAACACGCCGATGTTCGGCCCGGCCGGCCACCTGTACGTGTATTTCACGTACGGGATGCACCATTGCGCCAATATCGTGTGCGGGCCCGAGGGCGTTGCGTCCGCGCTGCTGCTGAGGGCCGGCGAGGTGGTGGCGGGTCATGAGCTGGCCGGGGCCAGGCGCCCGACGTCGAAATCGGACACCGACCTCGCCAGCGGCCCGGCCCGGCTTGCCACCGCGCTGGGATTGACGACGGCGGACAGCGGGCGGGACGCGCTGGCGCCGCCGTTCCGGCTGGAGCTGCCCGCGAACCCGCCGGAAGGGGTCGCTGTTGGCATCAGCTCTGGTCCCCGTGTCGGTGTCTCCGGCGCCGGCGGCAGCCACGACTACCCCTGGCGGTTCTGGCTCAGCGGCGACCCTACCGTCTCCCGCTACAAGGCGGCCAAGGCGCGCAACGCCGGCGGCGTGTAGCGCGCCAGACACTGTGCTGGCACACTCTGATGCCGGCGGGCGCGGTGCGGGATGATGGACCATTATGGGCGAGGGGAAACGCGGAAAACCGGGCAGTGAGCTGGAACGGCTTCAGATCTTTGCGCAGCTGGCCACCGAGTACTTCCGCATGGTCGAGCTGTTCTCGCCCGACGGCGGGCAAGTCGCCGTGGACTCCCTCGAGGCAGAGCGAAGGCACTGGGTTGAGCTCTTCCGGGCCGCCCTGCTGCGCAAATTCATCGTTCCGGAAGAACACGTTTCACTGAAACTCGTCGTCAGGGCCCTACGCCTGTGCAACTACTCGGCGGACGTCCGGATAGCCGGGGGCGCGGCAGAAGCGGCCAGTTTGTTCACGAACGGGATGATCCGGGACCGCCAGGCGCTGATGGCCGAAATCGCATTGGATGACCACGACCTGTTTGAGGACGTCCTCTACGGGCGGCTCCTCCATGGTGACGCCGACAGGTTCCGCCGGTCCGGGTGGGCCGGGGACTACGCCCGGCTGAGCCGCGTGGCGGCCGGACGGTTCGATGCCGAGCGCGCGCTGAGGAAGGCGCTGGGCGTGGTCTCCTATGGCCTTGCCAACGCCCTCCTGCGCCCGCCGGAACCGGGCGGCGGCGCCGAGCCTCCGCCGCCAGAGGCATAGGGATTTCTGGGAGGTCGCGAAACTGGCCCATCCGGTGCGGCTCCGGACGCCGCCGCCCGGGAAACGTCCAGCGGCCAGCCAGTAGGGTGGATGGGTGAATCACAGCGAACCGAACCAGACGAAGAGTGCAATGCCGGTGGATGAACTGATTAAAGGCCTATGCGCCACCATCCCGGACTATCCCAAACCAGGCATCAGCTTCAAGGACCTGACCCCGGTGTTCGCCGACGGCGCCGCCTTCGGGGCCGTCGTCGATGCCCTGGTGGGACCGTTCCAGGGCCAGTTCGACGCCGTGGCCGGAGTGGAAGCCCGCGGCTTCCTGCTCGCGGCAGCCGCCGCCTACGCCACTGGGACCGGAGTCATCACGGTGCGCAAGGCCGGCAAGCTGCCTCGCGAAGTGTTCTCCGAGGATTACGCGTTGGAATACGGCACGGCCACCCTTGAGCTGCACACCACCGACCTGGCGCCCGGGAGCAGGGTGCTGATCCTCGACGACGTGCTCGCCACCGGCGGTACGCTCGGCGCCGCGGCACGACTGTTCGAGCGGTGCGGGATCCACGTGGCCGGCATTGGTGTGGTCATGGAACTGGACGAACTTGCCGGCCGCACGGCGCTGACCGGCCACAACGTCCGCTCCCTGCTGCGGATATAGCGGGGCTGGCGAGGCTGGACCATCCGGGACGTGTCGGTAGAATTCCCTGACGAAGACTGCCTTGGCATTGTTTGGCGACATGCAACAGCCGTGCCCGCCGAAATGGCTGTAGAATGGTGGGTCCGTCTTTTTCGATAGGGGAACGTTCGATGCACGACGCTGATTTGGCCCATGAACGCGACTATGTGGCCGGACTTTACGCCCGGCTCGATGAGTTGCGGGTGGAGAAGCGCACCCAGCTGGCCCAGGTGCGCCGTGCCGGTGCCGTGGGCACCATGCAGAACGTTTCCGAACGCGATGCCTTCGCTGCCCTCTACGAGGACCGCCTCGCCCAGCTCGACGCAGTCGATGACCGGCTGGTTTTCGGCCGCCTGGACCTGGATTCCGGGGAGGCCCAGTACATCGGCCGCATCGGCCTGACCACCGAGGACCTGCAGCGGCTCATGGTGGACTGGCGTGCGCCCGAGGCCGGCCACTTCTACCAGGCCACGGCATTCGACCGGCAAGGCGTCCGCCGCCGCCGTCACCTGATCCTGCAGGGGCGCGAGGTCAAGGCAATCGAGGATGACGTGCTCGACGCCGACATGCTCGCGGACAATGATTCGCTCCAGGGCGAAGGCGCCCTGCTGGCTGCCCTGAACTCCAAGCGGACGGGCCGGATGTCAGACATCGTCGGCACCATCCAGTCCGAGCAGGACCGGATCATCCGTTCCTCCATCTCCGGCGCGCTCGTGGTCCAGGGTGGTCCAGGCACAGGCAAGACCGCCGTCGCCCTGCACCGCGCCGCGTACCTGCTGTACACGCACCGGGACAGGCTCAAGAGCGCCGGCGTCCTGCTGGTGGGGCCGACGTCGTCCTTCATGAAGTACATCGAACGCGTGCTGCCCTCGCTCGGCGAGACCGGCGTCGTGATGGCGAGCCTGGGTCGGCTCATGCCGGGCATCACCGCCGTTGCCGAGCCGGACTCCGCCGTCGCCGCCATCAAGGGCCGGCTGGACATGGCCGAGGTGATTGCCAACGCCGTGGCCAACCGGCAGCGCATTCCGGCCGGAAACCGGATCCTTGAGGTCGACGGCCGCAAGCTGGTTCTCACGCCGCGGCAGGTCCGTCGCGCCAAGGAAAGGGCGCGCGCCACTGGCAAGCCGCACAACGAGGCCCGCGTCTCCTTCGTCAAGATCCTGCTCCGCGAACTGACCGAGCAGCTGACGGAACTGGTGGAGGCCGGCAATATCGGCAACAACGCCGACCGCTCGTACCTGGCGGAGGATGTCCGCTCCGCCCGGGATGTCCGGATCGCCCTGAACCTGTGCTGGATGCCGATGACTCCCGAGAAGCTCGTGGGGGAGCTGCTGAGCAAGCCGGCCATCCTCGAGGCCTGCACCCCGAACCTCACCCCGGAGGAACGCGCGCTGCTGCTGCGCCCTGCCGGTTCGCCCTGGACCGAGTCCGACGTTCCGCTGCTCGACGAGGCCGCCGAACTGCTCGGCGAGCTTGATGCCGCCGCAGGACGGGGCCTGGCCCAGCAGGAACAGGACCGTGCCCGCGACCTCGCCAACGCCAAGCAGACCCTGGTCAACATGGAAACCGCCGGCGTGGACGTCCTCGTCACGGCCGAAGACCTGGTGGACCAGAACCAGGAGCGCGAGACGAGGCTGACCGCCGCAGAGCGCGCCACCACGGACCGTTCGTGGGCCTTCGGGCACATCGTGGTGGACGAGGCCCAGGAGTTGTCACCCATGCAGTGGCGGCTGCTGGTCCGCCGCTGCCCGCTGAAGTCGTTCACGATCGTGGGCGACATCGCCCAGACAAGTTCCGTGGCCGGCGCCAACTCCTGGCACAGCGCCCTGGGCCCCATGTTCGGCGACCGTTGGCAGCTCGAGGAACTGACCGTCAACTACCGCACACCGTCCCAGATCGCCGAGGCCGCGGCCCGCATGGCCACCGCGGCCGGACTGGTGGTCTCGGCGCCCAAGGCCGTCAGGGAAGGGCGCTGGTCCCCGGTCATCGACAACGTCGGCAAGGGCCAGATCGTCAACAAGCTCGTCGAAGTGCTTCCCGAGGAACTGGACGCCATCGAGGGCGGCCTGATGGCGGTCATCGCCGACGGCGATCTTCTCCCGGAGGCCAGCGCAGCACTGCGGGCCGTGTACGGTCACCGCGTCGGGACCGGAGCGGGAAGTTACGCGCAGGACATCGTAGTGATCAGTCCCCGCGAGGCAAAAGGACTGGAATTTGACGGAGTCGTGGTCCTGGAGCCGATGGACATGCTCAACCACGAGCACGGCCGGGTGGGCGACCTGTATGTGGCCATGACCCGGCCTACGCAGCGCCTGCGGCTCATCGCCGCCGCCGGAATCCCGGCAGGCATCGAGGAGTAGGCCGGCGGCCGGGCGACATTGGCTGTCCGCCTGCCGGGCTGTCCGCCTGCCGGGCAGCAACACGGCTGCCCGGCGGTATTGGCCGTCCGCCCGCTGGGCGTACGGCGTCAACTGCGATGCGGGTCCCTTGATCCTGCTAACTTAGATTCCGTGTCCCAGCTAAATATTCTCGATGCCCAGCAGAACGACCCCAGCTTTGCCAATATCTGGCAGGAGCTGAAATGGCGCGGCCTTGTCCACGTCTCCACGGATGAGGCGGAGCTCGAGAAGCTCCTCGCCGGCGAGCCCGTGACGTATTACTGCGGCTTCGATCCGACCGCGCCGAGCCTGCACCTGGGCAACCTGGTCCAGCTGCTGCTCATGCGCCGGATCCAGCTGGCCGGCCACAAGCCCCTCGGACTGGTGGGCGGATCCACAGGCCTGATCGGGGATCCGCGTCCGACGGCGGAACGCACCCTCAACACCAAGGACACCGTGTCCGAATGGGTGGGCTACCTGCAGGCCCAGGTCCGTCGCTTCCTCAGCTTCGAGGGCGACAACGCCGCCCAGATGGTCAACAACCTGGACTGGACGGCGCCGCTGAGCGCCATCGACTTCCTGCGCGAGATCGGCAAGCATTACCGTGTCGGCACCATGCTCCGCAAGGACGCCGTCGCATCCCGCCTCAGCTCTGAGGAAGGCATCAGCTACACGGAGTTCAGCTACCAGATCCTGCAGGGCATGGACTACCTGCAGCTGTTCCGCGACTACGGTTGCATGCTGCAGACCGGTGGCTCGGATCAGTGGGGCAACCTCACAAGCGGCACCGAACTCATCCGCAAGGTTGAGGGCAAGCACGTCCACGCCCTGGGTACGCCGCTGATCACCAACTCTGACGGCACTAAGTTTGGCAAGAGCGAAGGCAACGCGATTTGGCTGGATCCGGCCATGTGCAGCCCGTACGCCTTCTACCAGTTCTGGCTTAACACGGCCGACGCCGACGTCGCGGACCGCCTCAAAGTGTTCACCTTCCTGAGCCGGGCCGAGATCGAGGCTCTGGAACTGGCGATCGCCGAACGTCCGTTTGCCCGGGAGGGCCAGCGGAAACTGGCATACGAAGTGACCTCGCTGGTCCATGGCGTGGACGCCACGGAGAAGGTCATTGCGGCGTCGGCCGCGGTGTTCGGCAACGGCGATCTCTCCGTGCTGGATGAAGCGACCTTGCAGGCGGCGACCTCCGAGCTGCCGTCCGCCACTGTCGACGCCGGCGCCCTGGGCATCATCGAGCTGCTGGTCGCCTCCGGTCTGTCAGAGAGCAAGTCCGCCGCACGCCGAACTGTGGGGGAGGGCGGGGCCTACGTCAACAATGCGAAAGTGACCGACCCCGACGCCGTTATTGACTCCAGCCAGTTGCTGCATGGCCGCTACCTGCTCCTGCGCCGGGGCAAGAAGAACCTGGCGACGGTGGAAGTCGCCGCGTCCTGATTAGCCTCGAAACGCACCCTGCACGCTCCTCCCCGGCCGATTTGCACGGCCGGGGAGGAGCGTGTATTGTTTTCTGAGTCGCCGCCGTTGAGTGGTGACAAACCCCCACAAATGAGAAGCAATTTTTCATGCGCTAGGCGCACATAATGGAAATTGCTTCAATTCTGCTGGGCGGATTCACTCCACAACGTGAAATTCGGATGAAAATCCCGAATTTGCAAAGTGGAAATGAATGAAATAAGCTGTAAACATCGCAGCGAAGAAAAGCGAAATAAAGAATTCATGGAAATGAATTGTTTCGACAAGTATTCGAATGTGTCTGTTGTTTGAGAACTCAATAGTGTGCCAAGTTTGTTGATACCAATTTATTGTATTGAATTGGTTGAATTGACCAGGTTGCGCCATCCCGTGGTGTGGTCTGGTTTTTACAGCTGGTTTCAAATTTTGTGCATTGTGTGCATCC
>NZ_JBFTLG010000005.1:0-242144 GCF_056396305.1 Arthrobacter sp. 05T420 | reverse complement strand
GAAACGCCCGGTCCCATCCCGAACCCGGAAGCTAAGACCCACAGCGCCGATGGTACTGCACCCGGGAGGGTGTGGGAGAGTAGGTCACCGCCGGAACACCATTAACGGTCGAGGACCCCCAACCACGTTGGGGGTCCTCCCGCATTTAAACCCCCTTTTCCCTGCTGCCAGTCACAGGGCCGCGCCAACTGACTAGCAGCAGGGGCCGTTCTGGGCCTTCAAAACGGCCCCTGCTGCGAGCTACTTGGGGAAGAAGGCCGCTGATGAATCAGGCGGGCAGTTCAGGCACAAGCTCCACAGCCCGGTGGATCCCGGAGATGCCTTGAAGCGCTGGAAACCTTGGGAATACCTTTAGCCCGCCGGCTATTTCGGGCGCGGGCATTGTGGGCCATTTTTGCGCAAGCTAGGGTGTGAATTCCTACGAACCACTAAGGCGCAGGGTGCGTCGTCCAGACCCTCTAGGAGTCCTACGATGCGCGTCGATCCCGGTTTCGCCTTGGGCAAAAACGGTACTAAAAGGCATCGGTCTAGCCGGTACTCTTTGGGTCGCCGATGGATTTCCCTGGCGTCAGTCTTTTTCCTGGTGGCCGCCACAATGTCCCTTATTGCGGGCCCCGCAGAAGCCGCTACGTTTACCTTTTCTACTACGGCAGATGCTGTGGTGAAGCGTGACAGCCCCACCATTAACTTCCGGACGGCAACAAGCCTGAAGGCTGATAATTCGCCGGTAGAAATGATCTTCCTCAAGTTCACGGTCTCCGGCACTGCCGGCAGCACCGTGACCGGCGCCAAGCTCAGGCTGTTCGCCACGGATCCCTCCAACTCGGGCGGCCAGATCCGACGGGTCCTCAATAACTCCTGGAGCGAAAACACGATCACCTTCAACAACTCGCCCGTTGCGGAAACGCCGATCGTGGCTTCGCACGGTGCTGTTGCGGATAACACTTTTGTTGAGTTTGATCTCTTCGGTGCGATTAAGGGTGACGGGACGTATTCGTTCCGCATCAGCACCACATCCTCCGACGGCGTCATTTACAGCTCCAAGGAGTCTTCCGTCACCACGCAACGGCCTCGATTGACTGTCACCACTAATGCCACGCCGCCGCCCCCTCCGCCCCCGCCGCCGCCTCCGCCTCCGCCTCCCGGAGCCAACCCGTGCGGCACGGCGACCGTCGCGCCGGCGAAGTACGACCACGTCATGTGGGTGATTTTTGAGAACAAGACCTATTCACAGGTCATCGGGAACGCCAGCGCGCCGTACATGAGCACGAAGGCGAGCCAGTGCGCGTCGGTGTCCACGTGGAGTGACGCAGGCACGGGGTTGCCCTCGTTGCCGAGCTATCTGGCCATGACCTCGGGCAGCACCCAGGGCGTTACTTCCGATTCGAACCCGAGCGGCCTGCCGCCGATTACGGCCGACAACATCTTCCGGCAGGTGCGTACGGCCGGCCAGTCCTATAAGAGTTACATGGAGGACATGCCCTCGAACTGCCGTTTGAGCGCCTCCGGCCTGTATGCAGAGCGGCACAACCCTGAGGTTTACTACCAAGGTCCGGGGGACAGGGCGGCATGCGCGGTCAACAATGTGCCCCTGGGCAACGTGAGCGCGGGACAACTGGCAAGCGACCTGGCTAATAACACTCTGCCGAACTTTTCCGTGCTGGTGCCGAATGTTTGCAATGACATGCATGACTGCAGCGTCGCCACGGGCGACACCTGGCTCTCGCAATGGATGCCGGTTATCTTGAACAGCCAAAGCTACCGGGCAGGGCGAACGGCGATATTCGTACTTTTTGACGAAGATACCCCGATACCCAATTTCGTGGTGGCTCCTTCTGTGGTCCCCGGCACCGTCATCCAGGGTAACTACAACCACTACTCCCTTCTCCGGACCACCGAAGAAATGCTGGCCATCGGCCTGAAATTGCAGAACGCCAGCACGGCTCTGAGTTTCCGGACGCCGCTGCGTATCTAGGTGCGGACTTAGGTGCTGCGCACCTAGGTGCCGCAGGGGATTCCCAGCAGACTCCCGGGCAGCACCCGGGCCGTCCGGAACGTTCTCCGGGTTGGGCTCGTTAGAATTTGACGGGGCTGGATTCCAAAAGACCAGACCAACGCTTTCGTTCTAAGGACACCTCAATGCCCGAGCGCACTATCGTCATCACCGGAGCCAGCGACGGCATTGGAGCGTCCGCCGCGCGGACCTTCGCCCGGCAGGGGGACCGCGTGGTCGTCGTCGGGCGTTCCGCGCAGAAGACCGAGACGATCGCGAGCGAAATTGGCGCTGACTTCTTTGTCAGCGACTTCGCCGATCTGGGCCAGGTGCGCACCCTGGCCGCGCAGCTGAAGGAAAAGTACCCGCAGATCGATGTCCTGGCGAACAACGCCGGCGGTATCATGGGAGCCCGCGAGCTGACCGTGGACGGCCACGAGACAACCTTCCAGGTTAACCATCTGGCACCGTTCCTGCTCACCACTGAGCTGATCGACGTCCTCGCCGCCAGCCAGGCCACCGTCATCAACACCTCGAGCGTCGCGAATTCGCTGTTCGGCAAGCTGGACATTGACGACCTCGACGCGGCCCGCAGCTACTCCACCAACCGCGCGTACGGCAACGCCAAGCTCGCCAACATCCTCTTCACCACCGAGCTTCACAACCGCTACAACACCGAGGGGATCTCGACGGCGGCGTTCCACCCCGGCGGCGTGGCCACCAACTTCGCGGCGGACTCCACAAGCCCCATGCGACTGGCCTACACGTCCTTCCTCAAGCGCTTCATGCTGACGCCTCACCAGGGCGCGGACACCCTTGTGTGGCTCGCCAACGCCACCCCGGGCCACGACTGGATCTCCGGCGCCTACTACGCCAAACGGACGCTCTCCAAGGCCAACAAGCAAGCCTACGACGCCAGCCTGGCCAAGGCATTGTGGCAGCGCAGCGAGGCGATGGTGGCCCAGGACCTCGACAAGCTGGACCGCCGGCAGTAAATCACGTGAGCCTCACCGCCTGAGCCTTCCCGCCTACGCCGGAATCGTGGGTTAGCATATCCCTGCCCCTCGCCGACTCGCGGCCGAGGGCTTCTATTGGGGGGAGTGCTCTCACACGTGCACCTGAAGAAACTGATTATTGCGTCCCTGGCGGGTGCCGCCGTCGTCCTGAGCGCCACGGCCGTGCCGGCATCCGCCGCGCCCGCGCCGAAGTCGTACAAGAACTGCACGGAGCTCAACAAGGTCTACCCGCACGGCGTCGGCCGCAAGGGTGCGAAAGACAAGACCACCGGAAAGCCGGTCACCACCTTCCGGGTCGACAATACCCTGTACAGCTACAACGACGGCGGGGCGCGGCACTGGGGCGAATACGACCTCGACCGCGACAACGACGGCATCGCCTGCGAAAAGCGCTGACGTGAACTGACGGGATCCTCGCCAACGGCGGGGATCCCGACATGTTTAACCCACTACCGGCCGGGCGGGACGGCTGCCAGGCGGCCGGCTACCCCGCGGCGTCGACCTTGTCCAGGGCGGTCAGGGCGCTCTCCATGGTCCCGGCCAGGTGGCTGGCGGGGGCGGGCTTGGCGAACAGGTAGCCCTGCAGGGAGTCGCAGCCGCGGTCCATCAGGTACTTGGCCTGCGCGGGGGTCTCGATGCCTTCCGCCGTGACTTTCAGTCCGAGGGCCTGCGCGGCGTTGATCATGGTGGCGAAGAACGGGAGCTGTTCCTGCCCGGTTTTGATCATGGCCACGAAGGAGCGGTCGATCTTGACGTTGTCCAGGGGCAGTTCCTGGAGCCGGCCGAGCGTGGAATATCCGGTGCCGAAGTCGTCCATGGCAATCCGGACGCCGGCCGCGCGCAGCTGCCGCAGCTGGCCCAGCACGTCCGAGGCGGCGTCGAAGAACACACTCTCCGTCAGTTCAAGGGTGAGCTGGCGCGGGTCAACGCCGGTGGACGCGGCAATCGCGAGCACGTCCGTGGCGAAGTCCCGGTGCTGGAACTGCAGGCCCGAGACATTCACGGCGACGCTGTACGCGGGGTCGCCGGCCAGCCATGGCCGGATCTCGGCGCAGGCGCGGCGCAGGACTTCATCGCCGATCTCGCGGATCAGGCCGCTCTGCTCCGCCACGGGCAGGAACTGGTTGGGCGGCACCAGCCGGCCGTGCCGCTCCCACCGGGCGAACGCCTCGAACTGCACCACCGAACCGATGCCCGGCGACACTACGGGCTGGTAGTGCACCGAGATCTGGCCCAGCTCGACGGCGCGCCGGAGCCCGGAATCGCCGTCCACCTTGTGGGCCGCGGTGTTCAGCATTTCCGGCCGGAAGCGGAGCCAGGTGTTCTTCCCGGCAGCCTTCGCCGCGGTCATGGCGGCGTCGGCCTGCCGCAGCAGTTCGGCCCCGTCCAGCGTCTGCCCCGACTTCGACGCCAGGCCCATGCTCACACCGGGCCGGACCATGGAGCCTCCCACGCGCAGAGGGGCGTAGAGGGCCTCGGCGATCCGTTTCGCCACCGCGTCCGCGTTGAGGCACTCGGTCAGCAGCACCGCGAACTCGTCGCCGCCCAGCCGGGCCACGGTGTCGTGCGGGCGGACGCAGTTGCGCAGCCTGCTGGCCAGCTCCACCAGCAGTTCATCGGCCGCCGAGCGTCCCAGGACGTCATTGAGGTGCCTGAAGTCATCGAGGTTCAGCAGGAGGATGTCCACCGGATCGGGGCGGCGCAGGGCCGCGGCGAGCCGCTCGTTGAAGAGGGGGCCGTTGGGCAGAGCCGTCAGCGGGTCGCGGAGGGACCCGGCCCTGAGTTCGTCGTCGTGCCCGGCAAACGCCGCGGGTGCGGCGGCACCCTGAAGTCCGCCTAGGCCAGGAGCTCCCGCTGAACCAGGAGTACGACGGCGGATGAAGTCGCCGCTGAGGGGCCGGTTGGCGTTGCCGGCGCCAGAGCTTGTTCCAGGGTTCCCTGCGGGGTTCGCTCCGGCGGTGCCGCGGATCGAGAGCGCCACGGACGTTCCGGGGTCGGCCGTTCCTTCGGGGGCGGGGACTAGGGAGCACGTGATTTCGACCGGAAGTTCGGTGCCGTCGGCTCGGCGGCCCGAGCCGGTGAACTGGGGGCGGCCGCCAGCGGCCTTGCCCAGCGCGGCCAGGACGCCATGGAATTCCTCCCGCGAGGCCTCGGCCAGGAGCATGCTGTGGTCCGCGCCCATAAGCTGCGCGCGGGAGTAGCCGAAGAGCCGTTCCGCTGCCGGGTTGAGGAAGGAAATGGAACCGTCCGGGCCCACCAGCAAAAGTGCGTCCGGACTGTACTCCAGCAGTTGTTGTGCGAAACCAGCTTCCACGATGTCTAACAGCCCCCCAGGCAATGAATACGGATAGCGGGCGCCTTGCGGAGAGCGAGGCGCACTGCGCTGACTGAATCATATGCCGTGCCGGCTCACCGAACGTGATGGGCATCATCCCGCCACCAAATGTGTCGAGCGCGCCCCGATTTGACGCCCTGCCCGGGCAGCCTGCCGGGCTACCCGCGGCGGTACGCCGGGCCGACGTCGCGGTCCACTGCCAGTCAGTGACGACTGGACGGCGTCGAATACGGCGACGATTAGACAGTGGCGACTGAACGGCGTCGAAAACGCCGACGACTAGACGCCGACTACTAGACGACGACGACTGGAACCCTCCGTGTGAAGAGGACCTCCTGGGTGATCCAGTCCAGCAGGTCCACGTAGAGCCAGAACGTGCCGGGGGCCGGCGGGCGCAGAAGCATGTCGTAGCGCTCGGCGGCACCGAAGTTGACCAGGCTGGACCGCAGAGGGCCTGTGGAAGAAATCGGCACTGCCGGTCCGGTGGGGTTGGACGTGTCCCGGAACGGCCGTCCGTCGTGCGAGATGAGTTCAGCCATGGCCACCGGCTTGCCCGCGGAATCGGTGAAGCGCACGTTGACCGGGAAGTAGTTGGCATTGAGCAGCCGCAGCAGGGTGGGTTTGATGGCTCCTCCTGCCCTCTTGGCCCGGATGCGGGTAAGGCTGATGGGGCCTTCGATTTTCGGGGGACGGGCTAATTCGCCGCCCAGCAGGTAGAAGTTCTTGGGATTGAACTTGTCCAGTCCAACGTCCTCGCCCGAGAGCCCGGCGGCGTGGTTGAGCAGGTGCCAGCGGGGGTCGACGGAGTAAGGGACGAGGATGGTCTCGGTGTCGATGTCGTATTCCGGACCGTCAACGAAGGCCCGTCTGGCGCCTTTGGTCACCGGAAAGTCCGAGTGTACCGGGGGGTCGATGATGAGCGGGCCGAACATGCCCATTTGCACGTGCAGTGTGGTGTTGACGTGGCAGTGGTAGAAATATGTGCCGGACGCACCCACGTTCGGGTTGCCAGGCTGCCCGCGTTCCGGCCGCCACTGATAGGTGTAGCTTCCCGAGACCTCGAATGAGGTGTGGCCGACGCCGTCGTTGCGTGGATCCGGCTCGATGCCGTGCCAGTGGATAGTGTGGACCTTCTTGCTCGGGCGGACAGTGCCGTGGAACAGTTGCCCCTCGGTGAGCCGGATCAGGGGTGCGGGGAAGATCCGCCCGGAGTTCTCGGTCTCGAAGGTCCAGATCTCGAACTTGCCGCCGTCGTCGAACACCATTTCGCGGTTGAAGAACTTGAACTCGTGTTCCACGTCTGGATTCTGGCGGAACTCGGTTTCGGGGCTTCCCTCGTGCATCTGATGGGAGCTGAAATCCACCTGGGTGCGGAAGAGCTCGTGCGTGGCCGCGCCCGTGCTTCCGGGCGCGGGCGCCGCTACAGTCCAGTGGCCAACCAGCCCGCCGGGATACATGCCGCCCCTGGCTACCTGGGAGGGCTCGGCATGGCAGTGCATGGGGTAGTCCCAGTCCTCGTTCCGGGCGTTCCACACCTCATCGATGACATCCGGCGGCCGCCGCAACGGGAGCATGGAGTCCTTGCGGTCCAGCGGGTGCATTTCAATGACGTCCTCCCACTGCTGCAGCACCACGTGACCGTCCGCGTCAATTCTTCCGCCGGTACGCGGAAACATGCTCCCGTTGCGGTTGACAGTCCAGAGGTGGTTTCCATGAAAGTGCAGCTGGTGGTGGACGACGCCGGCGTTGAGGAACCGCATCAACTGGCCGGTCCTCACAGTTCCTGCCCTGGCGCTCTGGCTGAAATTGCGGACGTCGACCTGCCGGGCCGAGCCCGACATCAGGGAGTCCTCATCCCGGACGCGGTTCAGCGCCTCGTCGGTGGACGCGGCCAGCGACTGGAAGCCGCTGCGGCCGTTGAGCGTGAAATACCGCGGATACACCGGCGTCTTGTCCGGATCCACCGTTCCGTTGCGCGACGCGATGCCGGCCCAGACCGGGTCAACGTTGTGGAGCATCCACAACCACTGGCGTTCAAATTCCGGCCCGTTGGGCATGGGCAGCCACGGCGAGGCCGGATCCGTGACCAGCAAGGCACCAAAGAGGCCCAGGACGCGCTGAACCGGGTCGGCGGTGGGATCGGCCGGATCGGCGCCAGGATCGCAGTAGAGGTAGGTGCCTGCTTTGGGGGCCGGGAATACCAAGGTTTTGGTTTGACCGGGCCGGATCTCGCCGGTGCTCACGTGGCTGTTGCCCGCTCCCGCGTTGAGGAACTGCAGGGCGTGCGGCTGGGCCAGGTGATTGGTGACGCGGATGCTGATGGTGCTGCCGGTCTCGGCGATCAGCGTCCGGTCCGGGAAGAAGCTGGCCCAGAATGCGCGGCGGACCAGGAATTCACCGGGGTTGGCAGGGTCCTTGGCAGCCGGTGCCGGGCGTCCGAGCGGGGGAGGGGTGGCCTTCAGGGGGTAGGTGCGACTCGCCACCACCGATCCGTTGCGCAGGAACACCCTCGGGCTGATGACCAGGCTGGGCTTGGGATCGTTCACCAGCGTCCGCCGGTCACCGAACCCCCGGTGGTAGACGCGGGTTCCGTCCACCATGGGCAGGAAGCCGTCATTGATGTGGATGTCGAGCGGGCTCATGACTTCACCTGGCTAACGGTCAGAGGCGGAAGGGGGAGGATGGCCGTGCCATCGTGTTCCGGCTCCGCATACTCCAGTTCCATCGCGAGGGCGTCATGGGGTGCCAGGTAGCTGATCCAGAGATGCTCTGCGGCCCCGGGGTCTACCGTGCCCAGGCCGCGGTCGAAGTCCTGGGGAGTGATGGTGGTTCCGGACGGGAGCAGCCGGAGGCGTAGTTGGCCGGGGCTGAAGAGCACGGGTTCGTGACTGGAGTTGCGGAGTTCAACCTCAAGGAGGACGACGTCGCCCCAGGTCTGGTTGAACGGCTGGGGCCAGCCGGGATCCTCCGGTGGAGCGCCGTCGTGGTCGTGATCGTGGGAAGTGGCGGAGAGGTTCGTCGAGTTCGCGGCCCGTTCGAAACTTCCCGTGACGGCCCGGTTAGCGCCTGCGGCCAGGGAGCCGGGATCGTCGAGCAGGGCGGCTGCGCTTTCGAGTGACCGGAATGCCTGTTGGCCCTTGGCGTTCAGCCGGGCCAGGCGGCCCGCCCGGGTGACCGACAGGACACCAAAGGCGGTATCCAGTTGCGTTGCAGCCTGTGGACCGCTTCGGGAGATGGCGCCGTAGGTGCCGCCCGCCACCAGGAGGAAGGCGCCGCCCCCCACGATCAGTCCGAACTGGCGCCGGCTCAGGACAGGGCCGGAAATCAGGGGTGAGCGTGAATCCATGGTCGGTGCCTCCACGTCGAGTTCGCGATAGGGCCCAATGGTGCTGACAGGGCCTTATGGAAAACTTGGGAAGCCGGACGCGAGTTTCCGCACAGCCTACCCGGGCAGCGGCACGCCCTCGAGGTCAGCGATGGCCGCCACCGAGCTGCCGACGGCCCGCTGCCGGGCCGCCCCTGGTACCGGGCGGGAGAAGAGGAAACCCTGCAGGGCATCGCAGCCATGGTCCATGAGGTAGCGGGCCTGGGCCGGCGTCTCGATGCCCTCGGCGGTGACCTTCAGCCCCAGGCTCCGGGCCATGTGGATCATGGAGGTGAGGATGGGCAGCTTTTCGACGCCGGTCTGCAGCATGGACACGAACGACTTGTCGATCTTCACCACATCCACCGGCAGGTCCTGGAGCCGGCCCAGCGACGAATAGCCGGTCCCGAAGTCGTCCAGGGCTACCCGGATGCCGGCCTCGCGCAGGGTCTCGAGCTGGCCGATCACGTGGGAGTGGGCGTCGAAGAACACGCTCTCGGTCACCTCCAGGACCAGCTGGCGCGGGTCCACCCCGCTCCACGCCGCAATGTCCAGGACACGCTCGGCGAAATCGCGGTGCTGCAGCTGCACGCCGGAGACGTTGACGGCCAGGCTCCGGAACGGGTCCTCGCCGAGCCACGGGGCGAGCTCGGTGCAGCTGCGCCTGAGCACTTCGGCCCCGATCTCCCGGATCAGGCCGCTGCGTTCCGCGGTCTCGATGAAATCATCCGGCGGGATCAGCTCGCCTCCCCATTCCCAGCGGGCCAGGGCCTCGAACTGCACCACCTCGAGCCGGTCACTGGAGATGACGGGCTGGTAGTGGACCGTGATTTGCCCCAGCTCCACCGCCCGCCGCAGCCCGGCCGTGAGCTGGGTGCGCTCCAGCAGTGCCGCCAGCATCTCGGGCCGGAAGTGCACATAGCAGTTCTTGCCGGCCTCCTTCGCCGCGTACATAGCCAGGTCCGCCTGCCGCAGCAGCTCCGATGACGTCTCCGTCCCGGCGTCGCGCGATGCCACACCCAGGCTCAGCCCCGGCCGCATGAGCGTCCCCTCGATGGAGACCGGTGCGTTCAGCGTGCTGACCACGCGCTGGGCCACGGCGTCGGCGTCCCGGCAGCCCACCAGGAGGACCACGAACTCGTCCCCGCCCAGCCGGGCGACGGTGCCATGCGGACCCACGCAGTTCTGGAGCCGACGGGAAATCTCCACCAGCATCTCGTCGCCGGCATGGTGGCCCAGGACGTCGTTGACTTCCTTGAAGTCGTCCAGGTCCAGGAGCAGCACGTGCACCGGTTCCGGCGTGAGCAGCGCCGCGGCGGCCCGTTCGTTGAAGAGCATCCGGTTGGCCAGGCCCGTGAGCGGGTCCTGGAAGGCCAGTTCCTTGAGCTTGCCCGCCTGCTCGGCCAGTTCCTCCATGGCGCGGCGGGCCTGGTCCTGGGCGCGCCGGCGTGAGGTGATGTCGCGGAAGTTCCAGATCCGTCCCACGATCGCGTCCGCCACCCTTTGCGGGCGGGAGTACACCTCTACCGTGCGGCCGTCGGCGAACTCCAGGACGTCGTGGCTCTGCATCAGGCTATCGGCGTAGAGCGCCGCGACCTTCTGCAGGAAGTAGTCGGGGTCCACCAGTTGGTCCGCGATGAAGCGGACCAGCGCGTTGGGGTCCTCGGCCGCGATCAGCTCCGGCGGCATGCCCCACAGTTTCAGGTACTGATCGTTGATCCCGGTGATTTGGCCCTCGTTGGAGACCACCACGATGCCGTCCGACGTCGATTCCAGCGTGGCGTCCAGCAGCGAGACTGCCAGCCGCCGGCCCGAATCGGAATCCTTGCGGTGCTCGGCGTCGCGGACGGCTACCGCCATGGCCGTGCCGGCGCCGACACTCACCAACGCGCACGTGATCTCCACGGCGAGTTCCGAGCCGTTCCGGTGCCGGCCGACGGCGGCGAACGGCCGGCTGCCGGCCTTGCTCTTGCGGCCCAGTCGGCCAAAGACCCGCAGGAAACCGCCGCGGGCTTCCTCCGAAAGCAGGATGGTGTGCTGGACGCCGAGGAGTTCCTGGCGGGGGTAGCCGAACAGCCGTTCCGCGGCAGAATTCACGAAGGCGATGGTCCCGTCCGCTGTCAGCAGCAGAAACGCATCAGGACCCTGCTCCAGCAGGTCTTCACCAAATCCAGTTCCCACGACGATACCGGCCCCCAAGCGACGGAGTTCATAGAGCGATGATGTTCCCGGCCGAGGTGCCCGGATGAATGCGTTTCCCTGAATCATAGGGTCCTTCGGCCTTGTGTCCAGCACAGCGGCCACGGAACTTTACGGGTCACCGGTTGCCGGGCACCCGAACGCCTTTCAGCGCGGCGATGGCCCGGGCGGCCCGGTCCAATGCAGGCTGGAGCGTGGCCTCCGGCTGGGGGCCAGAAAACAGGAAACCCTGCAGGCAATCGCAGTCCAGATTCATCAGGTAGCCGGCCTGGGCGGCCGTTTCCACGCCCTCTGCCGTGACGGTGAGCCCGAGTCCGTGGGCCATGCCGATCATGGCGTTCAGGATGGGCAGCGGTTCCGTGCCGGTGTTGATCATGGCCACGAACGACTGATCGATCTTCAGTGTGTCCACGGGCAGGCCCTGCAGCCGTCCCAAGGAGGAAAAGCCGGTGCCGAAGTCATCGAGCGCCACGCGGACGCCGGCCGTGCGCAGGCTCATGAGCTGGCCGATCACGTGGCAGTCATCCTCGAAGAAGACGCTCTCGGTGACCTCCAGGACCAGCTGGCGCGGGTCCACGCCGCAGGATGCCGTCACGGCCAGGACCAGCTCGGCGAAGTCCCCGTGCTGCAGCTGGACGCCGGAGACGTTGACAGCCAGGGACCGGGAGGAGTCCTCTTCCAGCCAGGGCTTGAGTTCGGTGCAGCCGCGCAGCAGCACTTCGGTGCCGATCTCGACAATGAGGCCGCTGCGTTCGGCCGCTGGAATGAACTGGTTGGGCGGAACGAGCACGCCGTCGCGCACCCAGCGGGCCAGGGCCTCCACCTTGGTCACGGTCCCGCTGCCGGCGGAGACGATCGGCTGGTAGTGGACGGCGATCTGTCCGTTGTCCACGGCCAGCCGCAATCCAGCCTCGAGGTCGTTGCGGTCCACCAGGGCCTTCATCATCTCCGGCTGGAAGCGCATGTACCGGTTCTTGCCGGCGGACTTGGCGGCATACATCGCGACGTCGGCGCGGCGCAGGAGCTCGGAGGCGTCCACGGCGGCCTCGCCGATCGAGGCGAGTCCCAGGCTGAGGCTGGGCCGTAACATGGTGCCGTCGATCCACACCGGGAGGCGCAGCGAGTCGACGATCCGGGCGGCCACCGCCTCGGGGTCCGCCGAGTCGACCAGGAGCACCACGAACTCGTCGCCGCCGAGCCGGGCCACGACGTCGGTGGGCCGGACGCAGGTGCGCAGCCGCCGGCCGACCTCAATGAGCATCTGGTCCCCGGCATGGTGGCCCAGGATGTCGTTGACTTCCTTGAAGTCGTCCAGGTCCAGGAGCAGGACATCCACCGCGGTGCTGTGCGGGCCCGCGAGGGCGCCGGCGAGGGTGTCGTTGAACAATTGGCGGTTGGACAGCCCGGTCAGTCCGTCCCGGAACGCCAGCGCCTTGAGCTGGGCGGACTGCGCTGCGAGATCTGCCATGGCCCGGGTGATCCGGTCCTGGGCATCCTTGGCCGCGGTCACGTCGCGGAAGCTCCACACCCGTCCGACCACCTGGTCCGCGACTTTCTGCGGGCGCGAATAGCGGTCGAAGGTCCGGCCGTCGCGGAATTCCAGGATGTCGTGGCTTTCCGCCGCGGGGTCGGCGTAGAGAGCCTCGACCTTTTCGACAAACTGGGCCGGGTCCCGCAACTGGTCCACGACGACGCCCAGCACGGCCTCATCGTCCCCGGTGGCCAGCATTTCCCGCGGGATGCCCCACATGGTGAGGAACTGATTGTTGACGCCGGCTATCTCGCCCTCGCTGCTGACCACCAGGATGCCGTCGGCGGTGGATTCGAGCGTCGCGCTCAGCAGCGACATGGCCTCGCGGAGGCTGTCATCGTTCTCCGGCCGGTGCGAGGTGTCCCGGACCGCGGCGATCATGCTTACCGCGCCAACACCAGTCCCATTCCCGGTGCCGTCCCCGGTGATGAAGATGGCCCCGGCCACCTCGGCCCGGAACTCCGTGCCGTCCCGCCGCACCCCGTAGGCCTCCACGGGAGCGGTGTCCGTCTCGTCGTCGACGACGTCGGTATGGGCGTGGGCGTCGCGGCGGCGGAGGTTGAAGAACAGCCGTTCCAGCCCGTTCCGGAACCCCTCGGCCAGGAGGATGCGGTGGTCCGAGCCCACGAGTTCTCCACGGTGGTACCCAAACATGCGCTCCGCGGCGGTGTTGACCATCCGGATGGTCCCGTCCTCGGCCACCACCAGCAGGGCGTCGGGGCTGGATTCCACCAGGTCCCCATAGCCCGGCACCGCGCTGGAGACTTCCTCCGGAACTGTCCCGGAGACTTCGCCGGAGATTTCCTCCGGGTACGACGACGGCGGGTACGACGACGCCGTCATCCGGCTACCGCCGGGCGAACCTGAGACCACCAACGAGACATAGAGAACCCTCCCATCGGGAAATCATAGGCGCCCGGGGGGTACACGCCGTGTCAACACGTGGGCGGGGCGGGGCAGAGCCCCACTGGGGCCCGCGCGGAACGACCAAACCCCCCGTTGCGCTGTCACCTAGGGTGCTTAAAACCCGGGTTTGGCCGGACTCCTGATTCCACCCGCGTGACCACTGCCGCCCCTGCGCGCAGCCTCTGCCGTGTGGTACTCGGCGGTCGCTTTCGTCCGTCACACTTAGCACGTGCGTACTTTTGGTGTTGAAGAGGAATTCCTGATCGTGGATCCCGATAACGGATACCCTCTGCCCTTGGCCGGAGAGGTGCTTCGCCTGCACGATCCCGGCCGCCAGGCGGTGAACCATTTGGCACCCGTCCAAATGCTGGCCGCCGAGCTTCAGCAGGAGCAGCTCGAAGTCATTACGCACCCGCATTCCAGCCTGAGCGGACTCGCGGCCGAGATACGGGCGGGCCGGGCCCATGCCGACTCGTTGGCCCGGATGGCCGGCGCGAGGATCGCTGCCCTGGCCACGTCCCCGCTGCCGGCCGCACCGCACGCCACCCGCAACGACCGGTATGACGCCCTGATGGAAAAGTTCGCTCTGACGGCCCGAGAGCAGCTGACCTGTGGATTCCATGTCCATGTCTCCGTGGGCTCCGATGAGGAAGGGGTCGCGGTCCTGGACCGGATCAGATCCTGGCTGCCGCCCCTCATAGCATTGAGCTCAAATTCCCCCTTCTGGAACGGCGCAGACAGCGGGTACGCCAGTTTCCGAACCCAGGCGTGGAACCGGTGGTCCACTGCAGGGCCCACAGAGGTCTTCGGCTCGGCACAGGCCTACCACTCGCTGGGGGAACGCCTGTTGGGCACCGGGGTCGTCACCAGCCCGGATTTCGACGCGCGGCTGTCCATACGCCACCCGACCGTCGAGGTCCGGGTGGCGGATGTTTGTCTTGATGCCCGCGACGCCGCTCTGATTGCTGCGCTGGTACGGGCACTTGTGGAGACCGCCGCCCGGGAATGGGAGGCCGGCCAGCCACCGGACCTGGTTCCCGCCGCAATCCTGCGTCAGGGAGCCTGGCGCGCCAGCCGTTGGGGCACGGACGGAGAGCTCCTCCACCCGGTAACGCACCGGCCAGACACCGCACGAAATGTCTTTGACGCACTCCGCGGCCATGTCCGGGAGGCCCTGGAGGACACCAGCGATACCGCCTACGTCGAGCAGTCCCTGCAAAGGATCCTTGATCAGGGCACGGGAGCCACCCAGCAGAGGCAGGCTTTCGACCGCTACGGCAGACTCGCCGACGTCGTCGCCCTCGCCACCGGCCTCACCCATCAAGAATCCGCCGATCATTTCAGCTTCGGCGAGCCGGTCCTCGGAAGAGAAGGAGAAACGACTAACCCAAGCACGGATTTGGTCTCCGTCTCCGGCTAATGCACAACGGAGACTGCCGCCACGTGGACTGGACTGCCGTGGACTCCACCCGAGCGATGGTCGTGAGCAAGCCAGCAGCACGCCAGCCCGGCCGCTGGTCCCGAGCAGAAAAGCGGTGCCGCGGATGCTAGTCCAGAGGCAGTGTTATCGTCACACAGGTTCCCGCAGCGGCGGAGGAATCGATGATGATCTCTCCGCCGGCGAGGATCACGGCCAATTGCATGAGGCGCAGTCCCATGCCGGTGTGCCGACCAATCATGGCTGCCGGCACATCGAAACCCCGGCCGTCGTCGGTCACTTTGAGCTGAACGCCGTGGCTCATGCTTTGGGTGACGCAGCCCAGCCGGACGGTCACAACCGAGGCCTGAGCGAATTTGTAGATATTGCTGAGGAGCTCCTGCGCCGCTCGGTACAGAAGAGTTGCGGATTTCCGGTCTACTTCCGTCCTGTGGTGCGGAGTCTCCAGATGCACCACGGTCCCGCGTTCGCGGAGGGGAAGCGTCAGGCGGTCAATTGCACCGGTTACCCCAAGAGCATGGAAGTCGACCGGGTGTGTATCGGTAAGGACGCCACGTACGGCGACGACTTCATCGCTTAGTAGTGATTTCATACTCTTACTGTGCGCTTGTGTCGTTGGCATTTTCTTGTGCCGCGCCGCGGAGACTGAACCTTGATTCTGCAGGCCGCCCCCGAGAGATTCCGGCAGGTATCGGAGCGGATGAGTATGCCTGGCTGTCAGCGTCCTCAGTGATGGCAAGTCCCTGACTGACGTCTGTTGAGTACCGATAATTGCGGCAGATTGGGATCTGTTATGGATTTCCTGACACTTGCCGTGAGGGCCTATGGGTCACCCTGACGCTCGCCGCGGGCGAGCCCGCCGGCATAACGTACGAAGGCCGCCGCGAGCGATCCAGGCCGCTTATTCTGGCTGCCTTTCGAAGATCAGGCGGGCGTGGTAATTTCTGCTTGGATTAGGAGTTCCTCATGCGATTGCCTTCCAATCCGGCTCCTGATACCGCTTTCGAAAGCAGAGGCAACGATGGCAACTCTATTGATCTTCCATGAGGTCGACGACGTTGACCACTGGCTCAGCTCGCCGCGACGCCAGGAGCTCTTCGGACCTATGGGCATGACTGTTCGAACCTTTGTCGACCCGGAGAAATCCAACCGCGTCGGCCTGATCGTCGAAGTCCCGGACATGGACACGTTCCAGCGAATGATGGAGTCCGAGGCCGCGGCCGACGCCATGAAATTCGACGGCGTACGCCGGGACACGATCCTGATGCTGGTCGAACCCGAGCCCAGCACCTGACCCGGGGACGTAGCGTTGACGGGTCTTTGAGGCGTGTAGCCGCTCATATCTGCGATCTGCCGCCGGTGGACGGCGCGTTTGGCCAGCCCCGCCGGTCGCGTGCGGGCGGCTGGCTTGGCACGCCGCGGAGCAGGGCATCGCCTACATCCCGTTCTTCCCCTTGGGCGGATTCACGCCGCTTCAGTCCGGCACCCTCAGGGATGCCGGCAGACGCCTGCAGGCAACCCCGATGGGTGTCGCCCTGGCCTGGCTGTTGCAGCGCTCGCCGAACATCCTGCTCATCCCCGGCACGTCCTCGCTCGCGCACCCCTGGGACAACGTTTCGGCTGCCGCCCTCGAGCTGCCGGCCGATGCGATCAAGCACCTGAACGCAATTGCCCAATAGCGACGTCTGACCTGACCCGGTTACGGATTTTCTGTCTAGATTTTTTCAACCCATTGGGCACGCCACTGTGGCGCGTCGAATGCCTCGCTCCAGTAGGCTGTCTCCTTGGCGATTTTGCCCTCGCGAAATTCAAAGATGAACACCGTTTCGTACTGTGGGCCGCCGTAATCCAACAACGCCTCGGCGACGACCAGGTCCCCGCCACTGGTCAGCCGGCGCGGGGTGATGGTTGGCAGTTGTGGGAAGGCGTTGTAGATTCCCCTCCGATTCTCGGCGCCGCGCACGAGTTCTCCGGATTGTGGCCAGTGCATGACCGCGTCGTCATGAAACAACTCGTCCATGACCGCAACCTGACGGTCATTGATACAAGCGATTAGCCGGTTGACTACCTTCTCGTTCGCATTCGTTTCATCCACAGTCTTGACCTGATTTCTGGGGGAGCGTCTGCTTCTGCATTGGGCTCGTGTCTGGAGGGGCGGATGCGGCCCCTGTATGTCGTCTTCATGGTCGGAGGATCAGCCGATGACGGCCAGTGCCCTAAGTCCCCCCGTTGCGCTATCACTTTTGGTGCTTAAAACCCGGGTTTGGCCGCCCTAAGTGATAGGGCAACGAGGGGGGAGCGGGAAACCGCGGGCTCGCGGATCACGGCCTCGTAGTGGCCCACGAGTTCTGCCCCGAGGACGGACCAGGTCCGGCCTTGGACCGAGGCGTGTGCGGCGGCGGCGAACGCGCGGCGCTTGGCGTCGTCGCCCATCAGGTCCATCACCCGGGCGCGGAGCGCGGCGAGGTCGCCGGGTTCGTACAGCCAGCCCGTCCGCGAATTCTCCACCAGGTCCAGCGGGCCGCCACGGCCCGTGGCCACCACTGGCACGCCGGACGCCATGGCCTCCTGGATGGTTTGGCAGAAGGTCTCGAATTCGCCGGGATGGACGAAGAGATCGAAGGAAGCCACGGCGCGGGCGAGGTCATCGCCGCCGAGGAACCCGGTGAAGACCGCCTGCGGTAGGGCAGCTTCCAGAGCGGCCCGCTGTGGCCCGTCACCGACGATCACCAGCCGGGTCCCGGGTACATCCGCCAGCGCCGCCAGATCCTCCACCTGCTTCTCGGCCGCCAGCCGGCCGACGTAGCCGATGAGGCGCTCGCCGCCGGGGGCCACGGTAGCCCGCCAGCCGGCGTCGCGCTTCGCAGGGTTGAACCGCTGGGTGTCCACGCCGCGCCGCCACATGTCCACGCGCGGAATGCCGCGGCCGCGGAGCTGGTTGAACGCGAAGGTGGAGGGGACCAGGGTGCGCGAGGCCAGCAGGTGGATCTGGTCCACCCGGTTCCAGGCCCAGTTTTCGAGGAACGGGACCCCGTAGCGGCCCGCGTAGCCGGGCACCTCGGTCTGGTAGATCGCCACCGTGGGGATGCCGAGCTGGTGGGCGGCCTGCGCTGCCCGCCAGCCGAGCACGAACGGGGACGCGAGGTGAACGACGTCGGGCGCGTAGTCGGCAAGGATGCGCTTGACCCGATACACACCGCCCATCGCCACGCGGACGTTCGCATAGCCGGCCAGCGGGACCGAGGGAAGCCGGTGGACGTGGGCGCCATAGACCTCGTGCGGGACCTCCGTGGTCTGCGTGGACGGCGCGAGCACCAGCACCTCGTCCCCGCGCTCCTGCAGATGCTCCAGCACGCGCAGGATGGAGTGGGTAACCCCGTTCATGAGCGGCAGGAATGATTCGGCGACGATTGCGATCCTCACCCCTCCACGGTGCGGGGGGCGGTTTGCGGTGCGGGGGAGCGGGCGTGGCCGGCGGGGGAAGAGTGGGTTAACAGGTAGGCGCGGTCAGGACGGAGCTATCCAGAGGAAGACGGTGCGCGGAGGGGGCAGGGTGCGCACTGTCGGAAACCGCCAACGGGCGCAGCTGATTGCGGCCATGCGTTCACGGCGCAAACCCGAACGAAGCAGCGGTGCCGGACGGCATGACGAAAGACGAGCTATAGCGGATCGGGCCAGTTGCCGACCGGGAAGAGAGTACGGGTGGCAGAAACCATTAATACCCTCACAGCCGGGCAGCCACGCAGACGCTTATTGCCTTCCATCAGAAATACCTCCAGAGGCTACGGAACTTCAGAATACGCCCGCCGCCTCCCGGCGTCCAGAGTGTCATTCGGCCTTGAGGACATCCGGAAGCTCGTCCACAAACACGGTCTGCGGCGGTTCAAAATAGATCACCAGGACCTGCTCGCCCACGGCGAAGACGCTGCTGTTGTCGAACGGGTGAGCATGGAACGCGCTGGTGCCACCGCGGACGGGCAGCATGACCTCGCCGATTGTGCCCGGGCCGATCCGACCCGTGACCCGCCCAATCTTTCCGGTCAAGCTCCGGTCAACATCCTTGTGCATCACAATCCCCGTACATCGATTCCCCTACGCCTCAGAATCCCGGTGATTTGCCCCCGCATAGCGACCGCTACGCCCCCGGAGCCTTGATATCCCGTTTGGCGGCCTCCCGGCTGTTCTTGAGCGCGCCGGAGAGTGCCGGGAGGTAGTCGCCCACCTGTGCCAAAATCCCGCCGATCATCTGGTTGACCCCTTCGCCGCCGTTGAGGACGGTCATCTGGCCGACATGTCCAAACGGCTCGGCGGCCGCCGCAACGATCGCCGGCATGTTCTCAGCCAGCTGCTGGGAGATGACGGCGTCCTGGTTGGTTCCGAGGGCTTCGGCACGGGCCTTGATGCCTTCCGCCTCGGCCAGTGCCTTGGCCTTGATGGCGGAGGCGGCGGCATCGCCGCGGGCCTTCGTAGCGGCAGCCTCGGCCTCGCCGGTGACCTTGGTGGCACCGGCCGCCGCAGCCGCCGCCGTCGCGTTCGCCTGCGCCTGCACCTCGGTCCGCCGGGCGTTGGCCTGGGCCTCGAGCTCGGTGCGCCGTGCCAATGCCTCGGCCGCGCTGATGTCCGCGGACTTCTGGCCCTCGGCATCGGTGCGCTTGGCATAGGCCCTCGCGTCCGCGGGCTTGCGGACGGTGGTCTGCAGCTTCTGTTCCTCCCGGTCGGCCTCCAGCTTTGCCACCTCGGTTTCCTGGACTACCACCTGCTGACGCGCCGTCGCATCCGCCAGCGGGCCGGCCTGGGCCGCGTTCGCCTTGGCGCGCTCGGCATTGGCCTGCGCCACGGACTGCCGGATCGCGGACACGCTCCGGGCGTCGGCAATCAAGGCCTCGGCCTCCGCTTCCTTTTCCGCGGCCTCGCGGTTCCGGGTGGCCTCCGCGATGCGGGCCTCCATCTTGACCATGGCGATGTGCGGCTTGGCGATGTTCTGGATGTAGCCCGTGGGGTCCTGGAGGTCCTTGATCTGCAGCGAGTCGACCACCAGGCCCAGCTTCTCCATTTCGACGCCGCTGGCGCTGCGGACCTGGGAGGCCAGCTTGTCGCGCTCGCGAATGATTTCCTCGACCGTCATGCTGCCGATGATCGAGCGCAGGTGGCCTTCGAAGACGTTGTACACCTGGCTTTCCATCTTCGGTTGCTGGCCCAGGAACCGCCGCGCGGCGTTGGCAATAAACGGCGGGGCATCCCCGATCTTGTAGATGACCACGCCGTCGACAATCACCTGGATGCCCTGGGAGGTCACGCAGGAGACCTTGAGCTCGGTTTCATTCAGCGTCAGGGACAGCGGCCGCACTGTTTGCAGGCCGGGGAGCACCAGGGCCCCCTTGCCCGTGACGATCTTGAAATCCATCCCCTCCCGGGTATCCAGGGTGCCGCGCGTCAGCCCGGAGATGATGAGGGCCTCGTTCGGCTCCGCCACCTTCCACATCAGTTTTGTCGCCACCCAGATGACGCCGACGACGGCGACCGCCCCCAGAATGATCGAAATGAGCGGATACAAAAATGACAAGTCCGGCATAACCAGGTCCTTTCACGGCGGTGGAAAAAGGTGTTAGGCAAAGCCCCAAACGATGCTGCTGGTAGTCCCCGGCCGGCCCGGTGGCAGGAATTCTCACGCCGCCCAGCCAGCTGTTGTACACAGTCTGTGGTGCTACCTGCCAGTTAGTCCAGCAATTCGGCGGTGTCCGGGCATTCGCGCAGGTCCATCCGGTGCCTAAAGCCCCTGTTGGGCCAGCCGAAGCCGTGCCAGCGTGGGAGAGGGTGCGTCTCGAGGGCCGGCGCCGTGAAGGGGTGATGGGTGATGCGCGGCTCTCCTCTCGGGATGACACGGATGACCGGGATCGCGTGGGACATCTGGCGGGCCGGCCGGGCAAGCCCGGACGCGATCGCCCGCCGGCAACGGGACCGGCTCGGCACGCTGGTTGAATGCGCGCGGTCCTCCTCGCCCTACTACCGCAGGCTGTACCGGGACGTTCCGGAGACGGTCACCGATCTGGCGGCGAATCTGGGGGAGCTGCCTCCGGTGGGCAAACGTGAGCTCATGGAGAACTTCGATGACTGGATGACCGACCCCCACATCACCCTCGCCGGACTGAAGAAATACCTCGTCGGCGACGCCTCACGCATCGGCGGCCTCTACCGCGGGCAGTACCTCGTGATGACGACGTCGGGGTCCACCGGGGAACCCGCGGTCCTGGTCCACGACCGGACCTCGCTGCAGGTGGCGAACCTCCTCGGCCCGATCCGTGAACGGCGGACCCTGATGACGGCTGCGGAGGCCCGGGCTTTCCTCCGGCGGGGGCTGCGGGCCGCGGCACTGATCGCGGACGGGGACCACTTTGCCGGCGTCGTGCTGACCGAAGCCGCGCGCCGGCGCAGCGCCCGCATCGGCCGCCGGGTCCGCGTGTTCTCCGTGCTCCGGCCGCTCCCGGACCTCGTGGCGGACCTCAACGACTTCCAGCCGACCGTGCTCTACGGCTATCCGAGCGCCTTCCTGCAACTGGCCAGCGAACAGAAATCGGGACGCCTCAACATCCGTCCCGTCCTTGCGGTCGCGTCCGGGGAGGGCCTGGCAGCCCCTGCCGGGGCAGACATCGAGGCCGCCCTCGGCTGCCGCGTCACCGTGCGGTACCTTGCTTCGGAGGCGCTCGCCCTGACCAGCCGCTGCCGGCAGGGGCTGCTGCATGTCAATGCTGACTGGAACATTGTGGAGCCGGTGGACGACGCCTTCCGGCCAGTCCCGGCCGGGGAACTCTCACACACGGTGCTGGTCACCAACTTGGCCAACCGGGTCCAGCCACTGATCCGCTACAACCTCGGCGACCGGGTGCAGCTGGATGCCGGCCCGTGCACCTGCGGGAGTCCCTTTCCGACGCTGCGGGTGGAAGGCCGCAGCGGGGACGTGCTGAGCTTCGCCGCCGGGGCGGCGCTGGACAGGGAAGCGTTGGACGGGGCAGTGCTAGACCGAAAGACAGGGCCGGACGGGGCAAGGCCGGACGGTGGTGTTCTCGACCAGCAGTCAGCGTTGGACGGAAAAGTAGTCACGGTGCTGCCTTTGGCGCTGGGCACGGTGATCGAGGAGACTGCCGGCGTCCGCCGGTTCCAGGCGATCCGCACCGGGCCGCGGTCGCTCACCGTGCGGCTCGAGTTCGGGCCGGATGCCGTGCCGGCTGACGTGCAGGCGGCGGTGGGGAAGCGCCTGGGTGCGTTCTTCGCGGCCCAGGGCGCAGACGGCGTCGACGTCCGGTTTGCCGGGGAGCCGCCCCGGCCGGACGGCAGCGGCAAGTTCCGGCAGGTGTGGTCCGCCTGAGAGCGTTCACTGCCGTCTACTGCTGGTTGAGGATCCGCCGGGCGTCCTGCTGGGCCTGGAGCTCTCTCTGGGTCAGGGCCTGCCCGGTCAGGTAGCCGGCGGAGGCCATGGCCCGGCGCAGCTCCGCGACCGTGCGCGGCGTGGTCACCCCGAGGTGTGCCATGGCATGGCAGTTGGCGCAGAGCGGCACGAGGTCCGTGACGGGATCAAGTTCGTAGCTGCCGCCCAGTTGGGACACCGGGACCAGGTGGTGGACCGGGATGAAGTCCTTGCCGATGTCCCCGTACGCGATTTCAAAGGAGAACCCGCACACCGCGCAGCTGGTCCCGTGATGGGCGATGCAGGCCCGGCACGCGTCCGCACTGTGCTCGTACCGGTTCACCTCGACCCGGATGACGGCCGCGGCGGGGACGGTGCCGGGCACGGGCTGGGTGGGGTCGGCCCCTGGTGGCGGGCCAAACTCTCGCCAGAGTCTGCGCAGGAGGGGCTCGAGGGACGGTTCGATGGCAAGTGCTGGGCCGGGCAGCGCTTCCCAGTCGATGCCGGGCACAGTCTCTTGGAGGACCGCGGGCTGGATCTGGTCCCCGGCGGGCAGGAGGCCGTCGAAGGCCACACGGATGCAGAGCAGGGACCCGGCCGTTGCGGCGCTCGCGGTGTCCGGTGCCTGGAGGCGGGGAGCCGGCCGCTCCGAGACGATGACACCGTGGCCGATCAGGCCGCGCCCGTGGCGGCCCTGGAGCACCAGCCACGCGTCCGCGCCGGAGACGGCGGCGTCAGCCAGGTTGTCGGCGTCCGAGAGGCTGCCGACCGCGCCGGAGACGGCGGCGTCAGCCACGTTGTCGGCATCCGCCAGACCGCCCACCGCGCCGGAGGCGGCGGCGCCCGCCAGACCGACCTCCCAGCTGGCCAGGAACCGGCCGGATTCGGCGACCTCCTCCAGCACTGCCGGATAGGTCCAATCGTTCCATTCGTCCGGGTTCCAGACGAGGATGATGGCTGTCATCTGCCCATTGTCGCAGTGTCTGCAGCGACCGGCCGCGGCCGTTACCCCGGACTTCCTGCCGCGTTGTTGAGCGGCCCTGTCGGCCCGGTCTGGCACGTGGCGTTGAGGGTGTCCTCCGCGACGGATTCCATCTGGTGCAGGATGCGGGTGCCACCGGGCTGGAGCGGTTCCGGGGGATAGGCCACGGCCATGGTGAGCTGCCGGGTTCCGTCCGCGCTGGTCATGGCGATGGTGCCGTAGCCGGGCACGTCGCCGGGATGGCCGTAGTAGAAATCGTTCGTGCAGAGGTCGTTCCAGCGGACCACCCCGAGTCCATACCTGGCGTAGAGCGGGCTCTCCATTTGCGTGATCGTGTCCGGCTTGAGCAGCCGGTTCTGCAGCAGTGCGCGGTAGAACGTATTCACATCCGCCACGGAGGACACCATGCCGCCGGCGGCGTTGTCGATCTGCGCGGCCGGATAGGTGACGTCGAGTTGGTTGCGGCCCAGCGCGATGTAGCCGTGGACCATCGACGACGGCGGAGGCCCGGCCGCGGTCATCAAAGTTTCGCTCAGGCCCAGCGGCTGGATGATGTCGGTGCTGATCACCTCGCCGATCCGCCGGCCGCTCAGGTGCTCGACGATCAGCGCCAGGGCAATGTAGTTCGAGTTGGAGTACTCAAATCCTTGGGCCAGCTTCGCCTGCCACGAGATCCGTCCCGCCATGGCCAGCAGGTCCGCCAGGCTCACCTTGGTGGTCAGGGCTTGCCGCACCGTGGCCGGATCGAACAACGGCCCGTCCACGGAGGGCATGCCAGAGCGGTGCTGCAGCAGCTGGCGGACGGTGACAGGTCCCGGCGGGTGCATCACCTTGTTGAAATCCGGCAGATACCTGCTGACCGGCGCGTCGAGCTCCAGCTTGCCTTCCTCTGCCAGTTTGAGCACGCAGACCGCCACCATGGACTTGGTGATGCCGCCGACGTGCACAGGGTCCGTGATCTCGGCCCGGGATGGGCTGGCCAGGTTTCGAACACCGTAGGCCGCGGACCACACGTCGCCGCCCACGCGGAGCTGGATGAGCACGGCAGGGGCGCCGTCGCCGAGCATTCTCCTGCTGAACTCGTCGAGCATGGTCCGGTAGCCGGGATCGGGCGAGACCGGCTGCACCGGCGGGTGCGGTCCGGGACTGCACCCGCCCAGGGCCGCAGTCAGAGCGACGGCAAGGATCGCGGCTGTGAGCCGGCGGAACGATGCTCGAGTCCAGGCCACCGTCATGATGGTCCTTCTTGCAGGTCGGGTTTGTAGTCGGCGTAGGAGGACGCCCCTGGCCGGGCACCGTCCTGACCCTTGTGATGCTCCTCAGACAGGCGGCAGCCGACTAGAGCCATAAGTCATAGGCTCAGCCTACGGCGCCGGCCGTCACGGGCGCGTCCGCCACCATCGGGTGGTCGCGGTGCAGGTTCCCGAGGGCTGAGGCGCCTTGCGGCGACCCCAGCTCCTCGAAGAACTCCACGTTGGCGCGCACGTAATCGGCCCACTCGTCCGGGACATCGTCGGAGTAGTAGATCGCCTCCACCGGGCACACGGGATCGCACGCGCCGCAGTCCACACACTCGGACGGGTGGATGTAAAGCAAGCGTTCACCCTCGTAAATGCAGTCCACCGGGCATTCGTCGATGCAGGCCTTGTCCTTCACATCCACGCAGGGCTGGGCGATCACGTACGTCATGGCAGGTTACACACCCGTGTAGACGGTCTTGCCCCAGGTGAAGAAGTCCAGCGCGGACTTCCCCTGTTCGCGGAACGTGTTGGTGGAGGAGTCCTTGACGCCGCCGAACGGCACATTCAGGTCCAGCCCCGCCGTCGGGCGGTTGACCTTGATGACCCCGGCCTGGGCGCGGGCGGCGAAGTCCGTGGAGAACGCCAGGGAGTCGGTGCAGATGCCGGCGGTGAGGCCGTAGCGGGAATCGTTGATCGCGGCGAGCCCGGCTTCATAGTCCGGGACCTCGAGGACGGCCACCACGGGTCCGAAGATCTCTTCGGTCACGGCGGCGTCGTCGAACGGCAGGTCGGTGAGGATGGCGGCCGGGAAGAGGAAGCCGGCGTCCGTGCCGCCGTCGTGCTCACCGTGCAGCAGCGTGGCGCCGCGCTCGACGGCGGTGCGCACCGCGGCCTGGTTCTGTTCGAACTGCTGGCTGCTCACGACGGCGCCCATCTTTGCGCCCTCGAGCCCGTCACCGGCGGTGTACTGCGCGGCTTCCGCGGTGAGGGCCTCAAGGAACGAAGTACGGATTCCCGGCGTGACGTAGACGCGGGACGTGGCGGTGCAGGCCTGGCCGGTGAGGCCGAACGCGCCGGCCGCCACCACCTGGGCCGCCTTGCGCGGATCGGCGTCGTCCAGGACCAGCACGCCGTTCTTGCCGCCCATTTCCAGCTGGACCCGGGCGCGGCGGGCGTTCAGGATTTCCTGCAGCCCGAGCCCCACGTTGGTGGAGCCGGTGAAGGACAGCCCGGCGATCCGGGGATCGCGGGCCAGGGCGTCGCCCACCACGCGGCCCTTGCCGTGGACCACGTTGAACACGCCGGCGGGCAGGCCGGCGTCCTGCAAGGCGCGGGCCAGGTGCGTGGCGGAGAGCGGGGTGAGCTCGGCCGGCTTGATGACCACGGTGTTGCCGCTGATCAGCGCCGGGGCGGCCTTCCAGGCGGGGATGGCGATGGGGAAGTTCCACGGCGTGATGAGCCCGACGACGCCGAGCGGCTCGCGCCGGGTGGTGATGGTGGTGTCCGGCAGGCCGCTGGGCAGCACCTCGCCGGTGGCGGCCCAGCCGAGGGAACCGAAGAAGCGGAGCACGTCGGAGGCGCGCTTGACCTCGCCCTTGGCCTCGGCCAGGGTCTTGCCCTCTTCACGGACGAGGTCCTCGGCGATGGCAGCCTGGCGGTCCAGGAGCAGGTTTCCGGCGGCCATCAGGATGGCGCCGCGGGCCGGAGCGGGCAGGGCTGCCCAGGCCGGCTGCGCAGACTTGGCGGCGGTGATGGCGGCGTCGACGTCGGCTGCGGTGCCGCCGGGGGAGAGGGCTGCGAGCTCGCCCGGGCGGGCCGGGTTCATCCGTTCGGTGTCCGCCCCGCCGATCCATTCGCCGTTGATGAGATGCCGGGCGGTGATGAGGTCCCGCCCGGTGGCGGTTCCGGTGCCGGTGTCAGTTGAGGTGTCTGATGCTGTGGAAGTCATGGTGTTCCTTCGGGGGAGTCGGAGCAGGGTGAGTGGTGAGTGTCCAGGGCCAGCGGTTAGAGCCCGCGGATGAGGCCGCCGTCGCAGCGCAGTGCCACGCCGGTGATGTAGGAGGCCGGGGCGCTGCAGAGAAACGCCGCGGCGGCGCCGAATTCCTCGGGTTCGCCGTAGCGGCGGGCGGGGATGGTCTTGCGGGATTCGAGCTGGATGTCCTCGGGCGTGGTGCCGCGCCGCTTGGCGGCGGCCTGGTCCAGTTCCGCGACCCGGTCCGTGGCGATGCGTCCGGGCAGGAGCATGTTGACCGTGACGGCGTCCAGGGCCACCTCGGCGGCGAGGGTCTTGAGGTAAGCGGCCAGTGCCGCGCGGCCGGTGTTGGAGACGGCCAAGTTGGGCAGCGGCGCCACGACGCCGCTGGAACCGACGGCCAGGATCCGTCCCCAGCGCCGTTCCCGCATGCCCGGAAGGATGTGCGAGACCAGGGCGTGGTGGGGTTTGACCAGTTGTTCGAATGCCGCGGCAATGTCGTCGGCGCCGAGCGTGGCGGCCGCGCCGGGCTTCGGTCCGGGGCCGTTGAGGACCAGGATGTCGATGGGGCCGAGTTCCGCCACTGTCTGTTCGACGGCGGCACCCACGCCTTCCGCGGTGCTCAGGTCTGCCTCGATGGCGACGGCGCCCGGGCCGTAGGCGTCCGTCAGCTCGGCGACGATCTCCTTGGCGCGCACCTCGCGGCGGCCGGTGATGGCCACCCGGACGCCTTCGGCCGCGAGGGCCCGGGCGATGGCGAGGCCGAGCCCGCCGGTGGAGGCGGCCACGAAGGCGGTCTTCCCGCTGATTCCGAGATCCATTAGTTCCTCCCCGCCGTGCTGAGGGCGGCGGCCGGATGCAGGCCAAGGGCCTCGGCGGCCTCGGCCAGATGCGTGCGCAAGCCAGTCCGGAGACCCTCCGGGAAGGCCGCGGCCGGGGCCCGGACGCCGGCGTCGGCAATCAGTCCGCGCTGGTGCAGGCATTCCTTGCGGACCGCCAGCGCGATTTTGGCCTGCTGTTCGAAGTTGATCAGCGGAAGGTACGGAAGCAAGGCATCGCGGGCGGCCTCGTAACCGTCCTTCTGCCATGCCCGCACGCAGGCGATGAGAGCTTCCGGGTAGGAGAACCCGGTCATCGCCCCGGCGGCGCCGGCCATGAGCTCGTCCAGGAGTCCCTGGCCACCGAGGCCGCCGAACACGGAGACGTCCAGGGCTGCGGTGAGGTGTGCGATCGCGACGGACGTGGGCGGGGCCTCGGCCTTGACCGCGGTGACGAAGCTGCAAGCCTGCACCACGGAGATCAGTGCCTCGGTGCTGATGCTGACGCCGCTGGCCAGGGGGTAGTCCTGCAGCACCACGTTGGCGCCGGTGGAGTGGTGAATGGCGTTCAGGTGCGCGGTGACCACGCCGGGGTTGGCGGAGTTGGCCTGCACCATGACGGCAGCCAGGCGGTCCCCGGTGGCAGCCTGGATGGAACGGATCTCATCCACGGCTGTGCCGGTGTAGAGGGAGGTCACTCCCACCACGAGGGGCAGGCGCGTTTCCTCCACGACCACTTCCAGGACCAGGCTGCGTTCGGCCGCGGTGAGGGCCGCGGCCTCGCCGAACACGCCCAGGACCGTGAGGCCGGTGGCGCCGATCGACTCGTAATAGCCCACGAGTCGGGCCAGGCTGTCCGTGTCGACATCCAGGGCGCTGCCCTGGAAGGGTGTGGCGACGACGCCCCACACGCCGGGTGTCAGTGACTCCCGCATAGGTTTCTCCTTCTAAGCTCTTGTTGTTCTTCGAGCGGCTGAATATCGGGCGGTGGAGGCTAGCGGCTGTCGCTTTAATGTCCAGGCCAGAGCGGCGGGCGCTTTTCCTGGAAGGCGCGGACGCCCTCGGCGGAGTCCTCGCTGTCCAGCGCCGCCATGAGGGCCGGGAGCCGGAGCCCGCGGGCCTCGGTGGCGGTCAGGTGCGCGGTCTGCGTGACCATCTGCTTGACCGCCCGGACGGAGGTGGGGGCGCAGGCGAGGATCTGGTCCAGCCAGCGCTGCACCGCGGCGTCGAGCTCATCCGCGGGGACCACCTCATTGACCAGGCCCATGGACTGCATCTCTGCGGCCTCGGTCTTCCGCCCGGTGACGAGCATGCCCATCGCCTGGGTGTACGGGATCCGGCGCACCAGCTGGTGGATGCCGCCGTCCAGCGCCAGGCGCCCGACGCGCGGTTCCGTCAGCCCGAAGCGTGCGGTGTCCGCGGCGATCACGATGTCCGCGCCGAGCACGATCTCCATGCCGCCGCCGAGCGCGTAGCCGTTGACCCGGGCAATCACCGGGATGTCCAGCGTGGTGCGCAGGCTGAGCCCACCGAAGCCGTTGGGGTCCAGGCCCGCCCAGTACTCGAGGCCGGTCTTGTCCACGGCGGAGGCGGACATGTCCGCGCCGACGCAGAATGCCCGGGTTCCGGCGCCCGTGATGACCACGGCCCGGACGTCGGGATCGGCTTCGAGCTGGTCCCAGATTTCGTTGAGCCGGGCCTGCGCGGAACCGTCGACGGCGTTGAGCACGTGCTGGCGGTCGATCACCACCGTGGCCACGTGGTTCTCGATGGTCAGGGTGACCTGGTCCACTGTCTGCTCTACTGTGGCAGTCATCGGAGGACCCCCAGCTGCTGCAGGCGCTCGATGGTCTCGGCGTCGAACCCGTTCTCCAGCAGCACCTCCACGTTGTGTTCGCCGAGCCGCGGGGCCGCGCGGCGGATGGTGGGAGGGGTGGCGGAGAGCCGGATGGGCGCGTTGAGCATTTTCACGGTGCCGACGGCGGGGTGTTCTGCCTCGACGATCATGCCGTTGGCGTGCGTCTGCGCATCGGCCAGGGTCTGCTCCAGGGTGTGCACGGGGGCGTTGAGCAGTCCCTTGTCCTCCAGCTGGCCGGTCCAGTATTCGGTGGTGTTGGTGGCGATGCGCTCGCGGAAGATCGCCTGCAGCGCCGGCTTGTTCTCGAACTGCTGCTCCAGGTTGGCGAACTCGGGCCGCAACGTGAGGTCCTCGTCCAGGCCCAGCGCCTCGGAGATCCTGGCCAGCGGGTCCGGGGTGAAGCCGCCCACCATGCAGACGGCGCCGTCGGTGGTTTCAAAGACGCCGCTGAGCGGCATGGCTCCCCAGTTGACCTCGTAGCCGCGGTTGAGCTGCATGCACGCCTCCTGCATCTGCAAGTGGAGCATGGAGTCGTACATGGTCACCTCCACCTTCTGCCCGACGCCGGAGCCCTTCCGGGTGCGCAGCGCCAGCAGGATGCCCTGCATGAGGTGCATGCCGGTGATGTAGTCGCACAGCGTGGTGGGGTAGATGGACGGCTTCACGTCGTCCGATTCGCGGCGCCACATGACGCCGGAGTAGGCCTGGGCGATCGCGTCCTGGCCGCCCTTGTGCGAGTAGGGGCCCTCGGGGCCGAAGCCCGTGCCGGAGGCCCAGATGATGCCCGGGTTCTGCTCCTTGAGGTCCTCGTAGCCGAAGCCCATCCGCTCCATCACGCCGGAGCGGAAGTTGCTGACCACCACGTCCGCGTCGGACAGCAGCCGGCGGAGCACGGCCTTGCCGTCGTCGGTGCGGGTGTCCACGGAGATGCTGCGCTTGTTCCGGTTGATGGACAGGAAGATCGGGTTGTCCTGGCCGTCCTTGTCCGGGAACGAGTTGCGGGAGATGTCCCCGGCGCCCGGGCGTTCCACCTTGATGATGTCCGCGCCGTAGTCGCCCAGCAGTTGGGTGCAGGACGGGCCCATGAACACCTGGGTGAAGTCCACGATCTTGATGCCGTCTAGGGGGAGCGGCGTGCCGGCAGCAACGGGCGCGGCGGCGGGGGCCGCCGTCGTGCCTTCTGCTGTTGAGTCTCCGGTGAAGAGTTCGTCGATGACGGTGCTCATGCCCCCACCACCGCGTCCACGTCAAGGGTGGCGTTCGACGACGGGACGTCGCCCGGGTCTGCGCCGTGCCGGCGCATGCCCTGCTGGATGTCCAGCGCGGAGACGTTGCGGACCAGGGTGCCGTTTTCGATGGCGAGTGCGGCGGCGACGCCGACGGCCTGGCCCATCGCCATGCAGGGCGGGATCTCGCGGGACATCTTCTGCGCCTCGGGTGTGGCGGAGTAGTGCCGGCCGGCGACCAGCAGCTGGTCCACTTCCTTGGGCAGCAGCGAGCGGAACGGGTAGTAGTAGTCGCGGCCGCGGGCCACGGTGTCGGCGAAGTGGCGGCGGGAAGTGACGTCGTCCTTGGTCATGACGTATTCGCCTTCCAGCAGCCGGGTCTGGCGGACGCCCATCTGGGACGCGACATCGAGCATGTAGCAGTTCTCGAAGCCGGGCAGGTTGGCGCGCACGTAGTCCACGGCCTCGGTGATGCGGTCCCGTGCGGCGAACTCGGCGGCGGTCATGTCCGCCGGGTCGACGCCGTCGAACCCGGTCATGTGCGGTGCGTTGCACCAGACCACGCCGTCGATGGGGGTCTTGAGCCACCACAGTTCCCAGGCGCCGCCGAGGAGGCGCTTGATCTTGCGGTTGATGGCGCGGGCTTCCTTCGGGTTGGCCTGTTCGAAGGCTTCCGCGGCGTTGGTGTCGACGTTGCCGAGGCGGAAGACCAGCGTGGTGAGGTAGCTGTCCTTGACGTAGCTGGCGCCGGCCCGGGAGGCGACGTCGATGTCGCCCGTGGTGTCGATGACGATGTCGGCCATGAAGGCCTGCGGGCCGGACTTGGTCTCGCAGATGACGCCCTTCATGACGCCGTTGTCCACGATGGGGCGGGAGAACCAGGAGTGCAGGCGGAGGTTGACGCCGGCCTCGCGGACGAGGTCGTTGGAGACGCGCTTCCAGCCGTCGGGGTCGAAGGCGGCGGCGTAGCAGACCGGCTTCGGGGTGGTGTGCGAGTGGAAGTCGAAGGTGCCGTAGCGGCCCCACTTGTTCCACAGTTCCTCGGAGGTCTTGCGGTCACCGGCCGGCGGGACGATCGCCAGACCCAGCTTCTGCAGGCGCTCGACGTACTCGGACACGATGCCCGTGACGGTGATTTCCTGGCCGTTGATCATGTCATCCAGGACGAGCACCATGCCGCCGGAGGCGAGGCCGCCGAGGGAGGAGTAGCGTTCCAGCAGCGTGACCGAGGTACCCGAGCGGGCCGCGGTGACGGCGGCGGCCACACCTGCGGGGCCACCGCCCACCACGAGGACGTCGGAGCGGGAGATGACGGGAGCGGTGAGGTCCGCTGTGGTGGTGCTGAGTTCCAGCGACGACGTGGCTGTAGACGGGTTCATGGGGATCCTAACTATTCCGGCGAAGTGCCGTTGGGAGGGCGGCCGGTGACGTAGAAGACGGTGCTCAGGAGGGGATCGCGGCGGCGTTGACCGCGAAATCGACCCGGCGGAGGGTATGACGCAGCGCGGCCCGTTGCGGACCTGGCTGCAGGGTATGGAAAAGGTTCCGGGGGACGTATCCGGACCGGACGGCGACGGCGGCTAGAGCCGGCCGATCACCACGCGTGAGGTGCGTTAACCCAGATCGCTACGCAGACCTCTTCGTAGCTGTTTTTGTACCAGTGAGGCGTTTCCGAAGAGAAGGTGATCGAATCGCCTTCCTCCAGGGTGTAGCACTCGCCGTCCAGGAAGATGTCTTTCCGGCCGGAGAGAATGATGCCGAATTCCTCGCCGCTGTGCCGGAAAGGGGTGGCACTGGTGTCGTGGCCTGGCGGACTCACGATCCATTGGGCCTCCAGCGCACCGTTGAGGTCCGGGGTGAGCAGCTCGTAGACCGCTTCACCCACGGACTTCTTGGTGACGCCTTTGAGGTTTCTCCGCTCGCCCTTGCGGACCACGGGGGACTTGGTTTCTTCCTGCCCGAGGAAGAACTTCCCTACGGGGATGTCCAGGCCGTGGGCCAACTGTGCCAAGGTGGTGAAGGACGGATTGGCCAGGCCGCGTTCGATCTGGCTTACGATCGCCGGGCTGAGGCCGGTGATTTCCGAGAGCTTGGCAAGGGTCATTCCTTTGTCTTTGCGCATGTTGCGTACCTTGTTGCCTACGGTGGCAAGGAGGACGCTTGTGCCGGCTGGGGAAGATCCCGTGACGCTTTCGGTAGCCATGGTCCGACTTTCTCTTGGTGAGCTAACACACATAACTATAGTGAAAACTTTTAGCGAATCAATGGTTTTCGTAAATTTCTTTACGGTTTCCGTTCTTGATCCGGGCGCTCCGGGCCGGAGGCCAGTCGCGGCTTGAGGCCGCCTCGCGCCCCGTTCGGGCCGGAATTGCGCGGGTTTCACGTTCCGTCCGGGCCGGGCTCTCGATGCGCCTCCCTTCGGCTTGGCGGCATCGTGCGAGGTGAGGCCGTTTTTTCCATAGAACCATTGACTCTGTGAAGATCTTCAATATAGTTGTGTGAGCCGCACCACTAAGGGTTCGAAGCTTAGTGAACAGAGATGGGGGCGCAGCCACCTTCTGGCGGAAGGTGCGCCCGGCCCGCGTTCGTGATCGTTCCCTTGTACTGATGCAGTGGTATCTGCCAAGCCATCCGCAGACCTGATGTTGCCCGGTAAACTCGAGGCGCGTTCCTTAGCGATCCGTCCCCTGTTTCCGAGCTGGATGGCCCGTTGCATTCAATCGCTACGAAGAGGCACGCGTAGCTATCTGGGCTAACTCACCTCCCATGTGGTGAACCGGTCCCGCCCTGCGGACCAAGCCAAACGATAGTTTCGATCACTGCCGGCCCCAACAGGGCGTCCGCCGGTGATCCGTACCCTCCCGCGCCCCGAAGGCGAGGGGGAAGGAAAAGTATCATGACTGACACTGCCGTCAAGATTGACCTAGAGAGCGGCCGGAAGTCCCGGCTCTCGCCGGAAGTACGCCGCGGGCTGCTTGGCCTCGGACTGGGAAACACCCTGGAATGGTACGACTGGATGGTCTTTGGCCTTCTGTCGGCTTTCATCGGGCCAAAGTTCTTCCCGTCGCAGGACCCCGTCGCGGCAACGCTGAGCGCGCTGGCAGTCTTCGCCGTCGGCTTCGCATTCCGTCCGCTGGGCGGAATCCTGCTCGGTACCCTGGCCGACCGGATCGGACGGCGCCGGGTCATGCTTTGGTCCATCATGATGATGGCCGGCACCACCCTGATCATTGCCCTCTGCCCCACTTACGACCAGATCGGTGCCGCCGCCGGCGTCATTCTCCTGGTCTGCCGCATCATCCAGGGCATCTCCACGGGTGTTGAAGCCCCGCTGTCCACCGCCCACGCGGTCGAACTCGTCCCCGAGGGCCGCGAAGGCTTTGTCGCCGGCATCATCTCCTTCTACGTCAACGCGGGCATCCTGCTCGCCTCGCTTGTCAGCTGGCTGTCATCCCTGATGCTCGGCGCAGCCGTCATGGCCGACTGGGGCTGGCGTGTGCCCTTCGTCGTCGGCGCGGCCTTCGGCTTTGTGGTGGTGTACCTTCGCCGGACCCTTCCGGAAACCATGAAGCCCGAGGAACTGGCGGACAACTCCACGAAGATGGTCTGGGGCGGGGTGCGCAAGCACTGGCTCAGCGTGCTGGCCATCACGTTCGTCGTCGGAGCAGCGCAAGCCTACAACTACGCGTGGAACACCGGCCTCCCGACGGCTGCCCGCACCGGCTTCAAAGAAGACGCGACCGCTGTCTTCGCACTGACCACCGTGCTGGGCGTCGTGCTGGTGGTCGGAAGCCTCATCATCAGCAAGGTTGCCGATGGCAAGTCGATTTCGAAGTGGTTCCTGATCACCCGTGCACTGTCCATCCCGTCGGTCTTCCTGATGCTGATGTACGTCAAGCCCGGCATCGCCGGCTTCGCTGCCGTGCTCCTCGGCGGCTCGGTGGTGCTGGTCCTGAACATGACCCTGTACAACGTGGTCAGCAGTTCCCTCATGCCGAAGAATTGCCGCGGCGCCGGAACTGCGCTCGGATACGGCCTGGGCGTGGCGCTCTTCGGCGGCACGGCCTCCTACCTCCTGGTGTGGCTGCAGTCCCTGAACGCATCCTGGATCTTCCCCGTCTACGTGGCCGTGCTCTCGGCGCTCAGCATTGTTTTCTACCTGCTGGCCCGGCAGAAGAACGGCATCTTCATCGGCAGGTAATCACTGCAGGTAAGAACGTGTCAGTAAGAACCTGCCAGTAAGAACCTGGCGGCCTGCCGGTAAGAACGCGCCGGTAACAACGTCAGGACAGTTTGAACGGAAAGTGGGAACCCCCAATGGACGCGAGTCGCCCGGACGGAAGAGGCGCGGAGGCAAAAGTGATCTCCTTTGACCTCAGCGCGTCAGACGTGGAGCTTTACGAGGCAGCGCGTGGGCTGTTGCTGACTGCCCACCACAGCGAGAACCACCGGGTGGCCGCGGCCATGCGCGGTGGGTCCGGGGCCATCTACCTCGGACTGCACATTGGCGCGAAGCGCATCAATGTGTGCGCCGAATCCAGCGCCCTCGCCAATGCCCGCATGGCGCAGGAGGCATCAATCCACTCCGTGGTGGCCGTCAGCATGGACGGGCAGGGACAACCCCAGGTCACGAACCCGTGTGGCCTCTGCCGGGAACTGCTGCGTTCCTACGGAACCGAAACCTCCGTCCTGGTCGATGCCGAGGGCGAAGTGGGGAAGGTCCGGATCAAGGAACTGCTGCCATTTCCCTGGATGCGCGCCACGGAAACGGAGTGGGACACCCTTCCGCCCCGCGTGGAGGACAGCACCACCTAGCACGTCAGCCCAACTGGCTCGCAGCAGGGGCCGTTTTGAACCCTCAGAACGGCCCCTGCTGCTAGTCAGTTGGGCGCATGTCGTACGCGGAAACCTTGCCGCCGCCGTCGTTGTCCGGACGCCGTGCCGGGCAGAAACCGGGCACACAGGAAGCTGGTGCAGCCGCCGCGTTTCCGCTAAACCACTGCACCAGCAGGTAGTACGAATTTTCTGAATACTATGAAACGTTACTCATTCGCGGCTCCCTATGTCCCGGGGGTTGATGACCGGGTCTCTACGTCTTCTTCAAGGTGCCTCGTCATCAGCCAGCCTGCGCCGGCCATTACTATGCCCATTACCATGAAGGCCCAATTGTCCATGGTGTTCAGCGACAGGAAGTTGGCCGCCGAATTCACGCCGACGATGAAACCGTAGATGCTAAGGACGATGTACAGCAGACCGGAGCCCATGAGGAAATTCCGGGCGCCCATGGCACTCCGGGACATGGTCAGGCCGGTGGCGCCGATCGCGAGCTGAACGATGTTCAGCAACATCGACACCTGGAACAGGCCCAGGAACAGGGCCTTGGAATCAGGCCCGAAGAACCTCAGTTCGCTGTAGTTCGTAGTGATGCCGGGGATGAACCCCAAGATGCCCACGACGATCAGGACGATACCCACACCCATGCCTACGTTCTGTACATCTGTCCGACCGAAGTGAACGCCATGCGCATGGGGAGATGCAGTAGTCATGTTCTGCCTCCAACCACTGATTGCGGACACTAACAATTTTACGACCCGGGTCTGGAAAAAGCGCCGGGAGGCCCGGACGGCAAATACCGCGGATCTGGGCAATGTGCCTGTCGGAAACCGGCCGGATGCCGGGCCCATGGCACCATGGATCTCGATGAAACTGCGCGCTGATCAGACCGGACAACGTGGCCTTCCCATGCCCCTGGGGCTGCAGGGTGCCCTCGAGTCCGCCCAGGCCGCCGTCATTTCCGCCTTGGTGGTGGTGGCGCCGATCGTCATGGTCTGGGCCACGGCCGGATTCCAGCACAGCGGATTCGACGTCCTGGCCCGCCTGGCCGGCCAGGCCTGGCTGCTGATCCACGGCGTCCCCCTGCTGCTGGACACTCCCGGCGCAGGGTCCGCCGCGTACCCGGAATCGGGCACGCTCTCGCTCATCCCGCTGGGTCTGACCCTCATCCCGTTCCTGCTCGCCTGGCGTGCCGGACGGCGTCTGGCCCGCGCCTCCTACACGGACCAGCTCTGGCAGGCGCTGCTCGGGTCCTGGCTGATGTACGCGGCGTTCGGGATCACCACGGGCTTCGTCTGCCGCGCGGCCGACGTCGGCATCAGTCTCTGGGCCGCCGCGTTCATTCCCCTCATCCCGTTCGGGCTCGGCATGGTGGTGGGCGCGCGCCGGGAGGCAGGCTCGTGGAGCCGGCTGATCGGCGTCGACGCCGTGGCCTGGCTGTCCCGCACCAGCCAGCACTCCCGCTGGGCGGGCTCCTACCTGGGCTCGGCCATCAAGGCCGGCTCGGTGGCGCTGATGGCGAGCCTGGCGATGTCGGCGGCGCTGCTCGCCGTCGACCTCTTTATTCACTGGAACCTCGTGGTGGCCGTCTATGAAGGGCTCGACGCCGGTGCCATGGGCGGCGGCGTGCTCACCATCGTGCAGCTCGGCTTCCTGCCCAACCTCGTCGTGTTTGCCCTGGCGTGGATCTCCGGCTCGGGGTTCGCCCTCGGCGTCGGCTCGCTGGCCGGGCCGCTCGGGACTGCCGTCGGCCCGCTGCCGTCCGTTCCGGTGTTCGCCGCGCTGCCGTCCGGCTCCCTCGGCTTCGGTTTCGTGGCCCTGGTGGTGCCGGCGCTGGCCGGGGCGCTGGCCGGCTGGTGGTTCCTGCGCGAAGGCGAAAACCACTTCGACGAATGGCTGTCTATCAAGATCCGGGCCCGCTGGTTTACCGCCGCGGCCTCCACCCTGGTGCTGGGCGCCGTGATCGGCTCCGTGGCGGGGCTGCTCGCGGCGGGACTCGCCTGGCTGGCCCGCGGCTCGGCCGGCATCGGGCGGCTGACGGAGATCGGGCCCGACCCGCTCAGCATGGCACTGTTCGTGGCCGCGGAGGTGGGGATCGGCGTCGTGATCGGCTACGCGGCCGGACCCTGGCTGGAACGCCAGCAGACGCTGCGCGAGGCAGACCTGGAAACGGTCAACCGCTGACAGTCTCTCTCTGACGCACTGCGAGGGCAGCTGCCAGGGGAACCGTTTGGCGGCTAGCGCAGCTGCGTGGGCATGGAGTTCTCCAGCTGCGTCCGGCATTCCGAGGTTGCCTGCTGCGTCAAGGCGTGGCGGACGCACTGCTGGTAGTCGCGGATCTGGTTGAAGAACAGGGTCGAGGTCAGGATCACCAGCAGCATCACCGCCGAGACCACCAGCCCGGAAATCGTGCCGAACAGGACCAGCCGCGATTCCTTGTACTTCGCCGCCCGGATCAGCACCACGATGCCCAGCACAATCGCGGCCGCCGTGAGCAGGGCCGTCAGCCACAGGTAGCTCACGTCGAGTTGGAAGACGAAGAAGGAGCCCAGGACCGCGACGATGAACAGCCGGAACAGGGTGTGGGTCAGCCGCGTGGATTCTTGGACCGCCGGGGCGTGCGGATGCGGGCCCGGCTGGGGTTTGCCGGAGTCCGTGGGGGAATTCATGTTTTCCAGCCTACGCGAGCGGCCCCATAAGCTAGGACCATGCGCATAGTTGTCCTCGTTTCCGGCACCGGCTCCAACCTCCAGGCAGTTATCGATGCCGCTAAGTCCGGCGCGCTCGACGTCGAGATCGCCGCCGTCGGCGCCGACCGGCCGGGGACTTTCGGGGTGGAGCGCTCCGCCGCCGCCGGCATCCCCACGTTCGTGGTGGACTTCAAGGCGTACCCGGACCGGGCGGCCTGGAACACGGCGCTGACCGAGGCCGTGGCCGGCTTCGCCCCGGATGTGGTCGTCTCCTCAGGCTTCATGCGGATTGTCAGCGCGGACTTCATCGACGCGTTTGGCGGCAAATACCTCAACACGCACCCGGCGCTGCTGCCGTCCTTCCCCGGCGCCCACGGTGTCCGCGACGCGCTGGCCTACGGCGTGAAGGTCACCGGCTGCACTGTGCACTGGGCCGACGCAGGCGTGGACACCGGCCCCATCATCGCGCAGGAAGCCGTGGCGATCGGGGACGGCGAGAGCGAGGAATCCCTGCACGAACGCATCAAGATCGTGGAGCGCCGGCTCCTGGTCTCCACCCTGGCCTCCCTGGCAGCAGCCCGGCACGCCCCTGCCTGACCTGCCCGACTGCCTCGCACCCAACTGACTCGCAGCAGGGGCCGTTTTGAGCGCCCAAAACGGCCCCTGCTGCTAGGTAGTTGGCTAGACGGGTCACGGTCTGTGGATAACTCCCCGACGAAGTCCTGGGCCTTGCGACGATAGGTCGATGAAGACACCCCGGCCACTACCGGCGCCGCTCCGCTCGGCGCCCTTTACCGTCTCGGAGGCAGCCGACGCCGGAGTCAGCCGGCGCAGGCTCAAGCATCGCTCCCTGTACATCCCGAGCCGCGGGGTCCGGTTGCCATCAGAACACTCTGTTGAACTGAAGCTCCACGCCCGGCCCCTCGCCCTTATTACGCGATTCTCTGCGGTCTCCCACGCGACCGCCTTCCTGATCTGGGAGTTTCCGGGCTTCCTCCCGGGCTCTCATACCCCGGGCATCCACATTTCCCGTCCGGACACGATGGCAATACCGCGGCGTAGGGGCGTGATTGGCCACGTCGGGCAATTCTTCGCCGACGAGATCACGACGGTCGACGGCGTGTTTGTCACCACGAGGACCAGGACCTGGTTGGACTGCGCCCGGAAGATGAGCATCGATGAGCTGACCGTGGTGGCGGACCACTTATTGCGCCACCCGCGCCAGGCGTTTGAAAGCCGGACGGAGGCGTATGCCAGCCTTGGGGAACTCACCGAGATGCTGGACCGGCACAAGGGTACGCCCGGCATCCGGAAGGCGCGGCTCGCCCTGGAACAGGCCCGGATCGGTGCAGATTCGGCGCCCGAGACGCGGCTCCGGCTTGCGCTGTGCCGTGCGGGACTGCCGGAACCGGTACTGAACGTGGCCACAGTGCTGCGTTCCGGCGTCGTGCGTCAACCCGATCTTGCCTATCCGGAGCACCGGGTTGCCGTGGAGTACGAAGGTGACGGGCACTCCGAACCGGCCCAGGTCATCCGTGACATCGCCAGGGAAGAGGACTTCAGCGGCGCTGGCTGGATCCTGGTCCGGATCTCGAAGCGGCACATGGAGAACGACGCGCGAGCCGCAGTCTCCAAGGTCCGCGCGGCACTCGCCAGCCGAGGCCGAGTTGAGGGGCAAGGAGTGGGGACGTTAGTCGAGCCGGCGCTGCTTGGTTTCGGGGGCGAAGAACGCCATCCACAGCACGGAGATCAGCACCAGTCCGCCGGCCAGCGCGAATGACGTCGCGAGGCCCAGTTCCGGCCACAGGAAGGCCGCAAAGATCAGCGGGCCGAACCCGGCGCCGAGCCGGGAGAACGTCGAGGCCCAGCCGAAGCCGGAGCCGCGCAGCTCGGTGGGGTACAGCTCGGAGACGTACGCGTAGAGCACCGGGATGGCCACCTGCACCACGAAGCCGAACACCAGGAGCCAGAACACCGCGGCCGTGGGGATGTCCACCACGATCGCAACAATCACCAGCGTCAGCGCGGACAGCGGGCCGGTGATCGCCAGGATCCACTTGCGACCCACCCGCTCCACCAGCAGGGCGGCCACCACCACGCCGAGGAGCCCGACGGCGGCCATCGACGCCGTGGTCAGGAAGGCCTTGTACTCCTCGAAGCCGGCGCCGATCAGGATCCGCGGCATCCACGTCAGCGACAGGTAGTAGACCAGCAGGATGCTGAAGAAGAGGGCCCACGCCGCCGTCGTGATTTTCCAGTTGAACTGCCAGAGTGCTCGCAACTGTGTCCATGCGCTGCCGGCCGAGAGGCGGGGCGCGTCCTGCGGTGCGGGCAGGCTGTAGACCCGGGCCTCGGCGCCGGTGGCCTCGACCAGGCTGTCGATCACCTTCGCGGCTTCCTCGCGGCGGCCCTTGCGGATCAGGAACAACGGGGATTCCGGCACGCTGCGGCGGATCCAGAACACCAGCAGCGCCGGGAGCACCATGACCAGCATGGTCAGCCGCCAGTCCGCGAAGGCCGCAACCAGCCCGGCGGAGACGAAACCGCAAAGGGCCGCGCCGATCGGCCACCAGCCGTCCATCGCCGTGAGCACCCGGCCGCGCTGTTTGCGCGGGGTGAACTCGCCCACCAGCGCATAGTCCACCGGGATGCAGCCGCCCAGGCCGAACCCGGCCAGGAACCGGAACACGACGAACCACAGAAAATCGGGGGAGAACGCCCCGAACACGGTGAAGATCGAAAAGATCAGCAGGGTGGAAGTGAAGGCCTTCTTGCGGCCGATGGTGTCCGCGATGGTGCCCCAGACAAAGGCGCCCAGGGCCATGCCAATCAGGTTCGCCGTGCCGATCCAGGCGGCATCGCCCGGGCTCAGCGACCAGTGTTTGGACAGCAACGGTATGAGGATGCCGTTGAGCGTGACGTCCCAGGCATCGAACATGAAGCCCAGTCCGCCGATCAGGAAGATCCGGCCTTGGACCTTCCACCGCCACGGCAGCTCCTGGACCACCTGTTCGCCGCTGGGCACAGTGGTGTACGTGTTCATCTTGGCCTCCTGTGAAAACTCTACGTGGCCCGGCCGCGGCCCACGTGCTTCACACTCCGGCGCGCGGAAGGGCCCGGCACCGGGACGCGATAAACTGGCCGCATCCCCACCACCCGCGGCCCCCGCCGCGATATAAGACGGAGACTTTTGTGAGCTTCACGCAGCTTGACCGTGTATCCATCGACCGAGTGCCCATCCGCCGGGCACTGATTTCGGTCTACGACAAGACCGGTCTGGAGGAGCTCGCTCAGGGCCTGCACGCCGCCGGCGTCAAGATCGTCTCCACGGGCTCCACGGCCAAGAAGATCGCAGCCGCGGGCATCCCCGTGCAGGAAGTCGAGGAAGTCACCGGCTCCCCGGAAATGCTGGACGGCCGGGTCAAGACCCTGCACCCGCGCGTGCACGGCGGCATCCTCGCGGACCGCCGCGTCCCGGCCCACATGCAGACGCTGGCGGACATGGAGATCGAGCCGTTCGACCTCGTCGTCGTCAACCTCTACCCCTTCGTGGAGACCGTGAAGTCCGGTGCCGCGCCGGACGACGTCGTCGAGCAGATCGACATCGGCGGCCCCGCGATGGTGCGCTCCGCCGCGAAGAACCACGCCGCCGTCGCCATCGTGGTGGACCCGTCATCCTACGGTGCCGTGGTGGAGGCAGCCGCCTCGGGCGGCTTTGACCTGAAGACCCGGCGCCGGCTCGCCGCCAAGGCGTTCGCGCACACCGCGGCCTACGACACCGCCGTGGCCACGTGGACCGCCAGCCAATTCCGCGACGAGGACGGCGACGGCGTGATCGACTGGCCCGCCTACGCCGGCCTGGCCCTGGAACGCTCCGAGGTGCTCCGCTACGGCGAAAACCCGCACCAGCAGGCCGCACTGTATGTTGACAAGGCCGCCCCGGCCGGGATCGCGCAGGCCGACCAGCTGCACGGCAAGGCCATGAGCTACAACAACTTCGTCGACGCCGACGCCGCCCTGCGCGCCGCCTTCGACTTCGCCGAGCCCGCCGTCGCCATCATCAAGCACGCCAACCCCTGCGGCGTGGCCGTGGGTTCCGCGTCCGCGGCTGACCCCATCGCCGACGCTCACGCCAAGGCCCACGCCTGCGATCCCGTGTCCGCGTTCGGCGGCGTCATCGCCGCGAACCGCACGGTCACCGCCGGCATGGCGCGGACCGTCGCCGGCATCTTCACGGAGGTCGTGATCGCGCCGGGCTTCGACGCCGAGGCCGTGGAGATCCTGTCCAAGAAGAAGAACATCCGCCTCCTGGCCCTCCCCGACGGATACGGCCGCTACCCGACCGAGTTCCGCCAGGTCTCCGGCGGCATGCTGGTCCAGGCCACGGACAAGGTCGACGCCGACGGCGACACCCCCGCGAACTGGACCCTCGCCGCGGGTGACGCCGCCGACGCCGCCACCCTGGCCGACCTCGCGTTCGCCTGGACCGCCTGCCGCGCAGCGAAGTCCAACGCCATCCTGCTCGCGGACAACGGTGCCGCCGTCGGCATCGGCATGGGACAGGTCAATCGGCTCGATTCCTGCAAGCTTGCTGTCGAGCGCGCCAACACCCTCGGCGTCACCGTGGCGTCCGATGTCGACGGCGCAGGCGGGGCCTCCAACGCCGACGCCAGCGGTTCGCCGGAGCGCGCACGCGGCGCGGTGGCGGCCTCCGACGCGTTCTTCCCGTTCGCCGACGGACTCCAGATCCTGATCGATGCCGGCGTCCGCGCCGTGGTCCAGCCCGGCGGATCCGTTCGGGACGAGGAAGTCATCGCCGCGGCCAACGCCGCCGGCATCACCATGTACTTCACGGGAGCCCGCCACTTCTTCCACTAGTCCTTTTTTCACTAGGCCTTTGGTTCGGTGCACTGAGGTCTGACTGGACCCGCCGGGGCACCAGGAAGCCCCACAAAGAATGGACATGCCCTCCCTTATCCGGAGGGCATGTCCATTTTTGTGCCTAAGAGTGGGGTGGTGGCCGGACCACGGGATATGCCCATTCATTCCGCGGGACATGCTCAATTTTCGCGGCATGGAGTGGGCATGTGGGGGATATGTCCAGGCCTCGGGGTGTGCGTAGGGAATGTCCCGTGGGCTCTGACCCGGGCAGGGTCAACGAGGGGACATGCTCATTCTTGCCAGGGGCATGCTCGTTCATCGCGGAGAGCATGAGCGCGTAGAGGCAGCTCCGCGGGACATGCTCGATTTTCGCGGCAAGGGGTGGGCATGTGGGGGATATGTCCAGGCCTCGGGATGTGCGGAGAGCATGCCCCGTGAGCTCTGACCCGGGCAGGGCTAACCGGGGAGCATGCTTATTCTTGCCGAAGCTCCTAGACAGCTCCGCGGGACATGCTCATTCTTTCCGCGGGACGTGCTCGTTTATTGCGGTAAGGAGTGGGCATATGGGGGATATGTCCAGGCCTCCGGGCGTGCGGAGAGCATGTCCCGTGGGCTCTGGTCCTGGCAGGGCCAACTTGGGGACATGCTCTTTCTTGCCAGGGACATGCTCTTTCTTGCCGCGGGGCATGCTCATTCATCGCGGAGGGTCGTGGACAGGCCCGGGACATGCTCATTTTTCACGCCAAAGCCCGGACATAGGGGGTATATGTCCGGGCCTTGGCGGGTGGGGAGGGCATGTCCAGCGGTGATCCACCGTGCCTATTGATGCCAGCGCGGGTTGATGCCAGCGCGGGGCCACCGCGTCCTCCCCACTGCTGAAGAGGGGCCGCAATAACCCCACGCTGGGGTAACAAGGGTTGGGTAACGAGGCCGGGGTAAACAAGGTTGAACAAACAGGGCTGGGCAACAATGCCGGGGTGCCCGCGCTTGGGGTAACAAGGGTTGGGCAACGAAGCTGAGTTAACAAGCCCGGTGCACGGGCCCCGCGTGTACGGGGCCAGTGCCCTCAGGCTAGGAGGCGGCCGCGGTGGTGTACGCCTGCTGGATGACTGTGCCCCAGTACGGGCCGTACATCTTGGTGGAGTTGGTGCCGTAGCCGTAGCTGTTGATGGAGTTCTGGTAGCCGGAGGCGCTGGTGCCGATGAACCACGGACCGCCCGAGGAACCACCGGTCATGTTGCAGGCGATCCCCTGGGTGTTGAACTGCGGGTTGTAGGGATCGTTGGAGGCGGTGCCGGAGCAGCTCTTGAGGGATTCCCCGTTGAAGGGCGCCGCGGCGGGGTAGCCGAATGACTTGTAGCTCAGGCCGCGGGCGGCGTTGAACTGCAGCCCGGAGCCGCCGACGACGTCGCTCAGGTACTGGCCGTTGAGCGTGGACATGACGGCGAAGCCGGTGTCGTAGGTCATGTCGCCCGAGGAGCTCCACTGGGTGGGGGCGTAGAGGGCCTTGGCCGTCCACATACCGTAGGGGGCCGCGCCGTTGAGGTACGCCGGGACGAACGTGAACTTGGTGGCGAAGGCGCCCGGGCCCTCATTCACGCAGTGTCCCGCTGTGGTGACCGTGCTCTTGTTGGCGGAGGAGACCGAGTTGCCGGAGCAGACGTAGTTGGTCCCGCCGAGGGTGAAGAAGACCTTGCCGATGTGCGGGACGGGGGTCTCGCTCGCATTCGCCTTGGTCTGAAGCGTCTGGGACTGCTGCTTCGGTGCGGCTGCCTCGACCGTGCTCGGGGCGGCACCCTCCAGCAGTGCCGCCGCGGGCTTAGCCGTGGCCTTGCCATTGCGTTTCATGGCCTTGTCCGCCAGGACGTCGCCGGGAACGGCGTTGCGCATGCGTTCCGCGGTCCAGTAGCCGGCCGTCCCTGTTTCGGTGACGGTGTGGCTTGCGACATCGGAGGCGGAAACCGGTGCCTTGGCCGGCGCGGGGGAGGCGGTGGCCGCCCCCGCGGCACTCAGGGCCAGCAGTGCGGCGGCCGACAGTGTCAGCAGGTTGGTGGCCAGAGTCTTGGGTGTTCTCATGGTGTCCTAACCGGTGGAAATGCGGGGCGGCCGCTGGTTGGCGGCCGCTGGATGGAACGAAACTACGGCAAATTGACTAATCTGTAAAGTAGCTTGTCAATTCTTGTTAAGCGGCGTTGAGGTGTCACGCATCCGCCCGCGCACGACGCCGGTAGGCACCAACGGGGGCACCTCGGGTAAGTTAGGGGTGTTGAGATAACACAAGATTCCGGAAATACCCAGACCTTCAGGGAGACGCCCGAGCAATGGCAAAGATTATCTATACCCACACCGACGAAGCGCCGATGCTGGCCACCTATTCGTTCTTGCCGATCATTGAGGCGTTCGCCTCGACGGCCGGTGTGGAAGTGGAGACCCGCGACATCTCGCTGGCCGGCCGCATCATCGCCGCGTTCGGCGACTACCTCACCGAAGAGCAGCGCCTCAGCGACGCCCTGGCCGAGCTTGGCGCCCTTGCCAAGACGCCCGAAGCCAACATCATCAAGCTGCCCAACATCAGCGCCTCCGTGCCGCAGCTGAAGGCCGCAGTCGCCGAGCTCCAGGGCCACGGCTACGCCCTGCCGGACTACCCGGACAACCCCTCCTCGGATGAGGAAACGGACATCCGGTCCCGCTACGACAAGATCAAGGGCTCCGCCGTGAACCCGGTCCTGCGCGAAGGCAACTCGGACCGCCGTGCCCCGCTGTCGGTCAAGAACTACGCCCGCCAGAACCCGCACAGCATGGGTGCGTGGACCCCGGACTCCAAGACCAACGTGGCCCACATGGAGGCCGATGACTTCCGCTCCAACGAGAAGTCTGTGGTGATCGATGCGGACACCAACATCAAGATCCAGCTCGTCAAGGAAGACGGCACGGTCAAGGTCCTCAAGCGTGCCTTCCCGGTCCTGGCCGGCGAGGTCATCGACGGCACCGTGATGCGCGCGGCGGCCCTGGATGCTTTCCTGGCCGCCCAGGTGGTCCGGGCCAAGGATGAGGGCGTGCTGTTCTCCGCCCACCTGAAGGCCACCATGATGAAGGTTTCGGACCCGATCATCTTCGGCCACGTCGTCAAGGCCTACTTCGCTGACCTCTTCGCCACCTACGGCGAGCAGATCGCCGCCGCCGGCCTGAGCCCCAACAACGGCCTGGCCTCCATCCTCAACGGCCTCGAGGACCTCCCGGAGGAGATCCGCGGCGACGTCCAGGCAGCCATCGAAAAGGGCCTCAACGACGGTCCCGAACTCGCCATGGTCGACTCCGACAAGGGCATCACCAACCTGCATGTGCCCTCCGACGTGATCGTCGACGCCTCAATGCCGGCCATGATCCGCAGCTCCGGCCACATGTGGGGCCGCGACGGCAAGGAAGCCGACACCCTCGCCGTCCTCCCGGACAGCAGCTACGCCGGCATCTACCAGGTGGTCGTCGACGACTGCCGGGCCCACGGCGCCTTCGATCCCACCACCATGGGCACCGTCCCGAACGTCGGCCTCATGGCCCAGGCCGCCGAGGAATACGGCAGCCACGACAAGACGTTTGAGATCCAGTCAGCAGGCACGGTCCAGATCGTCGACGACGCCGGCACCGTGCTGATCGAGCACCAGGTCGCCCCGGGCGACATCTGGCGCGCCTGCCAGACCAAGGACGTGCCGATCCGTGACTGGGTCAAGCTGGCCGTCACCCGTGCCCGCGCCTCCGCCACGCCCGCCGTCTTCTGGCTGGACAAGGGCCGCGCGCACGACGCCCGGATGATCGCCAAGGTGGAGGAATACCTCAAGGACCACGACACCGAGGGCCTGGAAATCGCCATCATGTCCCCGGACAAGGCCACCGCCTTCACGGTGGAACGCCTCCGCAAGGGCGAGGACACCATCTCGGTGACCGGCAACGTGCTCCGCGACTACCTCACGGACCTCTTCCCGATCCTGGAACTGGGCACCAGCGCCAAGATGCTTTCCGTGGTGCCGCTGATCAACGGCGGCGGCCTGTTCGAGACCGGCGCCGGTGGCTCCGCCCCGAAGCACGTCCAGCAGCTGCTCAAGGAAAACCACCTGCGCTGGGACAGCCTGGGTGAATTCCTCGCCCTGGCCGTCAGCTTCGAGCACCTCGCCACCAGCACCGGCAACGCCCGTGCCCAGGTCCTGGCCGACACCCTGGACCGCGCCACCGGCACGTTCCTGCTGGAGGACAAGTCCCCGAAGCGCAAGGCCGGCGAGCTCGACAACCGCGGCAGCCACTTCTACCTGGCCAAGTTCTGGGCCCAGGAACTGGCCCGCCAGACCGACGACGCCGAGCTCGCCGCGGCTTTTGCCGCCGTTTCGGACGCGCTGAACTCAAACGAAGACACCATCACCGGCGAACTCCTGGCCGTGCAGGGCTCCGCGGTAGACATCGGCGGGTACTACCGTCCGGACGCAGCCAAGGCCTCAGCGGTCATGCGCCCGTCTGCGACGTTCAGCGAAGTGCTTGCGACGCTGACCAAGTAGTCCCGCCGCAGAGCAGGCAACATTCCGGCATCGCCCGGTTGATCGCCACGTAAAACGCCCCGTCTCCCGAAACGGAGGCGGGGCGTTTTGCTGCCAGTCCGCAAAATGCAAACCAGGTGGGTCAGCGCATACCTGGCTGATCTGCGCAGATCAGCCAGGTCAGTGTTACCCGGTCAGCGCTGCTGTTCCTGGCCGAAGGGCGGCTCGGAGGCAAGGTCCGGATCGGCGTCCACGCGCTGGAAGGCAGGTTCCGTGCCGTAGTCCACTTCTTCCTGGAGCGGTACGGCAGTAGTGGCACCGGGCGCGACGGGGTCCACGCGTCCGCGCCATCCGCCCGTCTCGGCGCCGCGCCCTTCGATAAACTGCTTGAATTTCTTCAGGTCGGCAGCAACCTGACGGGAATCAAGGCCTATGGCCGCGCCGATCTTTTCCGCAGCCGAGTCCGGCTCCCAGGTCAGCTCGACGTTCACTTTCGTTTCGGCGTCGCCGAGGGCATCGAACCAGACGGTGCCAGCGTTCCGTGGTTCATCAATGCTTTCCCACGATACGCGCTGGTCCGGTTCCTGCGTAGTGATCCGCGCGTCGTACTCACGCCGGACGCCGCCGATGCTGGTCTTGAAATGGACAGTGGTGTCGTCCAGCTGACTAACGGATTCCACGCCGCTCATGAAGTGCGGAAATTCCTCGAACTGCGTCCACTGGTTGTAGGCCTGGCTCAGCGGAACGTTGACTTCGATGGATTCCTGAACAGTTGCCATGCAGGCGTGACTCCTTCGATTGGCGGACGGCAGTCCGCGATTCTTGTCGTTGACCGGCACAAAGCCGTTCCTCCACGCTAGCGGGCTTCCGCCGAAATAGTAAGCAGGCTGAGGATGGCGACGGCGGAAGCGCTACGGTCGGTCTGCGGCCGTGCGGACGCGCGTTGCCGACCAACGTGTCCTGACACCGGTGAGGCAGCAGGCAACTCCTGCCTCACCCCTTGCCCTTCCCCTTCTCCTTCGGCTTGTCTTTCGGCTTGCCCTTCGCGCTCCCAGTACCGTTGGCGGCTGGCGCCCGGACCGGCGCCGGTGCGACGGCGGCCGGGGCTGCCTTCGCGGCCGCCGCTGCTTGCGCGGCCGCTTGGGCCGCGGCAGCTTGTTTAGCCGCAGCTGTTTCCGCCGCTTTTCGGGCTGCCTCGGCCGCCGCCTGCTGCGCGACCAGGTCTGCCCGGACGGCGTCGATCGACGACTTGATGCTCTGGTGCCGTCTGAACGACACTTCGCCGCTCGCGGCGGCGGCATCCAAGCGGGTCAGCAGTTCGTCGAGGTGTTTCAGGGCTCCGGCGCGATCATTGGCGGCCGCAGCCTGGCTGACGGCCAGGACCTGGGTTTGCAGTTGGCTGGCCGCGCTGCGGCCCAGCTCGGGGGCAGGGCTGCACCCGGCCAGCGCCCCGGCTGCCAGCAGTCCTGCGAGGAGAGCTGCAGGCATCCGATGCCTGGAACGGCTGCGGTGGTGCCCGGCTGTTCGCGAATGGCTCACGGTTCCACGCCCTTCTGCAGATCCTTCAGATGATCGCCGAGCGGCCCCGTGACGGTGGGGTAGGGGACGACGTCGGGGGCAGCAGGGGCGGACAGGGCGAGCGCGACTGTTGCCCCGACAGCAAGAATTGCCAGCACGGCGAGCAGCAGAGCCACGCGAGTGCGGAGCCGGGCCCGGCGGAACCATGCGGCAGCGCGCTTTAGCGGCGGCCGGTTAAGCGAGGGACGGTGGCGCGGCCGGGGCGGCAAAGCATCCGGGTCCAGCCAGTTCAGGGGGCGTGTCCCCGCTGCAGCTGCAGCTGCGTCTTCGGGCCGGGGCCGGGGCCGGCGGGGCCGCTTTGCGGGCGGGGCTGGGAGTATCCGTGTGGTTTCCGCGCTGACGGGCCCCGGCAGGGAACCTGGGGAAACGAGGGCCGTCCGGAAGGCTGCCTCAAGTTCGGCGGCCGAGGGGCGGTCCGAGGGTTCGAGGACTGTCATGGCCTGGATAAGGCGGGCCCACTCCCCGGGCACGGCGTCCGGAATGACCGGCGCCCGGTGCAAGCGGGCCACGGCGGATTCGACGGCGCTGCCCGGGTACTCCACTTCGCCCTTGAGGCATTCGAGCAGGACCAGGCCCAGGGAGTAGATGTCGCTCGCCGGACCGAGGTCGGCGCCGCGGGCCTGTTCCGGGCTGAGATAGGCGGCGGTCCCCACCATGGTTCCCGTGGCTGTAAGCCGGGTCCCGTCGATGATTCGGGCGATGCCGAAGTCCGTCAGCTTGGGCCGAAACGGCTCTCCCGGCCGGACCGGCACCAGGAGGATATTGGCGGGCTTGATGTCCCGGTGAACGATGCCGAGGCCATGGACGTAGGCGAGGGCGTCGGCGATCCCGGCGCCCACCACTGCCAACTCGTCAAGGGGCAGGGGGCTGTGACGAATCCGGGTCCGCAGATCCTGGCCGTCCACAAGCTCCATGGTCAGGAAGGGCCGGGGCTCCTCGGGAATCCGGGTGTCCGTCCCGGCGTCGAACAGCGTCACCAGGCTTGGATGGTTCAGGGTCGCCAGCAGTTGGATCTCTGCTTCCTGCCGGCGAAGCTCGTCAGGATCGGCCGATTGAGGTGCGAAGAGTTTCAGGGCAACGTCCCGTCCAAGGTTCAGGTCCTTGGCGGTGTAGACCGAAGCCATGCCGCCCCGGCCAATCACTTCCCCCAGCTGATAGCGGCCGCCCAAGGGCTCGGCCGTGACGCTGTTGGGCGAACTGTCCACAATGTCCCCATACCTTCCGTATGCGCACTGGCGGCGCTCCTAAAGAATGATAAGGGCAATTAGTATCCGCTTCTGTTCGTTCGGCAGATCCGCTCAGGGGGCAGACGCACCTGGCCCGGCAATGAACGGCATTGCCAGGCCGGCCGTTCACTCGCCGGCGCCCTTCCGCCGGAGCCAGAGCATGCCGTTGGGTCCCCCAGCGGACCCAACGACCTCGCTCCGGCGGTTACGCGACTCGACGGGAGCAGAGGCCTGCGTTAGGGCGGCCGGGGTTTGCAGCCGGGGCGCGGCTGCGGACCGGAATGCTCAGGATACGCGGGAGCGCGTCGTCCCCGGGTCCGCCCTACTCTTGCCGGCACTTCTCGTGCCAGCCAAGGCGCTGACAGGGAGGGCATGGATTTGGAGGGTATGGACGGTGGTGGCACTGAGGCGGAGCACGTGAGCGATGATGGCGCTGACAGGGTCAGGCTGACGCGAATTGGGGTACCGGGAACCGGGCGGTGGACGGTCGAGTCCATTGAGAATTCTCCTGGGTGACTGTTAGCGGGCGGCCAAGGCAGCCCGACGGGCCGCGCTCTGTGGAGGCAGAGACGGCCCGACTAGTCAGGAGAAGAACCGGGATCAGCGCAAACGGCTGCGTACTCGTGCTGGAGCGGACCGCCGATGGGGTCGGCCCCGATCGTGGGCAGGTAGAAGAACAGGCTGGGCATCCACGCAGCCGTTCCGCCTGGCCCGTTGGGGGAGTTCCCGTTCCCGGACCCCGAGCCCGGCGCAGGCGGGAGTGCTTCCGGCGCTGGCAGGCCCGTGCCGCCATGCCACGGGCTCGGGCTCGGGCCCGGGTTCCCGGAGGGAGCCGGCTGGGCGCCAGTCCCGGCAGGGCGGTCAGCCGAAGGGGCCGCGCCCAGCCGGACAGGTGCCGCTGCCGCTGCCCGAGGTTCAGGCATCAGCCAGGAGCCATAGGCTACTGGTGCAATCTGGGGCTGGTATGCCTCGAGGGGACGGGCCGCATCGGGACCGGTGGAATCGGGCGACGGCTGCCGCGGTGCGGATGAGTGGGCGGTGCCTGCTTTTGCGGTGCCTGCTTTTCCGGTACCGGCGGAAGCGCCAGCCGACGTCGATGCGCCGTCGATGGCTGCCGGCGTCCCCACTGGCGTCCCCGCTGGGACACCGCCCGGAACGACACCGCCCGGAACGACACCGCCCGGCGGCACGGCCGCGGGGCCACCGGGCAGCGGGGCGGCTGGATCAGGAACCGGAACCGTGGGGTCTACAACTGGCGGAACAACGCCGGGATCCGGTGCCGCGGGGTCCACGACCGGTGGGACAACGACCGGTGGGACAACAACCGGTGGGTCCACGACCGGTGGGACAACGACCGGTGGGACAACAACCGGTGGGTCCACGACCGGTGGGACAACAACAGGGTCCGGGACGGCGGGGTCCACCGCTGGCGGGGTCACTGCCGGATCGGGCAGCGCCGGGTCGACTGCCGCTGGAGTCGGGTCGGGTGCCGCGGGCACCGTGGCGGACGGTGGGGAATCCGGAACCGGAGCCGCCGAGCCCGGGTCAGCCTGCGCGGGCTGGTAAGCGTCGGCGGGAGCAACGTCCGAGACATCCGGTCGTGGGCCCGGAACTGCACCAGCGGACCATGTGCCCGGCGGGGCCGGGGCGATATCCACGGAGGCCAGGCCGTCGAGGGAGGTAACGGGGAGGCCGTCGGCGTTCCTGCACTCGGCGGCCGCCGCTCTGTCGCCGGCGGCGTCGGCCGTCCCGGCTAACGTGCACGTGTCATCCGCTTGTGCGGCCGTACCGGAAAGGGTCAGCCATGCGGCACCGGCGACGGCGACAAAGAGCATGCGGCGCAAGGGGCGCATGGGGAGCATGCGGCGCAGGGTGCGGCCCGCGCGGGAGGACGCTGCTGCTGGATCCATGCGCGCACCCCCGCTCCCCGAAGACTGGACGATTGCCTACAGGGTAAGTCGGCCCCAGCGGGAGAGTCCAGAGCGGAACCGAAACTGTACGCATACCGAGACCCTCGGAATGCGCTCGCGAAGGTGCCCGCGGGACGTGTTCAGTGGACGTCGTTCGGGTAGGTCACCCCGAGTTGCGCGCGCACACCGTCGAAAAGCCTCATGGTGTTCAGGGAGTCCTCCAGTGGCATGACCGGACTCTCGGTGAGTCCATGCTGGATGCACCGCGTGACCTCCCGCAGTTCGTACGTGTAGCCCCGCCCGACCACCGCAAACAGCTCGGTCCGGGGATCGTCGAAGCCGATCCTGACCTGCAGTTCCTTGGGGTTGTTGATGGAACCGGACGTCTGGAGGAAGCCCTGGCTGCCGGCGACGGTGGCTGTGCGCGGCCCGTGCGCCAGCAACGAGGACGTCAGCTGGGCCTGCGCGCCGTGGTGGTAGCCAAGCGTCAAGGCATTCTGCGCGTCCACGCCTTCATCATTGAGCCAACCTGTGGCGCTGACAGTTTGCGGAAACCCCAGGGTGCCAAGTGCCCAGAGCAGCGGGTAGACCGTCAGATCCAGCAGGGCGCCGCCGCCATCCTTGGGCGCCCAGAGCCGGGAGGCGGGCGAGTACGGTGCCGGAAAGCCGAGATCCGCGCCCACCCACTTGACCGCGCCGATCTCGCCCGAGGCAGCGATCTCGAACGCCCGCTGCATGCTGGGCAGGAACCTGCTCCACACCGCCTCCATCAGGAACAGGCCGTTTGCCCGAGCCACTGCAATCAGCTCGGCCGCTTCCCGTGCGTTGACGGTGAGGGCCTTCTCGCACAGCACATGCTTGCCGGCGTTCAGGGCGGCAAGGGCGATCTTGTGGTGGTGGGCGTGTGGCGTGGCGACGTAGACGACGTCGACGCCGTCGTCGGCGAGCAGGCGGGCGTAACCGCTCACGCCGTCCCGGTCACCGTAGGAGCGCACAAAGCCGTAGTCGGCCGCGAACGCGTCCGCCGCGGCCTGGGTGCGGGAGCTGACCGCATACAGTTCCGCATCCGCCAGAAGTTCCAGGTCGCGGGTGACCGCAGCGGCGATCCCGCCGGTGGCGATGATGCCCCAGCGCAGCCGGGCGCCGGTGGCTGTGCGGGGATCCTGGTCCGGCTGGCTGAACAGCCACGGTTTCGCGATGAGGTCAGACATGGTGCCATCTTCTCACCCGGGGCGGACGGGCCGCGGTGTGGTCGGCCGTGGCACGCCGGAGCTTCAGCGCCGGCTGTTCAGCGCCGGAGGTTCAATTCAGGAGGTTCGGGTCAGACGTGTCGACGCCGGAACTGCGGGCGGGCCCCCAAGGCCCGCCCGCAGTCCTGACTTCCGCCGCATATCGGTCGTCCGCAGCTCCGACACCACAGCGGCGCCGCAGCGACGCCGCGCAGCGACGAAGGGCAGGCTTAGCTGGTGAGGGCCGCCGTCGCACGGGTCCGGGCCGGTTCCTCCGTGAGCCGGCCCTGCTGAAGCCGGAAGCGCCGGTCCGTTTTGTTGGCCAGGGCGCGGTCGTGGGTGACCACCAGGATGGTGGTGTTGTGGTCCCGGCTGAGCGTGCTGAGCAGTTCGATGATGTGCTCGCCGGTTTGTTCGTCCAGGTTGCCGGTGGGCTCATCGGCCAGGATCAGCTTGGGTTCGTTCGCCAGCGCCCGGGCAATCGCCACGCGCTGCTGCTCGCCGCCGGAGAGCCGGTTGATGCGCCGGACGTGCTTGTCCGGATCGAGCTGGACCTGTTCGAGCAGCTGCCGGGCCCGCTCGGCCCGGGCAGCCTTGCGCATCCCGGCAAACTCCATTGGCAGCATCACGTTGTCCACGGCCGAGAGATTCGGAATCAGGTTGAACTGCTGGAACACGAATCCGATGTCCCGGCGCCGGTAGTTGGTCAGCTTCCCGTCCGGCATGCTGGCCAGGCTCACGCCGTTGACCACCACATCGCCGCTGGTCGGCTTGTCCAACGCACCGAGCAAGGAGAGCAGGGTGCTCTTGCCGCTGCCGCTCTTGCCCACGATCGAGGCCAGCGTGCCCTGTTCGAGCTCGAAGCTGACATCGTTTACCGGCTTGATGGTCCGGTCGCCGGACTTGAACGTGCGGACCAGGTTCTTGACTTCGATCATGGCTACTCTCCTCGGAGGACTTCGATGGGACGGATGCGGGCGGTGAGCAGGGCGGGGACGAGGGCGCCGATGATGGCGACGCCGAACACCGCGGCGATGCCCGCGGCAATGACGCCGGGAGAGGCGCTCGCCGTCACGGAGGTCAGCAGCTGGCTGGCCCCGCCGAACGGTCCGCCCTGGCCGCCGGGGAAGCCGCCGCCCGGAAAGCCGCCAGCGCCGCCGCGCTGGCCAGTCGCCGCGCTTCTGATGGTGCTGGAGCTGCTTGAGCTGATAAGGGCGCTGGCAATGCCGCCGCTCGCGAGGGAGGCGACGGCGGCGCCCACCACGCTGCCCAGGGCCACCAGCACGAGGGCCTCCAGCACAAACTGCAGGCCGATGGTGCGGTTAGGGGCACCGATGGCCTTCAGCACGCCGATCTCGCGGCGGCGTTCGCGGACCAGCATGACCATGATCAGGAGGATGATCAGGCCTGCCGTGCCAAGGGCGGCAACGAAGGCGATGAAGGAAATATTCTTGACGCTGTCCAGCGAGCTGACGGCGGTCGCAAGGTTCCGCTGGCCCTGGGTGACGTCGGCCTTGCCGGAGCCGAGTGCCGCCTGCAGGGCGGTCTTGGCGGAATCGACGTTTTCCATGCTGTTGACCGTGACGATCATGGTGGAGAGTTCGCCCGGCAGCGCGGCGAGGGTCTGGGCGGTCGGAAGTGTCACATACAGGGCATTGTTGCCGAAGGCGGTGCCGGCGTCGAACAGGCCGTGCACGGTGAAGGTCTTGTCCTGGATGGTGAAGGTCGAGCCCACTTTGAGGCCGTTCTTCTCCGCCAGCGTGGTGCCCAGCAGGGCGCCGGTGGACGCGGCGGTGTAGGTGCCCAGGCCGGTGCCCTGCGTCAACTGCAGGGCCTTGCCGGTGGAGTCCACCTCGGCGCCAATGCCCGTTGCGGTGATGGGCAGCGAGAAGGCGGGGGCGGCCGCGGTAGTGCCGGTTCCGGATGCGGTGCTTCCCGTGGTGCCGGTACTGGCTTGGTTACGGTTGCCGAGCGTGCCGGCGTCGACGGCGGCCTTGAGGCTCGTGGTGACGGTCGTGGCCGACTGCCCGCCAGGGCCGCCTTGGCCTGTCCGTCCGGACGCCGCCTCGGCGGCAATCACAACGGCGTTGCGCAGGCGCAGTGTCTTGGTGCCCACTACGCTGCTGACGTTGGGGACGGCCGCCGCTATGGCGGCCTGTGCCGCGGTCAGCGGCTCGCCGCCGCCCTCGAAGCCCTGGCCGCCGGCCGGGTTCACGGTCAGGACCGTGCCCACCGAGGCATTCAGCTCGGCAACCTTGCCGGTGACGGCCTGGTTGGCCACGAGCATGGCCAGGGCAAGGCCGATGGCTACAGCCAGCACGGCCACCACCGCGGCGGTCCTGACCTTGTTTCGAAAGGCGTTGCCTACACTCCGGGCAAGAACGCTCACGGTACTCCTAATTATTCTTGGGTGTCGCTTGGGTGTCTCTTGCCGGACCCGATGTCCGGCGCTGATCCCACAGTGGTACGGGCCGCTGTGCGAACCTCGCTGTGAAGCTATGTGTCCGCTGTGAAGCTATGTGTGCGCTGTGAAGCGGATTGCGGCAGGCAGCGCCACCGCCGAGGAGCGACCCAGTGCGTCCCGGCCAACGCAGATGCCCCGGCCAACGCAGAAGCCCCGGCCAACGCAGGGGCCCCGGCAACGCAAGAGCCCCGGCCCTCCCTTGCGGGGGAGCCGGGGCTCTGTTGCCTGGCGCGCGACTGGCGCGTGCCGGGGCGGGAACTACTGCTTGGTGATCGGTCCGAGTACCGGGTCGTTGACGTAGGCCGTGTGGACGTTGTCCTTGGTCACGATGACCGGCTCCAGCAGGTACGCCGGAACAACCTTGTTGCCGTTGTTGTAGGACTTGTCGTCGTTGATCTCCGGCTTCTTGCCTGCCTGGATGTCGTTGACCATGACGATCGAGTGCTCAACGAGCGCGCGGGTGTCCTTGTTGATGGTGGAGTACTGCTCGCCCGCCATGATGGACTTGACGGACTCAACCTCGGAGTCCTGGCCTGTGACGATCGGGATCGGCTTGCCGGCGGCCTTGACGGAGGTGATGATCGCGCGGGCCAGCGTGTCGTTCGGGGACAGCACGCCGTCGAGCGGTGCGCTGCCGTAGGTTCCGGCGAGCAGGGTGTCCATGCGCTTCTGGGCGTTCTCGGCCTTCCAGCCCTGGGTGACGGCCTGTTCGAAGGTCGTCTGGCCGGAGAGGACCTTCAGGGTACCGTCGTCGATCTTCGGCTTCAGGACGCTCATGGCGCCGTCGAAGAAGACCTTCGCGTTGGCGTCATCAGGGGATCCTGCGAAAAGCTCGATGTTGTAGGGGCCTGACGGCTTCTTGCCCTTCATGCCGTCCAGCAGCGCCTTGCCCTGGAGTTCACCGACCTTGAAGTTGTCGTAGGCCACGTAGTAGTCCACGTCCGGGGTGTTCAGGAGCAGACGGTCGTAGGCGATGATCGTGGCGCCGGCGTCCTTGGCCTGCTTGAGCTGGGTGCCCAGCTGTGCACCGTCGATGGCACCGACGATGATGACTTTGTCACCCTTGGTGATCATGGCGCTGATCTGGTTCTGCTGCTCCGAAACGCCGCCGTTGGCGAACTGCACGTCCGGCTTGTAGCCGGCCTTGGTGAGACCGTCGTTGAACAGCTGCTCCGCCAGGACCCAGTTTTCGGAGGTCTTCTGGGGGAGTGCGACGCCGATCGCGGAGCCCTTCGGGAATGCTTCGCCTCCGGAGCTCGAGCCGCCGGTAGTCCCGGTGTCGGAACGGCCGCAGGCTGTCAGCGCCAGTGCCGCAATAGCAGCGATTGCTGCTGCCTTTCCTGCTTTACCAATCATTCGCATTGCTTGGTTCACTTTCTTTTGGTGGTGTGCGGAGAAATCGGGGAAACGTGGACCAGGGGAGCCTCTCAGGCTCCCTTGGAGATGACCTCTTTGGTGGACGTGGTCTCGTCGGCCTTGATCTCGCTGCTGCGGCCAAAGTTCTTCATGAGCATGCCGACCACGGACCTCTTGCCCTGGGACTTGTTGTAGACGTCGAACGCCACGGCGATCAGCAGGACCAGGCCCTTGATGATCTGGGTGAGGTCGGCGCCGACGCCGAGCAGCTGGAGGCCGTTGTTCAGCACGGCCATGACGAGGCCACCAATGATCGAGCCGATCACGGTGCCCACGCCGCCGGTGACTGCGGCGCCGCCGATGAAGACAGCCGCGATGGCGTCCAGTTCCCAGCCGACGCCGTCAAACGGGCCGGAGGCTGTGGAGCGGCCGACGAAGATCATCCCGGCGAGGCCGGCCAGGAAGGACATGTTCATCATGACCAGGAAGTTGACCTTTTTGGACTGGACGCCGGAGAGCTCGGCGGCGTGCCGGTTGCCGCCGACCGCGTAGATGTGGCGGCCGATGACGGTCCTGGAGGAGATGAAGCCGTACACGAGGATCAGGACGGCGAGGATCAGGCCCGGCACCGGGAAGGACGTGCCCGGCCGGCCGGTGGCGAAGAGGTAGGTGGCGTAGAGGATGGCGCCGCTGACCAGTACAAGTTTGAGGATCATGACCCAAGTTTCGGAGACCTCGGCGCCGAGCTTCTTGGCGTTGCGGCGGGACCGGATCTCGCTGAAGATCATGTACGCGACGGCGATCAGTCCAATGAGCATGGTGGGATTGTTGTAGCCGGTATTCGGGCCGAATTCAGGCAGGTAGCCGGAGCCGATGTACTGGAAATCCGTCGGGACCGGGATGGTGTTCGACTTGCCGACAAACTGGTTGGCGCCGCGGAAGATCAGCATGCCCGACAGTGTCACGATGAACGCCGGAATGCCGACGTAGGCCACCCAGAATCCCTGCCACATGCCGATCAGGACGCCAAGCCCCAGCCCCATCAGGACGCCGATGTACCAGGGCAGTCCCCAGTCGCGGATGAAGAGTGCCACGCAGACGCCCACGAAGGCCGCGACGGAGCCGACGGAGAGATCGATGTGGCCGGCGATGATGACCAGCACCATGCCGATGGCGAGGATCAGGATGTAGGAGTTGCCGTTGAAGAGGTTGATGACGTTGCCCGACGTGAGCGTGCGGCCCTCCGTGAAAATCTCGAAGAACACGATCAGCGCAACCAGGGCGAAGATCATGCCGAATTGGCGGGTGTTGCCGCCAAAGAGCTTCTTGAGCGCGTTCATTGTTTCAGTCCTTGTGTCCGGGGTGTTCGGATTGTTCTGGTTGGTCCCAAAGGGTCAGGCGGTTTTGCGGGCGGATGTCATGAGTTTCATGAGGTTTTCCTGGCTGGCTTGGTCCTTGTCCAGCACGCCGGTGATAGCGCCTTCGAAAATCGTGTAGATCCGGTCCGAGAGGCCCAGCAGCTCGGGCAGTTCCGAGGAAATGACGATCACGGCCTTGCCCTCGTTGGCCAGCTTCTGGATGATGCCGTAGATCTCGTACTTGGCCCCGACGTCGATCCCGCGGGTGGGCTCGTCCAGGATCAGCACGTCCGGGTCGGTGAACATCCACTTCGCCAGCACGACCTTCTGCTGGTTGCCGCCGGAGAGCTTCGCGACGCCTTCCTCCACGGAGGGCGTCTTGGTCCGCAGCGACTTCCGGTATTCCTCCGCGACGGCGTATTCCTTGTTCGCGTCCACCACGAAGCGCTTGCTGATCTTGCGCAGGTTCGCCGAGACGGTGGTGGCCTTGATGTCGTCGAGCAGGTTCAGGCCCAGGGACTTGCGGTCCTCCGTGACGTAGCCCAGCCCGGCGTCGATCGCCTGGCGGACGCTCTTGAGCTGCAGCTCCTTGCCGTCCTTGTAGACATGGCCGGAGATGAAGCGGCCGTAGGAGCGGCCGAACACGGACCGGGCCAGCTCGGTGCGCCCGGCCCCCATCAAACCCGCGAACCCGACGATCTCGCCGCGGCGGACGAAGAAGCTGGAGTTCTTGCACACCAGGCGGTCCTGGATGGCCGGGTGCCCGACGTTCCAGTTCTTCACCTCGAAGAGGACGTCGCCGATCTTCGGCTCGTGGTCCGGGAACCGGGATTCGAGCGTCCGGCCCACCATGCCCTTGATGATGCGGTCCTCGTCGACGCCGTCGGCCACGACGTTCAGGGTCTCGATCGACTTGCCGTCACGGATGATCGTGATCTCATCCGCGATCTGTTCGATCTCGTTGAGCTTGTGCGAAATGATGATCGAGGTGATGCCGCGGCCCTTCAGGCCCAGCATGAGGTCCAGCAGGTGCTGGGAGTCGGACTCATTCAGCGCCGCCGTGGGCTCGTCCAGGATCAGGAGCTTCACCGACTTGTTCAGGGCCTTGGCGATCTCGACGAGCTGCTGCTTGCCGACGCCGATCTCCTTGATGGGGGTGTCCGGGTCCTCGCGCAGCCCCACCCGTGCCAGCAGTTCGGTGGACCGCAGCCGGGCCTCGGCCCAGTCGATCACGCCGCGCTTGGTGGGCTCGTTGCCGAGGAAGATGTTCTCCATGATCGACAGCTCGGGGATGAGCGCGAGTTCCTGGTGGATGATCACGATTCCGGCGTGTTCGCTGGCCCGGATGTCCTTGAACTCCTGGACCTCGTTTTGGTACACGATGTCGCCCGTGTAGGTGCCGAAGGGGTAGACCCCTGAGAGCACCTTCATCAGGGTCGACTTCCCGGCGCCGTTCTCACCGCAGATGGCGTGGATCTCGCCGGCCTTCACCCGCAGGCTCACATCGGCCAAAGCTTTAACGCCGGGGAATTCCTTGGTGATGGAGCGCATCTCGAGGATTAGCGGATCACTGTGCGTGTTGAGGGACGTCATGTGCCCTTACGCCTCCAATGCATGACTTCGTTGTCCGCCCCTGCAAACCGCAGGGCCGTCTGATGGAAAAGTAAACTGGATCACGCCCTTGTCGTCAAGTCTTTAACGCAACGAGCGGATAACGAAATGGTTAGTTTCGCCGGATTCCGGCGTGCTGGAAGACCAAAGCCGTGGCCCCGAGGGCCTCGGCCCGGTCGCCCAGGGACGACATTGTGAGGGTGGTTGTCTCGCCGACAACCGGCACCGCATGGCGAATCAGGCCGCGCCGGATCGGGTCCAAAAGGAGATCGCCGAGTCCTGCCAGCGGCCCACCCACCACGATCACTTCCGGGTTGATCAGGTTCGCCACGTTGCCCAGGGCGCGTCCGACGGCGAGCCCGGCGTCGTCCACCACGCGGAGTGTCGCGGAGTCCCGTTCCAAGGCTTTGCGCACGATGTCACCGGGTGCGAGCGGCCGGTCCTCGCCGCGGCCCAGGAGCTCGATCATGGTGGTGGTGGAGGCGATGGTTTCCAGGCAGCCACGGTTCCCGCAGCGGCAGATCAGCCCGTGCTCGTGGATGGTGGCATGGCCGATCTCCCCAGTGATGCCGACGTTGCCGTAATAGGGGATTCCGTTGAGGATCAGCCCCGCGCCGATGCCCGAGCCGATCTTGAGGAACATCAGGTTGCTGATGCCGCTGTGCGGCCCCCACGTGACCTCGGACAGGGCCCCCAGGTTGGCGTCGTTGTCCACGAAGACCGGCAGTTCCAGCGCTTCTTCGAGGCGTTTGAGGATATTGATCCCCACCCATTCCGGCAGGATCGCGCCCTGCGCGACGGTGCCGGTGCGGCGGTCGATGGGGCCGGGAATTCCGACGCCGGCTCCCACCAGGGCGCTGCGCTCCACGCCGCTGTCCGCGAGCAGCCGGTCCAGCACGCCGACGGCTGCCTGGATGCCCTCCTCGGCGTGGTGGCCGAGGGGCAGCAGCACCGACTGTTCGGCGATGACGTGGTAGCTGAGCGAGGCCAGCACGACGCGCAGGTGGCGGCGGCCGAAGTCGATCCCGACGGCGACGGCTCCGTTGCTGTTGAGCCGGACGTTCAGGGCGCGCCGGCCGGAGCTGGTGATGGGTTCAGTGGAGGCCAGCCCGGCGTCCTGCATGATCTTGACGATGTTGGAGACGGTGGCCGTCGACAGGCCGGTCTGGCGGGCCAGTTCAGCCTGCGTGGAAGGGCCCGCGAGGAGGCATTCGATGATCCGCTGCTGGTTCAGATGCCGGAGTGCGGACTGCGATCCGGGGTTCTTGGTTCGGCTCCTCGTTGAGCGCGTTGGTGAGGGCATGCTATGAAGCGTGACGCATCAGCAGCTTGTAGTCAAGAAGTTAACGCATTGATAACGACATCATGGAGATTCCGGGGACCGGGCTCGCCGTCCGCCCTCCCTCCCTTCGCCGGTGGGACGTTCCGCCCTGTTGGTCGGCCACGCGGGCGGAAATGCACCAAATGCGGTTTCCCGGGCCGCGGCTACGCTGAATATGAGAGTCCGCAGCGGTGCTGCCGACGTGCCCGGAAATCCTGAGGTGGTAATGATGCTGCTGGCCCTGTTGCAGGCGAACGCTGCCGTGCTGGACATGAAGGCGAACTGTGCGGCGGTGCAGGAGGCGGCGCGCGCGGCGTCCGCCGCTGGCGCGCAACTGCTGCTCACGCCGGAACTTTTTCCCGTGGGCTATGCGCCGCGCAGGCTGCGGGCGTCTTTCGATCCCGGCATGCTGCCGGGGCTCCGGGAGGAGCTGGCGGGCATTGCCCGGCGCAACAGCATCGCCTTGGTTTACAGTCTCCCCGCCGTGACGCCCGCGGGAGAATGGCACATCTGCGCCACTCTGGTTGACGAATCCGGCGACGAGCTCCTCAGCTATGACAAGGTGCACCTCTTCGGGCCCGAGGAGCGCGCAGCGTTTGCCCCGGCCGCCGCAGCCCCCGGGGTGGTGGATTTTCATGGACTTAAAACGGCCCTGGCCATTTGCTACGACATCGAGTTTCCCGAGTCCGCGCGGGCCGCCGCCGTGCGCGGCGCCGAACTGCTGCTGGTGCCGACGGCACTGTCCGGCGGATTCGAGGCCGTGCCGGAGGTGCTGGTCCGGGCCAGGGCGCTGGAGAACCAGATGACGGTGGCGTACGCCAACCACACCGGCGAGGAGGAGGGCTGCGACTTCCGCGGCGGCAGCATCGTGGCGGGCGCGGACGGCACGGTCCTTGCCGCGGCCGGCCCCGGGACGGAACTGCTGTTTGCCGAGCTGGGAGGCGCTGTGGGCGCCGCCGCGGGCGGGGCGGAAGATGAAGACGACGCCGTGGCCTATCTGCGCGACCGCCGCCCCGACATTTACCGTTCCTGGGGCATCTGACCGGCGGGATGACCGGGGGCGGGTGAGGCGGCAGCTGCAGCGACGGCGGCCGCGGCGTCGGGCAGCCCGGACCCGCGCTGGTCCTGGTAGGCGATGTACTGGAGGGCAATCCACAGCTCCGCGCGGGCCTGTGCCCGATTGAGATCCAGGTCCAGCAGTTCGGCGATGACGCCGATCTGCCGGCGGACGCTGTTGCGATGCAGCCCCGTGGACTTCGCCGTGGCGTCCCAACTGCCGTTTTCACCAAGCCAGGCCCGCAGGATGCCCAGCAGTGCGTCGCGGCGCTCCGGCTCGAGCGCGAGCACGGGGGCCAGCAGACGGTCCGCCAGCATGGTGCCGGCCTCGGAGCCCAGCAGGCCCGTCACCGACCAGGTGACCTCATCCGCCCGGACGCTCCGGCGGCTGGTCAGGACCCGGTTGCGCAGCGAGGACGCGAGTTGGTAGGCGTCCGCCAGGCCCGCGAATTCGCTGCCGCTGCCGATCACAAGGCGCCAGCCGAGCCGCTCCACCTCGGCGAGCAGGGCGTCGTCGACCTTCAGCCGGGTGATGGCGGCAAAGCCGTAGTCGGTGTGCTCCACGAGTTTGGTGTCGAACAGCCTGCGCCATTCCAGCAGCTCCCGCACCGGGCCCTCGCCCGCGTGGCGCGGTCCGGCGGCCGTCCGGTCGCTGCCCGCGGCGGCGTCCACCCGGACGCCCTGCACCACCCGCAGCTGCCCGGACCGGGTGGAGGAAATGCTTTGGGCCAGCAGGTCCTTCAGGCCGTTGACCTGCCGCGCCGTTCCCGAGGCCACACTTTCCGGATGCAACAACAGCGCCGTGGCAAGCTGGCTGGGGGCCAGTGAACCGCTTGTGCGCTGCCGCACCAGCAGTTCCAGCAGCCCGACGGCGGTGGAGACCACGCTGTTCTGGGCCGGGGTCAGCGGGGCGTCCGTGCCCAGGACAAGCGCGCCGAGGTTGGCGTCCCGGGTGCTGCGCAGCGGATATCCGAAGACCAGCGATGAGCCGGCGGCGTCGAATGAATCCATCTCCACCCGGGGTCCGCTGCCGGCGAGCAGCCGGGCAAGCAGCGGCTGCAAGGCGGCGGAATCAACTCCTTGCACGGCGCCGGCAATGCCGCCTGCGGCGTGCGGGCCGGGGGAGTTGCCCGCACCCCGGGCCCGCGCCCGCCCGTCGGCCCCGACTAACACGGCCCAGACCGGGACGCGCTGGACCAGGGCCGCGAGGAGCTCGTGCTCCGGGCGTGCCGACAAGACCGCCCGCATGAGCTGCCGGTTGGTATCGGCCAGCTGGCGAAAGGTCTTTGCGTTGTCTGACTCAAGGAGCCGGGAGAATTCGAGACCCAGCGCGGCAAACGGGATGGACCCCGGAATGGACACCAAGGTGAGGTCGTGCCGCCGGCAGGCCCGGACCACGGTATCCGGCACGGCCTCGAAGTACGGTTCCAGGCCAAATCCGAGGGCGCCGACGCGGGCCTCGACCAAGCGCCGCACGTAGGCATCCACCGATTCCTCGCCGCCCCCGTCGCCCGCGAACGGCAGCCCGGCGGTGAGCAGGAACTCGCCGTCGAGCAGGTACGGAGTCGGGTCGTCCAGCTCGCTTGGCTCTACCCAGCGCAGGCGCTCATCCCCGTTGCCACCGTCGTGCAGGACGCCGAGCTCCGGCAGCTGGCGCAGGAACTGCGCCAGCGTGACGAAGCCAAACCGCTCGGAGTCCTCAGCAACCACGGCTGCTGCCCCTGTCCAGCCCGGCTGGCCGACGGTCTGACGGTGCATTAAGTCTCATGACTGAAGAATACAGGTCATTTTGCACAACCGTGAGAGGTGGCTCACACGCCTAGGGTGGTCAGGGGAAACCGACCATTACTGAAGCTAAGGACGTCAACGATGACTGTGCCAACTCTGATCGGGGAACGCCCGCGGGCCGCCGCCGGCCGTCCCAGGCTCGCCGCCCAGCTGATGCGCCTCAAGCCGATCGGGCAGCTGGTCAGCGAGGCCGAAAACGGGCACGGCGGCACGCGGCTGGTCCGCAGCTTCGGTGTGCTCCAGCTGACCATGATCAGCGTCGGCGCCACGCTCGGCACCGGCATCCTGGTGGTCCTGGGCGAATCGGTGCCACTCGCGGGCCCGGCCATCTGGATCTCCTTTGCCATTGCCGGGCTCGCTGCACTGCTCTCCGCCGTGTCCTATGCGGAGATGGCCGGACTGGTCCCGGCCGCCGGGTCCAGCTACTCCTACACCTACGCCACCATGGGCGAGGGCATGGCCTGGATCTGCGGCTGGTGCCTGGTGCTGGAATACGCCGTCTCCGTGGCCGCCGTCGCGGTCGGCGCGGGCCAGTACGTCAACGAGGCCCTGGCTGTCTTTGGCCTGGCCCTTCCGGACGCCATGTCCCAGCCGCCGGGAGCCGGCGGGTTGCTGAATGTGCCGGCAATCGTCATTGTGGTCCTGGCCATGGTGCTGCTGGTCCGCGGTGCGAAGGAGAGCGCCTGGATCAACACGGCGATCGTCCTGGTCAAGATCGGCATCCTGCTGTTCTTCTGCGCAGTGGCCTTCACCGCCTTCAACGGCGGACACTTCGAACCCCTCATGCCGATGGGCGCCGCTGGCGTCTCGGCCGCTGCCTCCCGGGTTTTCTTCTCCTACATCGGCTTCGACGCCGCCTCCACGGCCGGCGAGGAAGCCCGCAACCCCAAGCGCGACCTCCCGCGGGCCATCCTGCTCTCCATGCTGATCGTCACCAGCATCTATGTCCTCGTGGCCGTCGCAGCCATCGGCGCCCGCCCGTGGGGCTGGTTCGACGGCACCGAGGCCGCCCTCGTGAAAATCCTCGAGGAAATCACCGGCCAGCCGTGGGTTGGCCTGGTGTTCGCCGTCGGCGCCGTGCTCGCCATCGCCAGCATCGTGCTGACCGTCCTCTACGGGCAGACCCGGATCCTGCTCTCGATGTCGCGCGACGGCTTGGTTCCCAGGGTGTTCGGCCGGGTTTCGGCGCGCACCGGCACACCGGTTGCCGGAACCCTGATCGTGGGCACCGCCGTCGCACTGACTGCCGGCCTGGTGCCGCTGGGCGCCCTCGCGGACGCCACCAGCATCGGCACGCTGTTCGCGTTTGCCCTGGTCAACGTGGCGGTCATCCACCTGCGGCGGACCCGGCCCGAGCTCACGCGCAGCTTCCGCGTCCCGCTCTTCCCGCTGACACCGATTCTCGGTGCCCTCATGTGCGCCTACCTCATGGCCAACCTCGGCGCCGAGACCTGGGAGGTCTTCGGTGTCTGGATGCTCGTGGGCCTGGCCGCGTACTTCGGCTACGGACGGAAGAACTCCAGGGTGGCCGCCCTGAGCCACGAGGAATACCGTGAACTTTCAACCCACCAACGCGCCAACACCACCCAGGAACTGAAGGCAGAGACCTCATGACCACCGCCACCGAACTGCCGGCCCCCAAACCGGCTTCCATCCCGGCCGAGGCGCCCATCACCATGCTGAATCCGGATTTCCCGTTCAGCTACGACCACTACCTCGCCCACCCTGACGGCCTGGGCTCGGTGCCGCCCGAACTGTACGGGACGGAGGTCGCCGTCGTCGGTGCCGGCCTGTCCGGGCTGGTCACCGCCTATGAACTCATGAAGCTGGGCCTGCGGCCGGTGGTCTATGAAGCCGACAGGATCGGCGGCCGGCTGAGGACCGCCAGCTTCCCGTCCGCGCCGGGCATCGTGGCCGACCTCGGCGGCATGCGGTTCCCAGTCTCCGGCAAAGCCTTCTACCACTATGTGGACCTGCTCGGACTTCAGACCCAGGAGTTCCCCAATCCGCTGGCGGCTGCCACCTCCAGCACGGTGATCGAGCTCGCCGGCCAGAAGCACTACGCCGAGACCGCCGCGGATCTTCCCCCGTTCTTCCTCGAGGTGGCGGACGCGTGGAAGGCGGCCGTGAACGACGGCGCCCGGTTCGCCGAAATGCAGGAAGCGATCCGGGCCCGGGACACCAGCCGGATCAAGGAACTGTGGAACGCTCTGCTCCCGGAGCTGGACGAGCAGACCTTCTACGGCTTCATCGCCGGCAGCGACTCCTTCAAGGCAGCCGGCTTCGCCCATCGCGAGGCGTTTGGGCAGGTGGGCTTCGGCACCGGCGGCTGGGACACTGACTTCCCCAACTCCATCCTTGAAATCCTCCGGGTTGTCTACACCGACGCCGATGACCAGCACCGGCTCATCGCCGGCGGCGCGCAGCGGCTCCCGGAGGCGCTGTGGGAGCATGCGCCGTCGGGCATGGCTCACTGGCCGGACGGCACGTCCCTGGCATCCCTGCACGCCGGTGCCCCGCGGGGCGCGGTGGAACGCATCGCCCGAGACGGCAGCGGCGACTTCCGGATCCGCGAACGCTGGGGACGGGAATCCGCGTACCCGGCGGTGGTGACCACGTGCCAGTCGTGGCTGCTCTCGACGCGGATCCACACCGACGAATCCCTGTTCCCCGCGGAACTGTGGACGGCGATCGAACGCTCCCACTACATGCAGTCCTCCAAGACCTTCGTCATGGTGGACCGGCCGTTCTGGAAGGACATCGACCCGGAAACCGGCCGCGAGGTCCTGTCCATGACGCTGACCGACAGGCTGAACCGGGCCACGTACCTGCTGGACAACGGTCCGGACCAGCCGGCCGTGATCCTGCTGTCCTATACCTGGAACGACGACGCGCTGAAGTGGCTGTCACTCGACGCGGACGAGCGGGCGGAACTCATGCTGCACTCGCTGGAGCAGATCTACCCTGGCGTCGACATCGCCTGCCACATCGTGGGCCAGCCGATCACGGTCTCCTGGGAGGCCGACCCCAACTTCATGGGCGCCTTCAAGGCCAACCTGCCAGGACATTACCGGTACCAGCAGCGGCTCTTCACCCACTTCAAGCAGGACGGGCTGCCGGCCGAACAGCGCGGGATCTTCCTCGCCGGGGACGACGTCTCCTTCACCGCGGGCTGGGCCGAAGGCGCCGTCACCACCGGCCTGAACGCGGTCTGGGGTGTGGTCAACCACCTCGGCGGCCGGACCCTGACCGGGAACCCCGGACCGGGCGAACTGCTGGCCGAGCTGGGTCCGATCGCCCTGGACTGAGCGGCGCGAACGGTCAGTCCGGAGGAGCCAGTCGCGCTTTTGCGGGCGCTCCTCAGGCGTTGTGGAGTTCGCGGTGCGCGCGCGCCAGTTCCTGGTAGTGGGCGGCGTTGTGCTGGACGCCCGCGAACTCCTCGTCGCTGAGTTCGCGCCGGACCTTGGCCGGAACTCCGGCGACGAGGGAGCGGGGCGGGATGACAGTGCCTTCCAGCACCACGGCACCGGCGGCGATGAGGGATCCGGCGCCGATCACGGCTCCGTTGAGGATGGTTGCGCTCATGCCGATCAGGCAGTCATCCTCAACCGTGCAGCCGTGGACCACGGCGCTGTGGCCCACGCTGACCCGCGCGCCGACCGTGCAGGGGAAGCCGGGGTCCGCGTGCAGCACCACGTTGTCCTGCAGATTGCTGCCGGCGCCCACACTGATGGCGGCGGTGTCTGCGCGGACGGAAACGCCGTAGAAGGCGCTCGAGTTCTCGGCCAGGGTGGCATTGCCGATCACGGATGCCGTGGGCGCGATGAAGGCGGAGTCATGGACGGCCGGGGCGGTGCCGGCGAATGCGTAGAGGGGAGCCATGCCCCCAGCCTAGGACATCTCCCGGCCCAACTGGCTCGCAGCAGGGGCCGTTTTGAGCGCCCAAAACGGCCCCTGCTGCGAGCTAGTTGGGTCAGGCGGGGGAGCGGAGGACCGTGAAGCCCTCGCCGCGGCTGCGCGGGTCGGGGACGGGGAATACGACGGCGATTGGCGCGCCGGGTTCGGCCACCCGGCCAAGTTCGCGGACGACGTCGACCCAGTCCTCGGGGGGCAGGCCTGACAGTGCGTCCACCGCCCACACCGAGGAAAACGCGGCGTCGGCGAACGGCAGCGATGCCGGGCCCGCCACGGAGGCCTCCAGCCCGTGAGCCCGGGCTATGTGGATGTTTTCCTCGGACCGGTCGACGCCGATGAAATGGATGCCGGACTGCACAAAGTGCAGCCCGTCGGCGCCCTGTCCGCAATCCAGCCCCAGTACTGCGTGTCGGCCCTCGTTCTTCAGCATCGCCACGAACGATTCGAGCCGGTCCCTGCGGGTGGAGTCCATAGCTCTAGTGAAGAACCGGTTTCAGTTAAAGACAACCGTCCGGTTGCCGTCGAGCAGGACGCGGTGTTCAGCATGCCACTGCACGGCCTGGGCAAGGGTACGGCCCTCCACGTCGCGGCCCATCTGGACGAACTGCTCGGCGGTGCGCCGGTGGTCCACCCGGATCACTTCCTGCTCGATGATCGGTCCCTCATCCAGGGCGGCCGTGACGTAGTGCGCCGTGGCGCCGATGAGCTTCACCCCGCGGGCATGCGCCTGGTGGTAGGGCTTGGCCCCCTTGAAGGAGGGCAGGAACGAGTGGTGGATGTTGATGGCCTTGCCCGTGAGGTCGTTGCAGAGCTCGTCAGAGATGATCTGCATATACCGGGCCAGGACGGTGAGCTCGATGTCGTGCTCCTTCATCAGCACGCGTAGGGCGTCTTCGGCCTGGATCTTCGTGTCCGGGGTGACCGGGATGTGGTGGAACGGGATGCCGTAGAACTCCGCCAACCCCTCGAGGTCGCGGTGGTTGGACACGATGGCCGGAATCTCGATCGGCAGGGTGCCGGAGCGCTGCAGGAACAGCAGATCGTTCAGGCAGTGGGCCGAGGTGCTCGCCATCAGCAGGGTGCGGACCTTCCGGCCGGCGGGGTTGAGGCTCCACTGCATCCCGAAGGCCTGCGCCACGGGCTCGAGCGCCGCCTGCAGCTCCGCCTGGGCCGCCGCCGTCGTCGCCTCCACCCGCATGAAGAACGTGCCGGTGCCCTGGCTGCCGTACTGCTGGGAGTCTGTAATATTGCAGCCCGCCACCAGCAGGGCTCCGGCGACGGCGTGCACGATGCCGGGCCGGTCCGGGCAGGACAGGGTCAGGATGTAGGAGGCAGTCAGGTTTACGTCAGTCACGAGGACCAGCCTACCTGCGCTTCAGGGGCAGTTCTGAAAGGGTTTTGGTAGTGTTAACCCGTCGCAACTGGCGTTGGATGGCTAACCATCAGGGAGCGGCACTCACGAAGACCACGGATCGTACGCCTGGGCCGAGGGTCATGTCTTACCGGTCGGCAGCAATCACCGCTGCCGTACCGTTGCTGGCGCCCGCGCGGGGTGTCAACTGCCGCTGTCGCGGTCCGCTGTCAGTTCTGCTGGCAAGGAGCGCGTAATCATAGGCGGTGCAACGGGCCAGCCGGTAGCCTGACCAATAGCCGTACCCGTTGCCTACCAGGAGTTCCTCGTGACTACTACTACCGCCACCTCAGCCGCCGTGAGCAACCAGCCGCTGGCCGAACTCGATCCGGAAATTGCCGCCGTACTGGCCCAGGAACTGGGCCGCCAGCGCGGCACCCTGGAAATGATCGCTTCCGAGAACTTCGCTCCGCGCGCCGTGATGGAAGCGCAGGGCTCCGTCCTGACCAACAAGTACGCCGAGGGCTACCCGGGACGCCGCTACTATGGCGGCTGCGAATATGTCGACGTCGCCGAGCAGCTGGCGATCGACCGGGTCAAGGAACTCTTCGGCGCCGAATACGCCAACGTGCAGCCGCACTCCGGTGCGCAGGCCAACGCCGCCGCACTCGCCGCCATGATCACCCCGGGCGACAAGATCCTGGGCCTCTCCCTGGCCCACGGCGGGCACCTCACCCACGGCATGAAGCTGAACTTCTCCGGCAAGCTCTACAACGTGGCCGCCTACCAGGTCGAGGAAGGCGACTTCCGGATCGACATGGACAAGCTGCGCGAGCAGGCCATCGCCGAAAAACCCCAGGTGATCATCGCCGGCTGGTCCGCCTACCCGCGGCACCTCGATTTCGAGGCGTTCCGCTCGATCGCCGACGAGGTCGGCGCCCTGCTCTGGACCGACATGGCGCACTTTGCCGGCCTCGTCGCCGCCGGACTGCACCCGAGCCCGGTCCCGTACTCCGACGTCGTCACCTCCACGGTGCACAAGACGCTGTCCGGCCCGCGCTCCGGCGTGATCCTGGCCAAGCAGGAATGGGCCAAGAAGCTTAATTCCGCGGTGTTCCCCGGCCAGCAGGGCGGCCCGCTCATGCACGTGATCGCCGCGAAGGCCGTGGCCTTCAAGATCGCCGGCACCGAGGAATTCAAGGAGCGCCAGGAACGCGTGCTTGAAGGTGCCAAAATCATCGCCGAGCGCCTCGGCCAGGCCGACGTCGCCGAGGCCGGCGTCTCGGTCCTGACCGGCGGTACCGACGTGCACCTGGTCCTGGTGGACCTGCGCAACTCCCAGCTGGACGGCCAGCAGGCCGAGGACCTCTTGCACTCGGTGGGCATCACCGTGAACCGCAACGCGGTACCGTTCGACCCCCGCCCCCCGATGGTCACCTCCGGCCTGCGCATCGGCACCCCGGCCCTGGCCACCCGCGGCTTCGGCGCCGGGGAGTTCACCGAGGTCGCGGACATCATCGCCACGGCGCTCAAGTCCGGAGCCGCCACGGAAATCGAGGCCCTGCAGGCCCGCGTGGACAAGCTCGCCGCCGACTTCCCGCTGTACCCGCAGCACGAGCAGTGGTAGGCCATGACTTCTGCTAAGACTGCAAGAACAGCGCAGATCCTTGACGGCAAGGCTACCGCCGCCGCCATCAAGGCCGAGCTGACCGGGCGCGTGGCCGCACTCAAGGCCAAGGGCATCACTCCCGGACTGGGCACCATCCTGGTGGGCTCCGATCCCGGCAGTACCTGGTACGTCGGCGGCAAGCACAAGGACTGCGCCGAGGTGGGCATCACGTCCATCCGCCGCGACCTGCCGGAAGAGTCAACACAGGAAGAACTGCTGGCCGTGGTCCGGGAACTCAACGAGAACCCGGAGTGCACCGGCTACATCGTCCAACTGCCCCTGCCCAAGCACATCGACCAGGACGTCATCCTGGAGGCCATGGATCCTGAGAAGGACGCCGACGGCCTGCACCCGATGAACCTGGGCCGGCTGGTGGCCAACGTCAGCGGACCCATGAAGTCCCCGCTGCCCTGCACGCCCAAGGGCTGCGTGGAACTGCTGACCCGGCACGGGATCGACCTCAAGGGCAAGCGCGTCCTCGTGGTGGGCCGCGGCGTCACCATCGGCCGCCCGGTGGGGCTGCTGCTGACCCGCAAGGACGTCAACGCCACGGTCATCCTGGCGCACACCGGAACGGTGGACCTGCCGGCAGAACTGCGGCAGGCCGACGTCGTGATCGCCGCCGCCGGGCAGCCGCACATGATCAAGGCCGGGGACCTGAAGCCCGGCGCGATCGTGCTCGACGTCGGGGTCAGCCGGGTGGACGACGGCAGCGGCAAGGCCGTGGTCACCGGAGACGTTGACCCCGCCGCGGCCGACGTCGCCGCCTGGCTCTCGCCGAACCCCGGGGGAGTGGGCCCCATGACCCGCGCCATGCTCCTCGCCAACGTGGTGGAAACCGCTGAACGCCACTTGGCAGAGGGCGGCGACTCCGGAGTCGCCTGAGGGGCCGAATAAAGTGTCCCGCGCGGTGGTTGAGCCTTGTATGCAGGCTCAACCACCGCAGGGTTCGGCACGTTTCTCTGCCGCCGGGCATAACGGATCGGATACGTCCGGCGTTTTTACGAAAAGACTCTTTCATAGTTTGCGGGGATCCACTACCGTAGTGCGGGTGTCCGAACTTGCCGCTAAAGAATCGCCCGTGACCAGCCCCTCCGACGCCGCTCCGCAGTACGTCATCACCGCCGAAAACCTCACCAAACGCTACGGCGACGTCACCGCCGTCGACGGCATCACCTTCCGTGTTCCCGCCGGGGAAGCCTTCGGCCTGCTGGGCCCCAACGGCGCCGGCAAGTCCACCACGATGAAGATGATCGGCGGGGTTTCGCAGCGCACGTCCGGCAGTCTGAACATCATGGGCCTGGACCCCGAACAGCACGGGCCGGAAGTCCGCGCCCACCTGGGCGTGGTCCCGCAGCAGGACAACCTGGACGAGGAACTGAAGGTCCGGGACAACCTGCTGGTATACGGGCGCTACTTCGGCCTGCCCATGAGCTACCTCAAACCCAAGGCCGACGAGCTGCTTGAATTCGCCCAGCTCACCGACAAGGCCAAGTCCAAAGTGGACGCCCTCTCCGGCGGCATGAAGCGCCGCCTGACGATCGCCCGCTCGCTCATCAACGAGCCCCGGATCCTGCTGCTGGACGAGCCGACGACGGGTCTGGACCCGCAGGCGCGGCACATCCTCTGGGACCGGCTGTTCCGGCTCAAGGAACAGGGCGTCACCCTGATCCTCACGACGCACTACATGGACGAGGCGGAGCAACTGTGCGACCGCCTGATCGTGGTGGACAAAGGCAAGATCATGGCCGAAGGATCGCCGGCCAGCCTGATCCGGGAATACTCCACCCGGGAGGTCCTGGAACTGCGCTTCGGCTCGGAGCGCAATGCGAGCGTCGGCGCGGAGCTCGAAGGCATCGGCGAACGCCTCGAGACCCTGCCGGACCGGGTGCTCATCTACGCCCACGACGGCGAGGCCGCCCTGGAGCAGGTCACCGCCCGCGGCCTGCGCCCCGTCACCTCGCTGGTCCGCCGTTCCTCGCTCGAAGACGTCTTCCTGCGCCTGACCGGCAGGAGCCTCGTTGATTAAGAAAGCGGAGTTGACTAAGAGCGAGCCGCTGACAGTACAGGCGGGTACGACGGCGGCACCGGCCTTGCGCGCGCACTCGCCGGAAGTCTCGGCCGCCCGCGCCCGCCGCTGGGGCGCCTTCTTCTACGCCGAGCAGGTGCTGCGCGTCATGAAGGGCTACGGCTGGACCATCGTCATGTATGGCGTGGGCCAGCCCGTGGCCTACCTGTTCGCGATGGGCGTTGGCCTGGCCACGCTGGTCCAGGCCAACGGTGCCGGCGTGTTCGGCGGGGTCAGCTACCTGACGTTCATCGCGCCGGCCCTGCTGATCTCGTCGGCTGTCATGACGGCCGCCAACGAGTTCACGTTTCCCGTCATGGACGGTTTCAAATGGCGGCGCGTCTACTACGGCCCGCACGCCTCGCCCTTGACCCCGGAACAGATCGCCGGCGGCCACATCATCGCTGTGACCCTGCGGTTCCTGCTGCAGTCGGCCATCTACTTCGCCGTCGTCGCTCTGTTCGGCGCCGCACCCGGGGAATGGGGCTGGGTATCGATCCTGGTCGCCACGCTCGCCGGCCTGTCCTTCGGCCTGCCGCTCATGGCCTACGCCGCCACCATCAAGGAGGACCGTGGCCAGTTCGCCATGGTCATGCGGTTTATCGTCATGCCGCTGTTTCTGTTCTCTGGAACGTTCTTCCCGCTGGACACGCTCCCGCTCGGCGTCCGCTGGATCGGCTGGATCTCACCGATCTGGCACGGAACGGAACTTGGCCGGGTGGTCAGCTACGGGTATGAGGAAGAGCCGTGGCTCACCATCGTCCACCTCGTCTTCCTGTTGGTCCTGGCGGCTGCCGGCTGGGTCCTGACCAAACGCCAGTTCGCCAAAAGGATGGCCTCATGAGCGTGCTGACTGGAAGTTTCAACGCAGGGGACCACAGCGTCACGGAGGCCGCACGCAACCGGCGCTTCGGGCCCATCTACTCCCGCAACGTCCGCGCCGTCGTCGCCCGCGGGCTCATGGCCACTAAAAGCAGCAACTGGATGGTCATGGCCTCCGGGTTCTTCGAACCCGTGCTGTACCTGATCTCCATGGGCGTGGGACTGGGCGCGATTGTCGGATCAGTGCAGGGCCCGGGCGGGCAGGAGATCAGCTACGCCGCGTACATCGCGCCGGCGCTGCTGGCCGTGTCCGCCATGAACGGCGCCGTCTATGACTCCACCTGGAATGTCTTCTTCAAGATGAACTTCGCCAAGCTCTACCAGGGCATGCTCTACACCTCGCTGGGGCCGCTGGATGTCGCCATGGGCGAAATCTTCCTGGCCCTGCTGCGCGGGGCCATGTACGCCACCGGCTTCACCGCCGTGATGGGCGTGATGGGCCTCATCACCACGCCCTGGGCCATCCTGATGATTCCGGCCTCGGTGCTGATCGCCTTCGGGTTCGCGAGCTTCGGCATGGGGATCACGAGCTTCATGAAGACGTTCCAGCAGATGGACTGGATCAACTTCGTGATGCTGCCGATGTTCCTCTTCAGCGCCACGTTCTACCCGCTCAGCGTCTACCCGCAGACCATCCAGTGGCTCATCCAGGCCATGCCTCTCTGGCACGGCGTGGAACTGCTGCGCCAAATCAGCGTGGGCGTCTTCACCCCGGCCACCGCTGTGCACGTCGGCTACTACCTCGTCATGATTGCCCTCGGCGTCCTGCTCACCACCAGCCGCCTGCGCAAGCTGTTCCTCAAGTAGGCATCCTTCGCACGTGGACGTGCTCGTTGCGGACCTCGACGTCGCCGAAACCGAGGTTCTCCGGCTCGGCGCCAAGAGCCTCGACGCCGGCACTGACACCTTCCGCGTCTACACGGATCCCAGCGGCCATCCGTCCTGCCTGGTGTTGACCTAGGCCAAGTCTGGGCGCGGCGTTCGCCCGGGGTGGAAGCGCAGCGGCCGGCTGGCCCGGTTTGCGATAATGGGCTCATGCAATCTCTGGGTAGCTCCTCATCCACGTCCAACGACACCACGGCCCGGGGCCGGTTCTCCATGCTCCGCATTAGCGGGCCTGGGCTGCTGGTCTTCATCATCGCGTTCGTGGTGGCCGTGATTTTCGCGGCGAACCAGAACGACGTCGTGGGCTGGATCGTGGCGATCATCGCCGGCTTCTGGCTGGCGCTGGCCTCCTTCGTGGTGTTCAGCATCCAGAAGGCCGCCAAGAAGGCCGGGGCCAGGCTGAACGAGGCCCAGAACGCCTTCAACGCCGCGGCCGGGCGGCCGCCGGCAGCAGGCAGCGCTGATCACGGCGGCACCCGCGTGGTCAGCGAACGCCGCGAATCGGACGGCGTCCGCGACATGAAACTCGACCACTCCTTCAAGATCGTCCAGGTCCAGGTCCGGGTGGTCGAACAGGAGCGCGCGAAGGGCGAAGCAGCGGACCGCGACACGATCAGCCGCGCCCTGGAGACTATCGAAATCACCGCCACCAACGCGCGGGACATGATCAAAGCCTCGGGCGACGGCGACGCACCCGTTAGCGGAACCATCATCGACTAGAGTGGATCGGGTGAGCTCGGCATTGAAGAAGGACCACCTTCGCATCGCATCAGTCAACGTCAACGGCCTACGTGCCGCCTACAAGAACGGCATGGCGGAGTGGCTTGAGCCGCGCGAGGTCGACATCCTGTGCCTCCAGGAGGTCCGCGCGCCCGATGCGATCGTCCAGCAGCTGCTCGGCGACGGTTGGTACATCCTTCACGCCGAAGCCGAGGCGAAGGGCCGGGCCGGCGTTGCCATCGCCTCGCGCGAAGAGCCCATCGCCACCCGGGTGGGGATCGGCGATGACTTCTTCGCCACCACCGGACGCTGGGTCGAGGCGGACTACATCGTGCGGGATACGGACGGGCAGGCCTCACAGCTGACAGTCGTGAGTGCCTACGTGCACTCGGGCGAGGTCGGCACTCCCAAGCAGGATGACAAGTTCCGCTTCCTCGACGTCATGATCAACCGCCTGCCCGAACTCGCCAAGCACAGTGACCATGCGCTGGTGGTGGGCGACCTCAACGTGGGCCACACGGAGCTGGACATCAGGAACTGGAAGGGCAACGTCAAACGCGCCGGCTTCCTGCCGGAGGAGAGGGCCTATTTTGACCGCTTCTTCGGCGAAGAAATCGGGTGGAAGGATGTTCACAGGGGCCTGGCGGGTAACGTCGACGGCCCCTACACTTGGTGGTCGCAACGGGGCCAGGCCTTCGACAACGACACCGGCTGGCGCATCGATTACCACATGGCCACGCCCGCCCTCGCTGCTGCCGCAGTGTCAGCCGTTGTTGACCGGGCAGCGTCCTGGGACACACGCTTCTCCGACCACGCCCCGCTGGTAGTGGACTACCGGCTCGAGTCTTAAGGCTTCCACGAATGACCACGACTTCTACCGTGACCGACGCTCAGTCTGCCGCCGGCAAGGCCGCTTCGCCGGCCACCGCGGCCCGGCACCGCATCCTTTCCGGCATGCAGCCCTCCGCGGACTCCCTGCACCTGGGCAATTACCTCGGCGCCCTCGTGAACTGGGTCCGGATGCAGGACGAGTACGACGCCGTCTTCTTCATCCCGGACCTGCACGCGATCACCGTTCCGCAGGATCCCGCCGAGCTGGCCCACCGCACGAGGGTGACGGCCGCGCAGTACATTGCTGGCGGCGTGGACGTGGACAAGTGCACGCTGTTCGTTCAGTCCCAGGTGCCCGAGCACGCCCAGCTGGCGTGGGTCCTGAACTGCATCACTGGTTTCGGCGAGGCGTCCCGGATGACCCAGTTCAAGGACAAGGCCCACAAACAGGGCTCGGACCATGCCAGCGTTGGACTGTTCACCTACCCCATCCTGCAGGCCGCGGACATCCTCCTGTACCAGCCGCAGGGTGTCCCGGTGGGCGAGGACCAGCGTCAGCACGTGGAACTGAGCCGTGACCTGGCCCAGCGGTTCAACTCCCGCTTCGGGCACACGTTCACGGTGCCCCAGCCCTTCATCCAGAAGGAATCCGCCAAGATCTACGACCTGCAGCACCCCACCGGCAAGATGTCCAAGTCGGCCGAGTCGCCGGCCGGCCTGATCAACCTGCTGGACGATCCCAAGGTCACCGCCAAGCGGATCAAATCGGCTGTGACGGATGCGGAGACGGAAATCCGGTTCGACCGTGAGGCGAAGCCGGGCGTGTCCAACCTGCTGACCATCTACTCGGCCATCAGCGGGCAAAGTGTCGACGCCCTCGTCACCGCGTATGAGGGCAAGATGTACGGGCATCTCAAGGCGGATCTCGCCGAGGTGGTCACGGAGCACCTGACCCCGATCCGGAACCGTGCCAAGGAGCTGCTGGACGATCCCGCGGAGCTGGACCGGCTGCTGGCCCTCGGCGCGGACAAGGCCCGGGAGATTGCCTCGGTCACTCTGCGCGACGTCTACGCCAAGGTGGGTTTCCTGCCGTACGCCGGCGCCCAGGGAGTCCGCTAGGTCAATGTCCTCCGTCAGCAAAGTCACCGCGAAAGCCGCCCCGTCGAACGGACAGCGCAGCGAAGGCATGAGCATCGGCGTGATCCTGCGGTTCCCGGCAGACATCGCTGAGGAGCTCCAGCGCTGGCGGGCCTCGTTCGGGGATCCGATGGCCGCCGTCGTCCCGGCCCACATCACGCTGGTCACCACCACCATGACGCAGGACTGGGCGGCGACCCAGCGCCATGTCCGGGACGTGGCGCGCGGGCAGGAGCCTTTCACGGTGACCATCGCCGGGACCGGGTCTTTCCGGCCGGTTTCCCCGGTGGTCTTCCTGAACGTAGAGGACGGCTTCGGGGACTGCGTGAACCTGCACCGCCAGTTGCAGTCCGGCCCGCTGGAGCGGGAACTGCCGTTCGGCTACCATCCGCACGTTACCGTGGCCCACGACGTTGCCCCGGAAAGCCTCGACGAGGCCGAAATGGTCCTCAAGGATTATAGGGCCACGTTCCCTGTGGTTAGCATGGGACTTTACGAGCACGACGACAACGGCATCTGGCAGCTACGGGAAGAGCTTGACTTTGGGACCAAACCTGACCACGACAGGGGCCCGGACGGCACCGCAGACGCCCGCTGAGCCGCCGCTTCCCACCGATCTGGCCGGGCTGAAACTGGAAGTGATCCGCAAGAGGGTCGAATGGGGCAGGGTTCGGCGCTCCGGGGGCGGATGGGTCGCGGCGCTGATGGCCATGGTGGCGTGGCTGCTGGCCCGGGTCAACGCCCTGCTACCGATGCGGGCGTACCTGCACTACCTCCGCCAGCGTGGCCCGCTGTTAAGTGCCGGCATCGGGTTCAGGATGTTCTTCTCCGTCACGGGTCTCCTGGCCACCGGACTCTCCATTGCCGGCCTTGTCCTCAGCGGACATCCGGCCCTGCTGGACACGATTATCAAGAGCGTGGACGCCGCCGCGCCTGGGCTGTTGCAGGTCGACGGCAGCCAGGGACTGGTTGATCCCTACCAGCTGCTGAACCCCGCCAGCCTCGGCTGGGCCGCCGGGATTGCCGCCATAGTCACGGTATTCACCTCCCTGGGCTGGATCAGCGGCATCCGCGACGGAGTGCGGGGCATGATGCGGCTCGGCCCCCTGGTGATGAATCCGATCCTGCAGATACTTAAAGACGTCGGCACGCTGATCCTGATGGGAGCGGCCCTGGTGGTTAGCTCTGCAGCCTCACTGATATTCGGCACGGCCGCGGGTTGGGTGGCCCAGCAGCTGGGCCTCGACCCGGTGGTGGCCGGGCCCCTGACGACGTCCATCACGATCCTCGTGCCGCTGCTGCTCGGCTGGGGGACGGCACTGATCATGTACCGGGTGGCCGCAGGGCTGAAACCGGCCCGCCGCTCCCTGCTGGAAGGGACCACGCTCGCGGCAGTAGGCGCAACAGTGCTGCAGATCTTCAGCACCCAGCTGCTTGCCAGTGCGGGCAAGAACCCCATTCTGGCGCCTTTCGCCATCATCATCGGCCTGCTGATCTGGTTCAACCTGGTCAGCCAGGTCTACGTGATCTGCGCCGCGTGGGTGGCGATCCGGGAGGAAGACCTCAAGACCGGGCCGGCCACCGCGACCACCGGCTGGGGTGCCCGGCGCGTCCAGCCGGGCAAGACGCCGGTGGAGCACCGGGCCCGCCGGAGGTCGCTGTCCGCTGCGTTCAGGCGTCGAGGTACTGGTCGGCCCACGCCGAAATAATCTTCGCCGCACGGGCCGCCTGGCCCTTGCCGGTCAGAAGGTGGTCGCTGCCCTCCAGCGAGACGAAACTGCGCGGGTGGCGGGCCGTCTGGAAGATGGTGCTGGCGTTTTCGATCCCCACCGTGTTGTCAGTGGGGGAGTGCAGCACCATGAGCGGCTTGTGCAGCTGCCGGATGCAGTCCGTCAGGTCCGCGTTTTCGAGGTCCTCGACGAAGTGCCGACGGATCTCCACCCGCTTGCCGCCAAGGTCCACCTCGGCGCTTCCCTCGCTCAGGATCCGGTCCAGCGCCGCATCAAAGACGTGGGCCACGTGCTTGGGGGAGAAGGGCGCCCCTACCGTGGCCACGGCGTCGAGCTCCGGGATCTCCTTCGCGGCCGCCAAAACAGCGGCTCCGCCAAAGGAATGGCCCACGAGCAGCGAGATCGTCCGGCCGGAGTCGCGCATGAATTCGGCGGCCTTGACGGTGTCTGCCACCTTGTGGCTGAAGGACCCTTCCGACCACATTCCCGCGGACTCGCCCAGCCCCAGGTTGTCGAACCGGAGCATGCCAACGCCGTTGTCCGCCAGGGCCTTGCACATTCGGGAGGCCGAGGGGCTGTCCTTGCCCAGGGTGAAGCCGTGCGAGAACACGCCCCAGCCCTTGACCGGGCCGTCCGGAAGATCCACAACGCCGGAGAGCAGTTCGCCGGTGGAACCTTGGAAAGAGACTTTTTCTGAGCGGGACACGGTGTCCTCTTTCGTGTGAGGGGGAAAACGAACGACGGCGCCCCCACCCGTAAGGTGAGAGGCGCCGTCGTCGGCAGCTCCCGAAAGTTATAGGGGAGCTAGTGCAGCCGGTGGAACCGGTCGTTAGATCTTGCGGGAGAGGATGGCCTGCTTGACCTCGGCGATTGCCTGCGTGACCTGGATGCCGCGGGGGCATGCCTCGGTGCAGTTGAAGGTGGTGCGGCAGCGCCACACGCCTTCCTTGTCGTTGAGGATCTCCAGGCGCATGTCGCCGGCATCATCGCGGGAATCAAAGATGAAGCGGTGCGCGTTGACGATCGCAGCCGGACCGAAGTACTGGCCGTCGGTCCAGAACACCGGGCAGGACGAGGTGCACGCGGCGCAGAGGATGCACTTGGTGGTGTCGTCGAACCGTTCGCGGTCCTCGGCGGACTGCAGGCGTTCCTTGGTGGGCTCGTGGCCGCGGTTGATCAGGAAGGGCATGACTTCGCGGAAGGACTGGAAGAACGGCTCCATGTCCACGATCAGATCCTTCTCCACCGGAAGGCCCTTGATCGGCTCGACCGTGATGGGCTTGGACGTGTCCAGGTCCTTCAGCAGGGTCTTGCAGGCGAGGCGGTTGCGGCCGTTAATGCGCATGGCATCGGAGCCGCAGACGCCGTGGGCGCAGGAGCGGCGGAAGGAGACGCTGCCGTCCATCTCCCACTTGATCTTGTGCAGGGCGTCCAAGACGCGGTCGGTGCCGTACATGGTGACCGTGAAGTCATCCCATGTGGCGTCCTCGGAGACCTCGGGGTTGTAGCGGCGCACGCGCAGCGTGACGTCGAAGGACGGGATTTCCCCGCCGCCGCCGACGCCGGCGGGCAGTTCGATCTTGGATGCTGGCTCAGCGAGTTCAGCGCTCATCTTAGTACTTCCTCACCATCGGCTCGTAGCGCGTAAAGACCACCGGTTTGGTGGCAAGCCGGATGCCGGCAATCGCCTCGGCGGAACCATCCGCCGGGGCGTGCTCATCCTTGTACGCCATGGAGTGCTTCATGAATTTTTCGTCGTCGCGCTCGGGGAAGTCCTCGCGGAAGTGGCCGCCGCGGGATTCCTCGCGGTGCAGGGCCGCCACGGTCATGACCTTGGCGAGCTCCAGCAGGAAGCCCAGTTCCACGGCCTCGAGCAGGTCCAGGTTGAAGCGCTTGCCCTTGTCCTGGACGCTGATGCGCTGGTACCGCTCCTCGAAGGACGCGATGTCCTTCAGGACAGTGTTCAGCGTGTCGGCCGTGCGGAACACCTGCATGTTGGCATCCATGGTGTCCTGCAGTTCCTTGCGGATCGCAGCGACCTTCTCGGTGCCATCGGAGGTGCGGACGTGGTCCAGCAGGTTCAGCGTGTAGGCCTCCGGGTCAGCGGGGAGCTCCACGAAATCTGCGGTCTTGGCGTATTCGGCGGCCGCGATGCCAGCGCGCTTGCCGAACACGTTGATGTCCAGCAGCGAGTTGGTGCCCAGGCGGTTGGAGCCGTGGACGGAGACGCAGGCCACCTCACCGGCGGCGTAGAGGCCCGGGACCACCGTGTCGTTGTCCTGGAGGACCTCGGCGGTGATGTTGGTGGGGATGCCGCCCATGGCGTAGTGCGCCGTCGGGAACACCGGAACCGGCTCCGTGTACGGCTCCACACCCAGGTAGGTGCGGGCGAACTCGGTGATGTCCGGCAGCTTGGCATCGATGTGCGCAGGCTCGAGGTGCGTCAGGTCCAGGAGGACGTAGTCCTTGTTCGGGCCGCAACCGCGCCCTTCTCGGACTTCGTTGGCCATGGAGCGGGCCACGATGTCGCGCGGGGCGAGGTCCTTGATGGTGGGCGCGTAGCGCTCCATGAAGCGTTCGCCCTCGGAGTTGCGCAGGATTGCGCCTTCGCCGCGGGCGGCCTCGGAGAGCAGGATGCCCAGGCCGGCCAGGCCTGTCGGGTGGAACTGGAAGAACTCCATGTCCTCCAGCGGGATGCCCCGGCGGAACGCGATGCCCATGCCGTCACCGGTGAGGGTGTGGGCGTTGGAGGTGGTCTTGAAGACCTTGCCGGCGCCGCCGGACGCGAACACCACGGACTTGGCCTGGAAGACGTGCAGCTCGCCGGAGGCGAGGTCGTAGGACACGACGCCGGCAACGCGCTTCTGCTTGTACGGCGTGCCGTCCTCGCGGACAGCGTCCTCTTCGACGGTCAGCAGGTCCAGAACGTAGTACTCGTTGTAGAACTCGACGTTGTGCTTGACGCAGTTCTGGTACAGGGTCTGCAGGATCATGTGGCCGGTGCGGTCGGCGGCGTAGCAGGCGCGGCGGACCGGTGCCTTGCCGTGGTCGCGGGTGTGGCCACCGAAACGGCGCTGGTCAATGCGGCCCTCGGGCGTGCGGTTGAACGGCAGGCCCATCTTCTCCAGGTCCAGGACGGCGTCGATTGCTTCCTTCGCCATGACCTCGGCGGCGTCCTGGTCCACCAGGTAGTCGCCACCCTTGATGGTGTCGAAGGTGTGCCACTCCCAGTTGTCTTCCTCGACGTTGGCCAGGGCCGCACACATGCCGCCCTGCGCCGCGCCGGTGTGGGACCGGGTGGGGTAGAGCTTGGTCAGTACTGCTGTTCGGGCGCGCTGACCTGATTCGATCGCCGCGCGCATCCCGGCGCCACCGGCACCGACAATCACGACGTCGTACTTATGGACCTGCATACCAGACGCTCTTTCTCTCAAAATTCGCTATAACCCACCGGGCGGGCCACGCCTGCCCGGTGAATTCTCATGCAATCTGCGCCTGCGCTCGGCAGGCAAGATCAGTTGCCGTGGGGACCGCACCTACTAGCCCGAAGGGGCCGCGGTCCGCGGCGGTTCGGCCGCTACGGCCTTTGTCCTTACGGACTTTGCCCCTATGGCGCGGGGCAGAAGCCGCCGGGAAGCTGGACGCCGTTGGCCACGGGGCACGGATTGAACGTGAAGATGACCAGGGTGCCCAGGACGATGATGACCGTGGTGGCCGCGTAGAGCACAATCTTCAGCCACAGGCGCGTGGCGTCCTTTTCGGCGTAGTCATTGATGATCGTGCGGACGCCGTTGGTGCCGTGCAGCATGGCGAGCCACAGCATGGCCAGGTCCCAGAACTGCCAGAACGGGTCGGCCCACTTGCCGGCCACAAAGCCGAAGTCGATCGCGTGGATGCCCTCGCCGACCAGCAGGTTAACGGTCAGGTGGCCGAAGATCAGCACCACCAGCACAACGCCGGAGAGGCGCATGAAGAGCCAGGCGAGCATCTCAAAGTTGCCCTTGGAAGCGCCGTTGCGGCGGTACTTGGGCGCGATCTCGCCGCTGCTGAGTTTTCCACTACTGAGTTTCCCACTGCGTGGGGGCTGAATAGTTGCAGTCATGGCTTAGTGACCTCCAAGGGCGAGGGAAAGGTGGCGGATGGAGAAGCCGACCATGACGACGACCCAGAGGGCCAGGACCGTCCAGAGCATCTGACGCTGGTACTTGGCACCCTTCTTCCAGAAGTCGACGGCGATGATCCGCAGGCCGTTGAAGGCGTGGAACACAATCGCCGCGACAAGGCCCGTTTCACCCAGGGCCATCAGGGGGTTCTTGTAGGTACCAATCACTGCGGTGTAGGCCTCGGGGGACACACGCACCAATGAGGTGTCCAGCACGTGGACCAACAAGAAGAAGAAAATCACTACACCGGTAATGCGGTGTCCAACCCAGGACCACATGCCTTCACGGCCGCGGTACAAGGTGCCAGCTGGTTTTGTCGGCACTGAATAAACCTCCCTGCAACACAGCGGCGCTGGCATGGGATCCACGCGGGGGGAACGCCTGCTGCGAGAGCACTCGTAAGCTCAAGCCTAAATCTAGGCTTCGCTCACAGCTTATTCAATTTAGGAACTCCTTGTTGACAAGCCCCGGCGCGGTTTTGCATCGGTTTTGAGACGAACGCCACATTTCGCCGCCTTGGCGGGGTCCGGAAGGCCTCGAACCCGGCCCAATCGGGGCCGATTCGGCCGCCGTCGGCTAAAGTAGCCGTGATGACTACAGACAAAGTGACAAGCCAGGATTCACCGTTGGACCGTTTTATTGCGGTTATTCCGGCGGGCGGGGTGGGGACCCGTCTCTGGCCCCTGTCACGGGCAGCAGCCCCGAAATTCCTTCACGACCTCACCGGGTCGGGCAGCACTCTGCTGCGCGCAACCTATGACCGCCTCCAGCCCGTCGCCGGCAAGCACGTGCTGGTGGTGACCGGCTCCGCCCACAAGGCAGCCGTCTGCCGCCAACTGCCTGAGGTCCTGGACTCCAACCTTGTGTTGGAAAGTGAACCCAAGGACTCCGGTGCGGCGATCGGCCTCGCCGCGGCCATCCTCCATGAGCGGGACCCGGACACCATCATGGGCTCGTTCGCCGCGGACCAGGTCATCAGCCCGGATGACCTCTTCCAGGACGCAGTCCGTGAGGCCGTCTACACCGCCGCCGCCGGGAAGATCGTCACCATCGGCATCAAGCCGACCCATCCCTCCACCGGATTCGGCTACATCCGCTCCGGCGCGAACCTCAACATCCCCGACGCGCCCAGCGCCCAGGCCGTGGTGGAGTTCGTGGAGAAGCCCAGCGAGGAAGTGGCCCAGCAGTACGTCGACAGCGGGGAATATGTCTGGAACGCGGGCATGTTCGTGGCGCCGGTCTCGCTGATGCTCAAGCACCTCGAGGCCAACCAGCCCGAGCTCTTCGCCGGACTCCAGGAAATCGCCAGGGCCTGGGACACGCCGGAGCGCGACGCCGTCACCGCCCGGGTGTGGCCCACGCTGCCCAAGATCGCCATTGACTACGCCGTCGCCGAGCCCGCCGCCGCTGCAGGCGACGTCGCAGTGGTGCCTGGAACGTTCCTCTGGGACGACGTCGGGGACTTCGCCTCCGTGGGCCGGCTCAACAGCGCCAAGGAAGTCGACGAGGTCACAGTCTTGGGCGAGGGCGCCCGTGTTTTCACCGAGAACGCCAGCGGCGTGGTGGTGTCCGATACCAAGCGGGTGATCGCGTTGATCGGCATCAAGGATGTCGTGATCGTGGACACCCCGGACGCCCTGCTGGTCACCACCAAGGAACACTCGCAGCGGGTCAAGCAAGCCGTGGACGCCATCAAGGCCAAGGGCGACACGGACGTACTGTAGGCGGAATGGGGCGGATCAGGGGTGTGGAATGTTCAGCAATCCGTAACGCGCCGTACCCGATGCCGCTATTCTTTGTCCGCTGGATAGAGTGATTCTGTGCGCAACTACTCGACTGAAGCTGAGCCCACCACTCTCGTAGGGCCGTGGCTGGAGCCCCTCCTGCCGGAGCTGATCGCGTTCCGCCGCGACCTCCATGCGCACCCGGAACTTTCGTTCAAGGAGTTCCGCACCACCGACAAGCTGGCAAAGCGGCTCGAAGAAGCCGGGCTCAAACCCCGCCGTCTCGAGGGCACGGGCCTGACGGTTGACGTCGGGCAGGGTCCCATCGCCACCGCCCTGCGCGGCGACATCGACGCCCTGCCGATCATCGAGGAAACAGGCCTCGAGTTCGCCTCGAAGAATCACGGCGTGACCCACGCCTGCGGCCACGATATCCACGCCACCACCATGCTCGGCATCGCCCTGGTCCTGCAGCGGATGCATGAGCAGTCCCCGCTGCGGGGAACGGTCCGAATTATCTTCCAGCCGGCTGAGGAAACGATGCCCGGCGGCGCCACGTCGTGCATCGAGCAGGGCGTCCTGGACGGCGTGCCGCGCATCCTGGCGCTTCACTGCGATCCCCGGATCGAGATCGGAAAGATCGGCACCCGGATCGGGGCCATCACCTCCGCCTCGGACACCATCAAGATTGAACTCTCCGGCCGCGGCGGCCACACCTCCCGCCCCCACCTGACCGAGGAACTGGTCTTCGCCCTGGCGCAGATCGCGGTCAATGTTCCCGCCGTGCTCTCTCGCCGCGTCGATGTCCGCAGCGGCGTGTCCGTGGTCTGGGGCCAGATCTCCGCAGGCTCGGCCCCGAACGCCATCCCCGGCAGCGGCTACATGGCCGGCACCATGCGGTGCCTGGACCGCGGCGCCTGGCACGACGCCGGCGAACTGCTCGACGACATCATCCGGCAGGTCGCCGAGCCCTACGGCGTCGACGTCCACATCGAACACACCCGCGGCGTGCCGCCGGTGGTCAACTCCGAGCACGAAACCGCGCTGATAGAGGCCGCGGCCCGCGCCGAAATCGGCGAGAGCGCCGTGGTCCTGACCCCGCAGTCCATGGGCGGGGAAGACTTCGCCTGGTTCCTGGCCGACACCCCCGGTGCCATGATGCGCCTCGGCACCAAGACCCCCGGCGGGGAAGAGTACGACCTCCACCGCGGCGACTACATCGTTGACGAGCGTGCGCTTGGCCTCGGCATCCAGGTGCTCACGGCGGCGGCCCTGCGCACCATCCGCGACCTCTAGATCCCTCCCGGTTCGCAGTCACCCGCGACTCTGACCTTCGCGGCCCGCCGTTCCGTCTGGGCCGTGTGTTCCCTTTGCTGGGGCAGGGCCGTGTTGCAGAGTTTCCCCACCTTTGCCGGCACGACGCCGGGACGCACCGGCGGTGCGGGCCGACACGCCGTCGGGCCCCAGCGAACATGGGGAAATTCGGCAGACGCCTCATAGCACCGCTTATTTGGTTGTGCACAACTAGATTGCGCACAACCAAGTTGTGTGAGATCTAGTTGTCCCGTACGGTGGAACCATGACCACGCCAGAACAGGCCCGCCCTGCCAGCCCGGAAGCGCTCCGCCTGAACCGGCAGGTGTGTTTCGCGATGTATTCGGCCTCGCGCGCCGCCACGGCCGCCTACCGCCCCATGCTGGAGGAGCTCGGACTGACCTACCCGCAGTACCTCGCCATGCTGGTGCTTTGGGAAGCGGAGCCGCGCAGCGTTCGGGAACTGGGGGAGGAGCTCGGGCTCGACTCCGGCACGCTGTCGCCGCTGCTCAAGCGGCTCGAAGCGCTGGGCCTCGTTCAGCGCCGCCGGTCCGCCGAGGATGAGCGCCGCGTGGAGATCTTCCTCACCGACGCCGGCGCCGCCCTGAGCGCCAGGGCCAGCGGCATCCCGCAGCGCCTGGCGGACGCCGCCGGGCTCGCTGCCGTGGAACTGGACCAGCTCCGCGACACCCTGGGCCGGCTGGCTAACGCGCTCCACGCCTCCCACTAAGCCTTTCCCCTTACACTCCTCCGACTTCCCGGGCCAATGCCCGCCAAGATTTCCCGCCAACAGAACGGAAACCCCATGAAGACTCTCTACACAGCCGAGGCCCTGGCCTCCGGCGAAGGCCGCGACGGCACCGCCATCAGCAAGGACGGCAAGCTCAGCGTCACCCTCGCCAGCCCGGTGGAACTCGGCGGCGACGGCGCCGGAACCAACCCGGAGCAACTCTTTGCCGCCGGCTACGCCGCATGCTTCCACTCGGCCCTGCGCCTGGTGGGCCGCCAGCAAAAAGCCGACCTGACGGACTCCGCTGTCGCCGCCAAGATCCACTTCGGCGCCCTCGAGGACAGTGCCGGATACGGCCTGGCGGCAGAACTGGAGATCGCCTTGCCGGCCGTGGACCGGGAAACCGCCGAGTCCCTCGTGGCCAAAGCCCACCAGATCTGCCCGTACTCCAACGCCACCCGCGGCAACATCACTGTCGACATCACCATCCTGGAGGTAGCCGCATGAGCGCCAACATCGAAACCCACACACTTCCCGCCGCCACCCGCGAGATCCAGCTGGCGTCCCGTCCCCACGGCCGGCCGGTTCCGGAAAACTTCCGCCTCGCCGAGTCGCCGCTGCCCGAACTGCGGGACGGCCAGGTCCTGGTCCGCAACCTCTATATCTCGGTGGACCCGTACATGCGCGGGCGCATGAATGACGTCAAGTCCTACTCCGCGCCGTTTGCGCTGGATGTGGCGATGGAGGGCGGCGCCGTCGGCGAAGTCATCGCGTCCCGGGCCGAAGGGCGCGCCGTCGGCGATACGGTCGTGCACAGCCTCGGCTGGCGCGAATACGCCGTGGTCGATGCCGCGGCCACCAGCCCGGCACGCACCGATCTGGCTCCCGCCTCGGCGTTCCTCGGTGCCCTCGGCATGACCGGCCTGACCGCCTATGCGGGACTGCTGAAGGTGGCAAACTTCAAGCCCGGCGACGCCGTATTCGTCTCGGGTGCCGCCGGTGCGGTCGGCTCGCTCGTGGGGCAGATCGCCAAGGCCATGGGCGCGTCCCGGGTGATCGGCAGCGCCGGTTCGCCGGAGAAGGTGGCCCGGCTGCTCGAACTCGGCTTCGACGCCGCGTTCAACTACCACGACGGCCCGGTTGCGGAGCAGCTTGCTGCGGCCGCAGGAGAGCGCGGGATTGACGTCTACTTCGACAACGTCGGCGGCGAGCACCTGGAAGCGGCGTTGTCCGTGCTCAACGTCGGTGGCCGGGTGGCCATGTGCGGGGCCATTTCGCAGTACAACTCGACCGAGCCCACGCCGGCGCCGCGGAACCTCATGCTGGTAATCGGCAAACAGCTGACCCTCAAGGGCTTCCTGGTGGGCGGCTACTGGCAGCACATGGCCGAATTTGTCGAGACCATGTCCGGCTGGCTCGCCGACGGAACCGTCCGTTACGACGAGACCGTGGTGGACGGCCTGGACAACGCCCCGCAGGCCTTCATGGATCTGCTCGACGGCGCCAACACCGGCAAGATGCTGGTCCGGCTCTAGCCCGGCGGCAGACGACACCAGACACGCAGACACCTCCGGCGCTGTTTTCCCGCCACGACGCCTCCGGCGCCAGTTCCCGTGGGGACCGGCGCCGGAGGCGTCAGTGCGCCCTCGTGTAGGAGGGCCCGGCTACCACTAGGTAACAAGTTCTCAACAATCTGGGGATTCGCCGGGAAGTGTGTTATCCGGACGTGGCGCAGGCCACTAAAGTAGCTTGCATCAGTGCGCCTCGGCGCAGTGCTGCGAATCCATCAGTGAAAACAGAGTTCAGCGGAACACCGCAGACAGACACTCATTGAACTTCCGTCGTAGCGCCTACTCTTTCTTCCTGGAGGAAAATTGAAGAACTCTCTGCGTGCCACCGTTAAGCGCGGATCAATGGCCGGCGTCGCCACCGCGGGCGCGGCTGCACTCCTGTTGACCGGCTGCGGGGCTGCCCCGGAGGCCAGCACCGCCACCAACACCGCCAGCAATTACAAGGGCTGCATCGTGTCCGACTCGGGTGGGTTCGATGACCAGTCGTTCAACCAGTCCTCCTACGAGGGACTGAAGAAGGTCACGTCGGAGCAGGGCCTTAAGATGAACCAGGCCGAGTCCAAGACCAACAACGACTTCGAGCCGAACCTGCGCGCCATGGTCGCCGCCGGCTGCAACCTGACCATTACGGTCGGCTTCCTGCTCGGCGACGCCACGAAGGCCCAGGCCACCGCGAACCCGGACAAGCACTTCGCCATCATCGACTTCGGCTACGAGACCCCGGTGGCCAACGTCAAGCCGATCATCTACGACACGGCCCAGGCCGCGTTCCTGGCCGGCTACCTCGCAGCAGGCACCACCAAGACCGGAACGGTCGCCACCTTCGGCGGCATCAAGATCCCCACAGTCACCATCTTCATGGATGGCTACGCCGACGGCGTGAAGTACTACAACGAAAAGAAGGGCAAGAACGTCAAGGTTCTTGGCTGGGACAAGGCCAAGCAGGACGGCTCCTTCACCGGCGACTTCGAAAAGCAGGACAAGGGCAAGCAGTTCACCCAGAACTTCCTGGACCAGGGCGCCGACATCGTCATGCCCGTCGCAGGTCCGGTCGGCAAGGGTGCGGGCGCAGCCCTGAAGGAAGCCAAGGCGGCAGGCAAGGACGTCAAGCTCATCTGGGTTGACTCCGACGGCTTCCTCACGGCACCGGATTACAAGGACATCATGCTCTCCTCCGTCATGAAGCAGATGGGCGAGGCCGTCGAGACGGTGGTCAAGCAGGACAAGGACGGCCAGTTCACCAACAAGCCGTACGTCGGCACTCTCGCGAACGACGGCGTCCAGCTGGCTCCGTTCCACGACATGGATTCCCAGGTTCCGGCCGAACTGAAGTCCGAGCTGGATCAGATCAAGAAGGACATCGCCGACGGCAAGCTGAAGGTTGAGTCGGCAGCCAGCCCGAAGGCCTAACTTCCTCCGCTAAGCGCCACGGCCCGTCCGGTCACCACCGCACGGGCTGTGGCGCTTTTCGTTGCGGCCCGCTGCGCCTCCGAGCGCAGGCACTAAGCTGGTGCTGCAGCCCCCATACGCGTCCGGACAAAGCCTTCCGGACACCTCGAGATTGGTCAGAGTTTTGAAACTTGAACTCAAGGGCATTACTAAACGCTTCGGCTCCCTGGTAGCCAACGATCACATCGATGTGGTTGTTGAACCCGGGCAGATTCACTGTCTGCTCGGCGAGAACGGCGCTGGCAAGTCCACGCTGATGAACGTCCTCTACGGACTGTACGAGCCCACAGAGGGCGAAATCCTGATTGACGACAAGCCGGTCACCTTCCGCGGCCCCGGCGACGCCATGGCGGCCGGCATCGGCATGGTGCACCAGCACTTCATGCTGGTCCCCGTCTTTACCGTCGCGGAGAACGTCGCACTGGGAGCGGAGACCACCAAGACCGGCGGATTCCTGGACCTCGAGGACACCCGCCGGAAGATCCGGGAGATCTCGGACCGGTACGGCTTCGACGTCGACCCCGACGCGCTGATCGAAGACCTGCCTGTGGGCGTGCAGCAGCGCGTCGAGATCATCAAGGCACTGGTCCGCGACGCCAAGGTGCTCATTCTCGATGAGCCCACGGCCGTGCTGACCCCGCAGGACACCGATGAGCTGCTGGACATCATGCGCCAGCTCAAGAGCCACGGCACCTCCATCGTCTTCATTTCCCACAAGCTTCGTGAAGTGAAGGCCGTCTCGGACACCATCACCGTCATCCGGCGCGGCAAGGTGGTGGGCTCGGCCGATCCCGGCGCCTCCACCACCGAACTGGCGTCCATGATGGTGGGCCGGGCCGTGAGCCTGACCCTGGACAAGGCTCCTGCCAATCCGCAGGAGACCACCTTCGAGGTCAAGGACCTCACCGTCATCGCTCCCAGCGGCCAGCACGTGGTGGACGGCATCAGCTTCGGAATCGCCCGCGGCGAGATCCTCGCCATCGCCGGCGTCCAGGGCAACGGCCAGACCGAACTGACCGAGGCCATCCTCGGCCTGCACGAGAGGGCCCACGGCTCGATCACCCTCGATGGCGAAGAACTCCTGGGCCGCAGCGTCAAGGACGTCCTCAAGGCCGGCGTTGGATTCGTGCCGGAAGACCGCTCACTCGACGGGCTGATTGGCACGTTCTCCATCGCCGAGAACCTGATCCTGGACCGGTATGACCAGCCGCCGTTCGCCAAGGGCATCAGCATGAGCCCGGCCAAGGTCCTGGAGAACGCCAAGACCCGGATCGAAGAATTCGACGTCCGCACCCCGTCCGGCTCGCTCGCAGCCGGCACCCTGTCCGGCGGCAACCAGCAGAAGGTCGTCATGGCCCGGGAGCTCTCCCGGCCGCTGCGGCTCTTCATCGCCTCCCAGCCCACCCGCGGCGTGGACGTGGGCTCCATCGAGTTCCTGCACAAGCGGATCGTCGCGGAGCGGGACCACGGCACGCCCGTCATGATCGTCTCCACCGAACTGGACGAGGTGATTGAACTCGCCGACCGGATCGCCGTGCTGTACAAGGGCAGGCTGGTCGGGATTGTCCCGGCCGGCACCGGGCGCGACGTCCTGGGCCTGATGATGGCCGGGGTTTCCCCGGACGAAGCCCAGGCCGACGCCGCGGGCAAGCATTCGGCGCAATCCCTCTCTGAGAATGCCGCACCGAACACAGCAGAAAACCCCGCCGGGACCACCGCAGACACCCCCGCAGAAAACCCGGCCGACAACCCCGCAACGACGCCGGCCACGAGCCAGGCGCCCGCCCCCCCGTCCGTGCAGGAGCCCGGCTCCGGCGCCGTAGGAGACCACCATGAGTGAGAACACCGAGCCGCGGCCCGCGGCCGCACCGGACCCGGACTGGCTTCCGGCCGCCCAAGCCACCGCAGTGGAGTCTGAGCCGCTCGAGGACGATGAAGCCTTCGTCACCTCCCTGGACACCGCGGGCGGCGCCCACCAGCCGTCGGCCGTTCCCGTCTCCACCCAGAGCGGATCCCTTCCCGGCGCCCCGGAAGAAGAGTCGTTGCTGCGCAAAATCTTCACCGGCAATGGCATCGTGACCATCCTGGCGGTGCTGCTCGCACTGATCCTGGGCGGCCTGCTCATCGCCATGACGGACAAGGTGGTCGGCACCACGGCCGGCTATCTCTTTGCCCGGCCCGCTGATTTCCTCACCGCCGTCTGGTCCGCCGCCACCGATTCCTACGTCGCCCTCTTCCAGGGCGCGGTCTTCAATCCCCGTGGGGCCGGCATGGCTGGACAGTTCGCCCCCCTCATGGAGACGCTGACCATCGCCACCCCGCTGATCACCGCAGGCCTCGGCGTCGCCCTGGCCTTCCGCGCGGGTCTGTTCAACATTGGTGCGCAAGGCCAGATCATCATGGCCGGCATCCTCGCCTCGTGGGTCGGCTTCGCGCTGCACCTGCCGGTTGGGCTGCACCTGCTGCTGGTCCTCGTGGCCGGCGTCGTCGGCGGCGCTGTTTGGGGCGGCATCGTCGGCGTGCTCAAAGCCAGGACGGGCGCCCACGAGGTCATCGTGACCATCATGTTCAACTACATCGCCCTGTATTTCCTGCGCTACCTGCTGGACACGGATTTGTTCCAGCGTCCGGGGGAAGCCACTCCGATTTCCCCCGTCCTGGACCCAAGTGCCGCGTACCCGCTGCTCTTCGGTAGCCAGTACCGGTTGCACCTGGGCTTCTTGCTGGCCATTGCGGCCACTTTTTTTGTTTCGTGGCTGCTGAACCGCTCCACGCTCGGATTCGAGTTCCGTGCCATCGGGGCCAACCCCAAGGCAGCCCTGACTGCCGGCATTAACGTCTCCCGGGCCACCATCCTGGTGATGACCATTGCCGGTGGCCTGGCCGGCCTGGCCGGTGTGGCGCAGGTGGCAGGCACCGAAAAGGTCCTGACCGATGGTGTCGCTGCAACCTACGGCTTTGACGCGATCACCGTGGCGCTGCTGGGACGCTCGTCGCCGTGGGGCACCTTTGCCGCCGGCGTGCTGTTCGGAGCCTTCCGCGCAGGCGCCGTCCAGATGCAGATCCAGACCGGAACCCCGATCGATATCGTCCTCGTGGTCCAGTCGCTCATTGTGCTGTTCATCGCCGCGCCGCCGCTGGTCCGGGCGATCTTCGGACTGAACCCGCGCAAGAAGAAGGCCGCGACCGCCGGCAAAACCAAGCAGGCCGCAACCACCGGAGGTGCCGCATGAGCACAACAGCAACCTCGCCCGTCCAGGGAGATTCACAACCGGACAAGGGGCGCAGGCCCGCGGAGACCGCCAAGCCGGTGACCTGGAAGCTGCCGGTCACGCTGGCGGTGCTGGCCACCATCGCCTTCATCTTCTTCGGACTACTGGGCCCGCAGGCGAACGCCAAGTTTGGCGTTTCCTCCGGCGGAGACTTCTTCCAGCTCCCCGCTATCGATGTCCCCGCTTTCCTGTCCGGCATTGTGCTCTCCTTGATCCTGCTGGGCCTCGCGGGCTACGCCTTGGTCCTGAAGGCGAAAAGGAACGTCCGGCCCCCGAGCTGGCTTCCAGCAGTGTTCACCGTCGTGTTCGTGGTCGCCTTCCTGATCTGGGTGGTGGGCGGCGCCCGGACCCCCAGCATTTCGCTGGCGGGCCTCATCGCCGGGTCCGTGACACTTGCCGTGCCGATCGTCTTCGGCTCCCTCTCGGGTGTGCTGTGCGAACGCGCCGGCGTCGTCAACATCGCTATCGAAGGCCAGCTCCTGGGCGGTGCCTTCACGGCCGCACTCGTCGCCAGCCTGACCCACAACCCCTACCTGGGCCTGCTTGCGGCGGGCGTGGCGGGTGCCCTTGTATCGGTGGTGCTGGCAGTGTTCAGCATCAAGTACGTGGTCAACCAGATCATCGTTGGCGTCGTGCTCAACGTCCTGGTCTCCGGGCTCACCGGCTTCCTGTTCAGCACCGTGATGCAGTCCGACCCCGAGAAGTACAACTCACCCGGCCGGCTGCCCATCATCGATATCCCGGTCCTGTCCGGCATCCCGATCATCGGGCCCATCCTGTTCAAGCAGTCCGTGGTGGGCTACCTGATGTATGTGGCCGTGATTGTGATCTGGGTCGGGCTGTTCAAGACGAAGTGGGGCCTGCGCGTCCGCGCTGTGGGCGAGCACCCGCAGGCGGCTGACACCCTGGGCATCAAGGTCAACGCGACCCGCTTCTGGAACGTCACGCTCGGCGGCGCCGTCGCCGGAATCGGCGGATCGTTCTTCACCCTCGTGGCGATCGACAGCTTCACCAAGGAAATCTCCGGCGGCCGCGGCTTCATTGCCCTCGCCGCCATGATCCTGGGCCGCTGGAATCCGATCGGGGCGTTCTTTGCCGCGCTGTTGTTCGGCTTCGCCGACAACCTGCAAAGCATCGTGACGATCATCGGCACCCCCGTGCCGAGCCAGTTCATGGCTATGCTGCCGTACGTCGTGACCGTGTTCGCCGTGGCCGGCCTCGTCGGCCGCTCCCGGCCGCCGGCCGCCGACGGCATACCGTACATCAAGGGCTGAGAATGGACAGCATCGACGTCGACTGGGCAGCGCTCGAAGCCGCAGCAGTCTCCGCCATGAAGAACGCCTACGCGCCGTATTCGAAGTTTCCGGTCGGGGCCGCGGCCCTCACCGGAGACGGGCGGATCGTCAGCGGCTGCAACGTCGAAAACGCCAGCTACGGGCTGACCCTGTGCGCCGAGTGCGCCCTGGTGGGCAATCTGCAGATGACTGGCGGGGGACACCTCCGCGCCTTCTACTGCGTCGACGCCGGCGGGAACGTCCTCATGCCGTGCGGTCGCTGCCGCCAACTGCTCTACGAATTCCGGGCTCCGGACATGGAGCTCATGACCACACAGGGAATCAAGACCATGGACCAGGTCCTTCCCGATGCCTTTGGCCCCCAACACCTGGAGGAACCCCGGTGACTCAAACGACACAGAACACCAGCAACACCGAAGCGTTCGACGCCGTCGACATCATCCGCATCAAGCGGGACAAGGGCGTGCTCAGCCCGGCCCAGATCGACTGGACGATCGACGCGTACACCCGCGGCGCCATCGCCGACGAACAGATGGCCGCCCTGAACATGGCCATCCTGCTCAACGGCATGGACCGGACCGAAATCTCCCGCTGGACAGCGGCCATGATCGCCTCCGGCGAGCGGATGGACTTCTCCAGCCTGCGCAGGCCCGACGGCGGTGTGAAGGCGACGTCGGACAAGCACTCCACCGGCGGCGTCGGGGACAAGATCACCCTGCCGCTGGCGCCCTTGGTGGCGGTCTTCGGCGTGGCCGTGCCCCAGCTCTCCGGCCGCGGCCTCGGCCACACCGGCGGCACCCTGGACAAGCTCGAGTCCATCCCGGGCTGGCGTGCGGCCCTGAGCAATGAGGAAATGATGGCCCAGCTCCAGGACGTCGGCGCGGTCATTTGCGCGGCCGGCGCGGGACTGGCCCCGGCGGACAAGAAGCTCTACGCGCTCCGCGACGTCACCGGGACCGTGGAGGCCATCCCGCTGATCGCCTCCTCGATCATGAGCAAGAAGATCGCCGAAGGCACCGGCTCGCTGGTGCTCGACGTCAAGGTGGGCAGCGGCGCGTTCATGAAGGACGAGGCCCGCGCCCGCGAACTGGCCGAGACCATGGTGGCCCTGGGCAAGGACGCCGGTGTCAACACGGTGGCCCTGCTCACCAACATGAACACGCCCCTGGGCCTCACCGCGGGCAACGCGATCGAGGTCGAGGAATCCGTGGAGGTCCTCGCCGGGGGAGGCCCGGACGACGTCGTCGAACTCACCGTCCGGCTCGCGGAGGAAATGCTGGCCTGCGCCGGCGTCCGCGACGCCGATCCCCGGGCCGCACTGCGGGACGGCCGGGCCATGGACGTCTGGAACCGGATGATCCAGGCCCAGGGCGGGGACCCGCGGGCCAAGCTCCCGGTCGCCAAGGAAACCGAGGTCATCTACGCCCCGGCCGACGGCGTCCTGGTGGAGCTCGACGCGATGGCCGTCGGCGTCGCGGCCTGGCGGCTCGGCGCCGGACGCGCCCGCAAGGAGGACCAGGTCCAGGCCGGGGCCGGGGTGCGGATGCATGCCAAGCCCGGTGCCATGGTCAGGGCGGGCGAACCGCTCATGACCCTCCTGACGGACACTCCGGAGAAGTTCGAGCGGGCCAAGGAAGCACTCGAACACGCCGCCGTGATCGCACCCGAGGGCTCCCGGCCCGCCCAGAAGCTCATCATCGACCGCATCGCCTAAGACCGTTGCCAATCACTTTTGGTCCCCAAACCTCGGGCTTAGCCGCCATAAGTGATAGGGCAACCGGCGGTCGGGGCCGGCGGTACACTGACTCCACAGCAGTGGCTCCACAGCAGTACCCTTGCAAGCGCAGGCCCGGCCCCGGCCGAGCCTGCGCTTGGATCAATCTGGCCCCGCCCCGCGGAAGGAAGCTGTGCAGGCAATCAACGACTTCATCCTCGCCGCAGCAGGGCAACCCTGGGTCCTGGTCCTGGTTTTCGCCTGTTGCGTGATCGACGGCTTCTTTCCGCCAATCCCGAGCGAGTCGGTGGTGGTGGGCCTGGCTGCTGTCGCCGCCACGGCGGATGTTCCCAATCCGGTGCTTCTGATCGCCGCCGCCGCCGCAGGCGCATTCCTGGGCGACAACGTGGCTTACCTGATCGGCCGCGGGACCGGAACACGGCGCTGGGCATGGCAGCGCGGTCCCCGCATGCAGGCGGCTTTCCGCTGGGCCGGACGCGAACTGCGGAAACGGCCCGCCTCACTGATCCTTGTGGCACGCTTCGTCCCGATCGGACGGGTGGCCGTCAACCTGACCGCCGGGGCCACGCACTACCCACGGCCCAGGTTCATCAGCCTGACAATACTTTCGGCGCTGCTGTGGGCGGGCTACTCGGTGGGAATCGGCCTGTCCGTTGGGCCGTGGTTTCAGAAAAACCATGTCCTGGCCGCGGCTATTGCGATCATCTGCGCCATTATCCTGGGCATCATCCTGGACCGCGTGATCAGCAAGGTGCGCGGCCGCACTCCGGAGGAACCGACGCATTCCGTTCCGCCCGTCGAGTCCTAGGCGGATTGGCCCCGCCCGTGGGACACTAAGGAGCGATTTGGGTCACGTTGTTGGCCGCACTTCGTCCAACTTTTCACCCTCTGTCATCGCATGTACGGTACGGCTTAGTTGTCCGTTCCCAGTCATCAAGGAGCATCGCCCGCATGGAGTTCATTAACGAGGCCGTGCTCCATGCCGCTGGCCAGTGGTGGATCTACCCGGTTTTGCTGGTTTTCTTCTTCGTGGACGGCTTCGCGATGGTGGTCCCCAGCGAGACACTCATCGTTGCCCTTGCGGCGTACTCCCTGCACAGCGGCCAGCCCAACTTGTGGATCCTCGGCCTCACGGCGCTCGTTGGAGCCATGGCGGGCGACAACATGGCGTACATGCTTGGCCGCAAGATCGGCCTCGAGCGGTTCCGCTGGATGCGTAAACCAAAGGTCCAAAAGGTCTTCGGGTGGGCGCACTATGAACTCGAGAAGCGCGGCGCCGTCTTGATCTTTACCGCCCGGTACATCCCGTGGGGGCGTGTGGCGGTCAACTACGTGGCGGGCACGACGGCGTTCCCGCACCGGAGATTCTTCTTCCTGGACGCCTTCGCCTGCTTCACGTGGGTGGCCTACTCGATCGGCATCGGCGTCCTGGCCAGTTCCTTCCCGTGGCTGCACCATAACCCGCTGCTCAGCGCGGGGATCGCGGTGGTGTTTGCGATCGTGCTCGGAGTCCTCATTGACCACCTCCTGCGCTGGTGGCACAAGCGCCTTGGCCGCCACGATGCCAAGCCGGTCCCGGCCGACGCCGATTACGTCCCGGAACCCGCTTCCGGGGAACGGGCGGCCGGGATGCACGGCACGATGCTGGCCGGTCCGTCCACTGAGGCCGGAGTGTCCGGAAAGTAGCTTCCCGCGCCCGGCGACCCTATGGTTGGAACGTGACTGAGACTATTCCTGACGCTGCCCCTGACCTCGACTTCGACCTGAAGGCCCTTCCCAAGGTCTCCCTGCACGACCACCTGGACGGCGGACTCCGCCCGGACACCATCATTGAACTCGCTGAGGCCGCCGGCCACACGCTGCCCTCCACGGACCCCGTGGCACTGGGGGAGTGGTTCCGCGAATCGGCGGACTCCGGCTCCCTGGTCCGGTACCTCGAGACCTTTGACCACACCATCGCCGTGATGCAGACCAAGGAAGGCCTGTTCCGCGTCGCGAAGGAATTCGTCGAGGACCTGGCCGACGACGGCGTGGTGTATGGCGAGGTGCGCTGGGCACCGGAACAGCACCTGCAGAAGGGCCTGAGCCTGGACGAAGTGGTGGAGGCCGTGCAGGCAGGCCTCGAAGCCGGCGTGGACGCCGTGGCCGAGACCGGCCGCGACATCCAGGTGGGCCAGCTCATCACGGCCATGCGCCACGCCGACCGCGGCCAGGAGATCGCCGAACTGGCTGTCCGCCACCGCAACAACGGCGCCGTCGGCTTCGACATCGCCGGTGCTGAGGACGGCTTCCTGCCGTCCCGTTTCAAGGACGCCTTCACCTATCTGGCCCAGCACAATTTCCCGGCCACCGTCCACGCCGGTGAAGCTGCCGGCCTGGAAAGCATCCAGTCGGCGCTTGTCGACGGCCGGGCCCTGCGCCTGGGCCACGGTGTGCGGATCGCCGAGGACGTCACGATCGAATTCGAAGAGGACGACGACGCCGAGGGAGACGAAGTCGACGACACCATCGGCATGGTGACCCTGGGCGAACTCGCCAGCTGGGTCCGCGACCGCGGCATCGCCCTGGAAATCTGCCCCTCCTCGAACCTGCAGACCGGCGCCATCGCCGGCTTCGGCGAAGGCATCGAAAGCCACCCGCTGGACATGCTCTACCAGCTCGGCTTCAACGTCACCATCAACACCGACAACCGGCTCATGAGCGGCGTCACGCTGACCGACGAGTTCGAGCTGCTGGTTGAGACGTTCGACTACGACCTAGATGACCTCCTGGAGCTGACGCTGAATGCAGCCGAGGCCGCCTTCCTCCCGCTCGAGGAGAAGGAAGCCCTCGTGGAGTACATCAACGAGGCCTACGCCGACCTTGGCTAACGAGGACACTCGACCCGTCCAGGGGCTGGCCGCTTGTATCGCAGCCCTGCGCGAGCACTGCCCCTGGATGGGTGCCCTCACCCACGAATCCCTCGTGGAGTACCTCCTGGAGGAGGCCTACGAGGTCGCGGAGACCATCGAAACGGCCGGCGGCGACGCCGAACTGAAGTCCGAGCTGGGCGACGTGCTGCTTCAGGTGGTCCTGCACTCCCGGCTCGCCGAGGAACGCGGCGCCTTCGACCTGGATGACGTCGCCCGCGCACTGACGGCCAAGATGATCCGGCGCAACCCGCACGTGTTCCGCCCCGACGGCTCGCTGCAGGATTCCTTCCCGGCAACGGTGGAGGAGATCGTCCTGAAATGGGATGCCGTCAAGAAGGCCGAGAAACCGGAACGCGGCCACGTCTTCGACGGCGTTCCGGCCGCTCTGCCGGCCCTGGCCCGGGCCCAAAAGCTCCTGGACCGGGCCGAACGCGCGCACCTGGCGACGGCTGCGGGCGGCGCCGGCGTCGAGATCCCAGCCACCGAGTCGGAACTCGGGGACCTGCTCTTCGGGATCGTGGCGGATGCCCGGGCCGGCGGGCTCGACGCCGAGCGAGCCCTCCGCGGAGCCCTCCGCCGCTTTCAGGACAGCAACGGTGCCCTTCCCTAGAAAACCTGCCCTGGCACGAATGCCATCAGCATCATGACGTCCGGGGGGTGGATAGGTTTCCGTAACCTCCGCCACTCTCGACTACGCTAGTAGCGACGACGACGTCGGCTTTCCAGCTTCACGTACAGCCAGAGTCCAAGCAGTCAGATTCCCTGCAGATCGCTTCACCCAAAGGAGCATATCCATGGCGCTTATCGATGCCATCCACGCCCGCGAAATCCTCGATTCCCGTGGCAACCCGACCGTAGAAGTTGAAGTCCTGCTCTCGGACGGCCAGATCGGCCGCGCAGCAGTTCCCTCCGGAGCCTCCACCGGCGAGCACGAAGCCGTCGAACTCCGCGACGGCGACAAGGGCCGCTACCTCGGCAAGGGTGTCCAGAAGGCGGTCGACGCGGTCATCGACCAGATCGCCCCCGCCCTGACCGGTTTCGACGCGACCGACCAGCGCAGCATCGACCAGGCCATGATCGACCTGGACGGCACCCCCAACAAGGGCAAGCTCGGCGCCAACGCCATCCTGGGTGTCTCCCTGGCCGTGGCCAACGCTGCCGCCGCCTCCGCTGACCTGCCGCTGTACAAGTACCTCGGCGGCCCCAACGCGCACGTCCTGCCCGTGCCGCTGATGAACATCCTCAACGGCGGCTCGCACGCCGACTCCGACGTGGACATCCAGGAATTCATGATTGTCCCGATCGGCGCCGAGACCTTCTCCGAGGGCCTGCGCTGGGGCGTCGAGGTCTACCACAACCTCAAGTCCGTCCTGCAGGCCAAGGGCCTGTCCACCGGCCTGGGCGACGAGGGCGGCTTCGCGCCGAACCTGCCGTCCAACCGTGCCGCCCTGGACCTGATCCAGGAAGCCATCAAGAACGCCGGCTACACCCCGGGCAAGGACATCGCCCTGGCCCTGGACGTCGCCTCCTCCGAGTTCTTCAAGGACGGCGCCTACCAGTTCGAAGGCAAGGCACTCTCCGCCACCGAGATGAGCGCGTACTACGCCGAGCTCGTGGCCGACTACCCGCTGGTTTCCATCGAGGACCCGCTGGACGAGAACGACTGGGAAGGCTGGAAGACCCTCACCGACTCCATCGGCGACAAGGTCCAGCTCGTGGGCGATGACCTCTTCGTCACCAACCCCGCGATCCTGCAGCGCGGCATCGACACCAAGACCGCGAACTCGCTGCTCGTCAAGGTCAACCAGATCGGCTCCCTGACCGAGACGCTGGACGCCGTATCACTGGCCCAGCGTGCCGGTTACACCACCATCACCTCGCACCGCTCCGGAGAAACCGAGGACACCACCATTGCTGACATCTCCGTTGCCACCAACGCGGGACAGATCAAGACCGGTGCCCCGGCCCGCTCCGAGCGCGTTGCCAAGTACAACCAGCTGCTGCGCATCGAAGAGGAACTCGACGACGCCGCACGGTACGCCGGACGCAGCGCCTTCCCGCGTTTCAAAGGCTAGTTAGCCGCGAAAACCGGTAACCGGTGGCTATGGTTGAAAGACCATGGCCACCGGTTCTGTTTTGGCCCGCTTTTGAAGGAGTGACATGGCTACCCGACGCCCCAATGTTCCCCGGGCTACGCCTGCACCCACCAAGGCTGCGGCCACCAAGGCTGCTGCCACTGGCTTGGGGGCAACAGAGGACGGCGGCGAAGTCATCCAGGCCGACTTTGGCGGCTCCCGCAGCGGCGCGCCGACGCCGGCCACGCCCCGCGGCGCAGCGCCTGCCTCCCCGCGTGCGGCAGCACCCGCAGCGGGCAAGCCGTCCGCCAACGGTTCCGCAACAGCACCGGCCTCAAAACCCGCAACCCGGCCGGCGCCGGGGAAGGCTGGCGGCAAGGCCGAAGGCCGGACCGCGGCCGGCGGTGCCGTCGAATCCCTCGACCCAGTGCCCGCCAAGGCGTTCTCGGGCCGGCTGCTTGCCCTCGGCGTCGTCATGATTGCCATCACCATCCTCCTGGCGCCCACGGTGAAGATCTTCCTCGACAAACGAGCCGAAATCGCGGCGCTGCAGGCCGACATCGCGGCCAAGCAGACCAAGCAGGAGGACCTCAAACGCCAGGTGTCGCGGTGGCAGGATCCCAACTTCGTGAAGCAGCAGGCCCGCGACCGCATTAACATGGTTATGCCCGGAGAGACGGGCTACTGGGTATTCGGCAGCGATCTTCCTGCCGCGCAGTCCAGTGGCGCTGCGGGTGCAACATCAGCACAAGACCCGGCCAACCTGCCGTGGGTGGACTCCCTGTGGGAGTCCATCAGGCGATCGGCAACAGACTAGAAGCGGCGCCCGCCGCCGGGATTGTCCCGTGGACAATCTGGAACTGGGCAGGAAGGTGCCACTCAAGTGGACGAAAACCGAGTGGACCAGGACCGAGCGGTCAGGAACGACGGGGCCCCGACGTCGGCGCCCCGGCACAGGGCAAGCGCCCCGGAGGCCTCCCGCCTGCCGTCGCCGCAGGACCTCGAGGTCCTCAGCCGCCAGCTGGGCCGGCCCGTGCGGGACGTCGTCGAAATCCCGGCCCGCTGCGTCTGCGGAAACCCGCTCGTGGCCGCCACCTCGCCGCGGCTCAGCAACGGCACGCCGTTCCCCACCACGTTCTACCTCACGCACCCGGTGATCACTGCGGCGGTGTCGCGGCTGGAGGCCGCCGGGCTGATGAACGAAATGAACGACCGGCTCGCCGCCGACGCCGGCCTCGCGGACCGATACCGCGCCGCCCACGAGGCCTATCTGGCCTCCCGCGCCGAGATCGGCGCCCGCTGCGGCATCGGTGGGGTTCCGGAAATCGACGGCGTCTCGGCCGGCGGCATGCCGACCCGCGTCAAATGCCTGCACGTTCTCGTGGGGCACTCGCTGGCAGCTGGCCCCGGCGTGAACCCGCTCGGCGACGAGTCGATCGCGGCCATCACCGAATGGTGGACCGTGGACCGGTGCTACTGCGACGGCGCCTGGGACACCGGCGGCGAGGCACCGTCCCGGGACCTCAGCCGTCATGGACCCCAAGGCCTGCCGGAAATCGTTGGCAGGCCCGCCCCGGTCCGCAAGTCCCGCGCCACCGCCGGCGCGGAAAACCCCTCCAGCACCGCCAGCCCGGCCGGCCCGGGCGACACCGCCGGCCCGGCCGGCGCGGGGGAGTCCAAGTGACCAGGGTCGCGGCGATTGACTGCGGCACCAACTCCATCCGCCTGCTGATCGCCGACGTGAACGCAGATACGAACACGGACGCGAACGCAACAGGGCAGCGCACGCCGCGGCTGACCGACATCGTGCGGGAAATGCGCGTGGTCCGGCTGGGCCAGGGCGTGGACTCCACGGGCGAACTGGCCCCAGAAGCGCTCGAGCGCACCTTCGCCGCGACCCGGGACTACGCTGCCCTGATCCGCGAGCACGGCGTCGAGCAGGTGCGCTTTGTGGCGACTTCCGCCACCCGCGATGCCCGCAACCGGCAGGTCTTCGTCGACGGCATCCGCGCCATCCTCGGCGTCGAGCCCGAGGTGATCACCGGCGACGAGGAAGCCGCGCTGTCATTCGCCGGCGCCAGCAGTGTCCTGCCCTCCCGGGGCGAGGACCCCGTGCTGGTGGTGGACCTCGGTGGCGGAAGCACGGAGTTCGTCCTGGGCAACGCCGGCGGCGTCATCGCCGCCCGCTCGGTCGACGTCGGCTGCGTCCGGATGACCGAACGGCACCTGCGCAGCGATCCGCCCACACAGGAGCAGATCGCAGCGGCAGAGACCGACGTCGACGCCGCCATCAGCGAGGCGGCAGAAACCGTTCCGCTGGAACGCACCACCGTCGTCGTCGGCGTGGCAGGTTCCGTCACCACCATCACCGCGCACGCGCTCCGTCTGCCGGAGTATTCGCCGGCCGCGATCCACGGCACCGAACTGGACCTGGACGCGGTCCGGAAGGCATGCACCGAGCTGCTCGAAATGACCCGGGAGGAGCGGGCCGCGCTGCCGTACATGCACCCCGGCCGGGTGGACGTGATCGGCGCCGGCGGCCTCGTCTGGCGGCGGGTCCTGCAACGCCTGGCCGATGTCACGGGCGGCCGCATCACCACGGCAGTGGCCAGCGAACACGATATTCTTGACGGTATTGCCCTCAGCATCCGATGACCCGCCCAGCAGTTGCGCCTCCGTGCGCCGTGCCGCTGGTGCAACCGCCGATAGGACCTGAATGACCAGAGCAACAGGCCGCCGGACCGCCTCCGCGTTGATGGCCTTGGCCCTTGCCGGCGGAGCGTCCACCGCGGCGCTCGCCCTAGCCGCGCCCGCCTACGCCGACTCCTGGCGGGACAAGGAATACTGGCTCGCCGAATCCGGCATCACCAAAGCCTGGGATGTGTCCAAGGGTGCCGGCGTCAAAGTCGCCGTGATTGACAGCGGCGTGGACGGCAAACATCCGGACCTGGCTGGCGTGCTCGCGGGTGGCTCCGACATTTCCGGCGCCGGCAGTGCCAACGGCCAGGCGAGCATCGGTGCCAAACCCGAACACGGCACCCTCGTGGCCACCATGCTCGCCGGGCGCGGGCATCAGGCGCCCGAACCGAGCGCCAAACCGAGCGCCAGCGCCAAACCCAGCTCTGGCCCCGCCGTCGGCCCTGACGGGATCGTCGGCGTCGCCCCGGAAGCCCAACTGCTGTCCGTCTCCACCTGGCTGGGCTCCGCCAACCCGGGCGGCAAGAGCGACCAGGACCAGATCCCGGAGGCAGTGCGCTGGGCCGTTGACAACGGCGCCCGCGTCATCAACATCTCCCTCGGCAGTACATCGCCGGAATGGCCGCAGAGCTGGGACGCGGCGTTCCTCTACGCCGAACAGAAGGACGTCGTAATCGTCGCCGCCGCGGGCAACCGCGTGGGCGGCAACGTCCAGGTGGGCGCGCCTGCCACGATTCCCGGCGTCCTGACGGTCGCGGGCCTGGACCGCAAGGGCGCGGCCAGCATCGACTCCTCCTCACAGGGCATCAGCATTGGCGTCGCCGCTCCCGCCGAGGACCTGGTAGGCGGCATGCCTGCCGGCGGCTATGCCGAATGGGCGGGTACCTCCGGGGCCACGCCTATCGTTTCCGGCGTCGCTGCCCTGATCCGCTCCAAATGGCCCGAGATGTCCGCGAGCCAGGTCATCAACCGGATCGTCAGCACGGCCAAGGACGCAGGGGCGCCCGGGAAGGATCCGCTCTACGGTTTCGGCGTGCTGAACGCCGAGGCCGCCCTCAAGGCCGATGTCCCGGAAACCAAGGCCAATCCGCTGGGCTCGATTTCGGACTGGATCCGGGTCCACCGGCGCGGAAACCTCGCCACGACGGCGCCTGCTGTGGCGCCCGCGCCTTCCAGCGCTGTGCCCACCCTGCCCGAAGCGACCGTGCCGGTCGCGGAGAAGCCGTCCCAGTTGGACAGCGCCCTGCCGGCCGCGGTGGTCCTGGGCTTCGGGTGCCTGCTCGTGGGCATCGTGGTGGCCGCTGCCCTGCAGTTGCGGGCCGCCATGCGAACGCCGCGCAAGGACGGGCCGGACGGGCCGGTCAAGTCCGAACCCAGGGCCGAACGCACGGCCGAAACCGGGACCGAGAATCCGGTGGACTCCAGCAACCCGTCATAGTTAGTGAAGGTTTTCACAAACTACTGTATTCTTGACACATGGCATCCTCCCTTCAGCTCCAGGACCGTCCCCGGGTACTCGTCGTCGGCGGCGGGTACGTCGGCCTGTATGTAGCCCTCAAACTTCAGAAAAAGATCGCGAATGCAGGTGGCATCGTCACCCTCGTGGATCCCCTGCCCTACATGACCTACCAGCCCTTCCTGCCGGAAGTTGCCGGCGGCAACATCGAGGCGCGCCACGCAGTCGTCTCGCACCGCCAGCACCTGAAGCAGACGGAGCTCATCCAGGGCCGCGTCACCTCCATCGACCACGCCAACCGCACGGCAGTGGTCGCACCTTCCGACGGTGGCGACACCTTCGAGGTTCCCTACTTCGACGTCGTCCTGGCCGCTGGCGCCATCACCCGCACGTTCCCGATCAGGGGCCTCGCGGAAAAGGGCATCGGCCTGAAGACCATCGAAGAGGCTGTCGCCCTGCGCAACAAGGTTCTCGAGCGCATCGAGACCGGCTCGCTCATGACGGACCCCGTTGAGCGTGCCCGCGCCCTGACGTTCGTCGTCGTTGGCGGCGGCTTCGCCGGCATCGAGTGCATCACCGAAATGGAAGACCTCGCCCGCGCCGCGGTCAAGAACAACCCGCGCATCAAGCAGGAGGAAGTCCGCTTCGTCCTGGTCGAGGCCATGGGCCGCATCATGCCCGAGGTCACGGCGCCGCAGGCCGAATGGGTTGTCGAGCACCTCCGCAGCCGCGGTATCGAGGTCCTCCTGAACACCTCCCTCGACAACGCCGAGGGCTCCCTGAAACTCATCAACCTCCCGGACAAGAGCCCGGCCCAGGAATTCGAGACTGACACCCTGGTCTGGACTGCCGGTGTGCAGGCCAACCCGATGGTCCGCTCCACGGACTTCCCGCTCGAGCCGCGCGGCCGCGTCCGCGTCCTGGCCGACCTGCGCATCGCAGGCGACGAGGGCATCATCGACAACGCTTGGGCTGCCGGCGACGTCGCTGCCGTCCCCGACCTCACGGGCAGCGGCCTGCCGGACGGCACCTGCGTGCCGAACGCCCAGCACGCGCTGCGCCAGTCCAAGCGCCTGGCCAAGAACCTGTGGGCCTCCCGCTGGGACAAGCCGCTCAAGGACTACAAGCACAAGAACCTGGGCGCCGTCGCCGGCTTCGGCGAATGGAAGGGTGTAGCGAACATCAACCTGGTTGGCCGCATCGGCCTCAAGGGCCCGCTGGCCTGGCTGGCACACCGTGGCTACCACGGCATGGCCATCCCCACCGTGGAGCGCAAGATCCGCGTAATCTCCGGCTGGCTGTGGGCCTTCTTCCTGGGCCGCGACACCACCCAGCTGATGGACCTGGACAACCCGCGCGGCGCCTTCGTGGCCGCAGCGACGCCGGCCCCGAAGCCTGCTGCCCCGGAGGCCGCCAAGGCCGAAGCCAAGCCTGAGGCCAAGGCCGGCACCCCGGCAGCATCGAATGAATCGGTCCCGGCAGACGCCAAATAACTCCAGGCCGTAACGGCTTCGAGCGCTCTGGCGGTTGCCCTACGACGGCGGCTGTTCCCCTCGGGGGGGAGCAGCCGCCGTTTTCGTTGCTGGCGTCCGCCGGGGCGTCCGGAGCGGACGGCTGCGCACGCCCCGCGCCTAGACTGGCTCCATGACAGCTGAAAAGGACCTGCACACGCTCCTGGCCACCATGCACCCCGAACTGCGCGAGGGCGAGTACGTCTACGCCCTGTGGCCGCACGGCAAACCCCTGGCCGGGGCCATCGCGGCCGCCGTCCGCGAGGCGGAGGGGCTGACCGTTGTGCTGCCGCGGGACGAAGCCGACAGCCAGGGGCTCTCCTACGACTTCGTCGCAGCGTGGATCACGCTCCAGGTGCACTCGTCACTCGAGGCGATCGGTTTGACGGCAGCCGTCAGCGCCGCCCTGACCGAGGCGAAGATCAGCTGCAACGTCCTGGCCGGCTTCCACCATGACCATCTCCTGGTCCCCGTGGCCGACGCCGACCGGGCCCTGGAGGTTCTGCACGAACTCGTCGCAGACCATGGGGAGCACAAGCCGGCACCGGAACTCGTGCTGCGCAGCGAGGAACCGGCGGACCGTCCGGAAATCCTCGTCCTCACAGCCGCCGCGTTTGCCATCTCGCCCGCAACCGGTCACCACGTCGACGGCGAACCCGAAGAAGTGAAGCTGCTGGCCCGGCTGTTCGAAAGCCAGGAATACCTCCCCGAGTTCAGCGTCGTTGCGGAGCTCAACGGCGAAATCGTGGGGCATGTAATCAGCACCCGCGGCTGGGTGGGCGAGCTGGAGCTGCTGGGGCTCGGGCCGATCGGGGTGGTGCCGCGGCTGCAGCGCCACGGCATCGGCACCGCGCTCATGAACGAGACGGTGGCGCGGGCCAACGCCGCAGGGGAGCGGGGGATCGCGCTGCTGGGCAGCCCCGACTACTACTCCCGCTTCGGCTTTGTGCCGTCCACGTCGCTCGGGGTGGCACCGCCGGAGGCCGGCTGGGGCGCGCACTTCCAGCTGCTCCCGCTCGCCGTCTGGCCCGGCGGCGTTAGCGGCACCTTCCGGTACGCCGGCCCGTTTTCGGGCTGATCCGGGCGGCGACGGGATACCATTGACCGGGCGCCCCAGTAGCCCAATTGGCAGAGGCAGCGGACTTAAAATCCGCGTGTTGTGGGTTCGAGTCCCACCTGGGGCACAAAGACTCCTGATTCCCTATAGCTCTAAGGGAACCGGGGGTCTTTTGTCATGCCGGGACACCGGCTGGTCGGTACATTGTGTGCGGCCCGTCCTTGGGGTCTCACGGCAAGGACGGGCCGCCTGTGGGCTGCGAAGGAGTCGAACCTTCTGGAGGCCAGCGTGCTGGGGACGTTCTGGCTACGAACCGTTCAGCCCGGGTCGCTAGACCAGACGTTACGGGCCCAACCTTGTGGGAAACCTGTGGAAAACATGAAGCGGCACGAGTCAAATTCGCGATGGTTGGTCAAGGGCACTTTAGCTACACGCCGCCATGCAGGGGCCGCTGGAACCCTGCAGATTTCCTCTATGCAACGAGTGTTATAAGGATGTGACCGTAGTCACTTATTTTCGCGTCGAATTTGCACTAGCTTGAAGTGGAATCAGGAACACCTGATCTTTCGCGTCAAAGGCCGTTCGCACCTTTAGATCGAGGAGCTTGTACATGACTTCACTCCCCCGGGTTGCGCCCCGCGTCGCTAAGCTCACAGTGCTTAGCCTCGGCGTCGCCCTTCTGGCTACGGCTTGTGGCGGTTCACCCGCCCCGAGTTCGTCGGGATCCAGCTCAGCCGCGGCCGCCGGCATCGCATGCCCGGCGCCCAGCGCCACCGGCGCCGGTACCAGCGCTGCCGGCGAAACGGGCACCGTGCCCGCTTCGGCCACCACCACCCCCACACCCCTGAAGATCGGCTCGCTCCTGCCGACGACAGGTTCGCTGGCATTCCTCGGCCCGCCCGAAATTGCCGGTGTGAACCTCGGCATCAAGGAGGTCAACGACGCGGGCGGCGTCCTTGGCAAGCCTGTCGAGGTCATCCACCGCGACTCCGGCGACACCAAGACCGACATCGCCACCCAGTCCACCACGGCACTGCTCGGCCAGGGCGTCAGTGCAATCGTCGGCGCCGCCTCCTCGGGCGTCTCCAAGACCGTGATTAACCAGATCACCGGTGCCGGCGTGGTCCAGTTCTCCCCGGCCAACACCTCCCCGGACTTCACCTCGTGGGATGACAAGGGCCTCTACTGGCGCACCGCCCCCTCGGACGTGCTCCAGGGCAAGGTCCTCGGTAACTACATGGCCACCTGTGGCGCCCAGACGGTCGGCATGATCGTCCTGAACGACGCCTACGGAACCGGCCTTGCAAAGAACGTCCAGTCCGCTTTCGAGGCGGCCGGCGGCAAGGTTGTTGCCCAGGAACTCTTCAATGAAGGCGATTCACAGTTCAGCAGCCAGGTGGACAAGGTTCTGGCCGCCAAGCCGGACGCTATTGCCCTGATCACCTTCGACCAGGCCAAGAGCATCGTCCCGCTGATGACGGGCAAGGGCGTCAAGCCGACCCAGATCTTCATGGTGGACGGCAACATGTCCGACTACAGCAAGGACTTCCAGGCGGGAACCCTCAAGGGCGCCCAGGGCACCATCCCGGGCACCTTCGCCAAGGATGACTTCAAGAAGAAGCTCCTGGCGATCGACCCGGCGCTGAAGGACTACAGCTACTCCGGCGAGTCCTACGACGCCGTGAACCTGATCGCACTGGCGGCGGAGGAAGCCAAGAGCACCAAGGGCACCGATATCGCGGCGCACCTGAAGGACGTCTCTGAAGGTGGCGAGAAGTGCAATACCTTCCCCTCCTGCGTCACCCTGCTCCGCAACGGTAAGGACATCGACTACGACGGCCAGTCCGGCCCCGTGACGTTCTCCGACGCCGGCGACCCGACGGAAGCCTACATCGGCATCTACGAGTACCAGGATGACAACACCTACAAGCCGGTCAAGGAAGAATTCGGCAAGCTGTAAGCCGCTTCCCACCGACTAACAGGAGACCCCCGTCCAGTCTGGACGGGGGTCTCCTGCGTGTCGGGGAGCGAGGCAAAGCGTCAGTGGCTGGCCGAGGAAGCACGCACAGCAGGTTTTCGATGCGTGCCCGGGTGCCCGACGGCGGGAATCCGGCTCAGCAGTGCGGCGGCCCTGCCAGGATTCTGCGCCGCGTGACGCCGTTGCTGCGTGAGTCACGAGCGCAGGAGCCGAGCAAGTGGCTGCGGAGGCCCGGACGGGACCGCACTGTGCCCTAATGCGCCGGGAATGCGCCGGGCACGCGGAAGGGCCGCCACCGGCTGGTGACGGCCCTTGAAGGGAACGCTGCGCGTAGGGCTACTCGACAGTGTCTGCGAGCGTCCCCAGATAGAGCTGGATGACCTTGGGATCCTTCATGAGTTCCCGGCCCGTACCTGTGTACGCGTCCTTGCCCTGGTCCAGAACGTAGGCGCGATCGCAGATCTGAAGGCAGCGGCGCGCGTTTTGCTCCACCATGATGACGGAAACGCCGGCCCGGTTGATCTCGTGGACCCGGAGGAAGGTCTCATCCTGCTTGACAGGGGAGAGGCCTGCGGAGGGCTCATCGAGCAGCAGCACGGCCGGGTCCATCATGAGGGCCCGTCCCATGGCGACCATCTGGCGTTCGCCGCCGGAGAGCGAGCCGGCCCGCTGGGCGCGCCGTTTGGCGAGCTCCGGAAACAGTTCGGAGACAAAATCGAACCGTTTGGCGAAGTCCTTGGGCCGCTGGAACATGCCCATCTGCAGGTTTTCCTCGATGGTCAGGGCGGCGAACACGTTGTTGTTCTGGGGAACGAAGCCGACGCCCTTGGTGACGAGCTTGTTGGCCTTGAGCCCGGTGATGTCCTGCCCGCGGACCACTACCGAGCCGGAGTGGACCTTGACCAGGCCGAACATGGCTTTCAGCAACGTGGACTTACCGGCGCCGTTGGGGCCGATGATGCCGATCAGCTCACCCTTGCGGGCTTCGATGCTGCAGCCGTTGAGGATGTTGACGCCGGGGATGTAGCCGGCCACCAGATCGGTGACCTTCACAACCGAGTCGCCATCGAAGGCTGGCTGGGCGGCCGGTGCCGCGCTGGTGGCGCTCATTCTGTGTCCTTCTCTGTGCGGTTCGGCTCGTCGGCACTGGTCGGCTCGCCGGGGAGGGTCGGCTCTCCGGCGCTGCGGCGGCCGCGCGTCGTCCCGTTCGGCTCCGACCGCACCACTTCCTCCGCCTCGGTGGCGAGGACATCGGCGGAGATGATGCCGGCGTTTTCAGTGCCGACAATCGATTCTTCGTCGGCGACCAGCTCCGCGGCCAGTTCCTTGATGCCTTCCGCGTCGCCGAGATCGACGTCGTGGTGGGCACCGAGGTAGGCGTCGATTACTGCGGGGTTCTTCATGACCTCGGCGGGAGGACCTTCGGCCACGATCTTGCCCTCTGCCATCACCACTACCCAGTCGGCTATGTGGCGGACCATGTTCATGTCGTGCTCGACGAACAAGACGGTCATGCCCTCGGCCTTGAGGTTCTTGATGTGGTCCAGCAGCGACTGCGTCAGCGCCGGGTTCACGCCTGCCATGGGCTCGTCGAGCATGACCAGCTTGGGCCGGACCATGAGGGACCGGGCCATTTCCAGCAGCTTCCGCTGCCCGCCGGAAAGCGACGCCGCGTAGTCGTCCTTCTTGGCGTCCAGCTTGAATTTCTCCAGCAGCACGTTGGCTTGCTGGGTGATCGTCTTTTCCTGGCCGCCCCAGATGCCCTTGAACAAGGCCTTGGACAGCCGCTCACCGGACTGGCTGGAGGCGCCGAGGCGCATGTTCTCCATGACGGTGAGCTTGCCCATGACCTTGGTGAGCTGGAACGTGCGCACCATTCCCATGCGGGCAACCTTGTACGAGGAGACGCCGGCGATGTTGGTGCCCTCGAACTGCCATGTACCCGAGTTCGGGGTGTCGAATCCCGTCAGCAAGTTGAACAAGGTGGTCTTGCCGGCGCCGTTGGGGCCGATCAGCGCGGTGATCTTGTGCCGCGGTATCTCGAGGTACTGGACGTCGACGGCGTTGATGCCGCCGAAGCTGCGGGTGACGTTTTCCGCCACGACGATCGGATCACGCTTCTTGCAGCCGGGCGAGATATCCCCGGCGGCGATCGGACGGGTGTCCGTCATGTAGTCGATTTCTTCAGACGTGCGGGGTTCCTCGCGCGACTCTTCGCTTGGAATGCTCATGCGAATGCCAGCTCCTTCTTATTGCCGAGAACGCCCTGGGGCCTGAAGATCATCAGCAGCATGAGCGCCACGCCGACCAGGATGTAACGCAGCTGCCCGGCCTGGACCGTGTTCAGCCACGTGATGGTGCCGGACTCGATCAGGCCGTAGAGGATGCCCTGGGTGAGCGAGAGCACCACCCAGAAGATCATGGCGCCGACCACCGGGCCGAGCACAGTGCCAAGGCCGCCGAGCAGCAGGCAGGTGTAGAGGAAGAACGTCAGTTCCGTGCCGTAGTTGGCCGGCTGCACGGCGCCGCGGGGGAGCGTGAAGATCATGCCTGCCAGTGCACCGAGCGCACCGCCGATGATGAGGGACTGCATCTTGTAGGCGTAAACGTTCTTTCCCAGCGAGCGGACGGCGTTCTCGTCCTCGCGGATGCCCTTGAGGACGCGGCCCCAAGGGCTGCGCATCAGCAGCCAGACAATGAAGCAGAACAAAGCCACGACTGCCCACGCCACGACCCGGATGAAGAAGTCACGGTTGTTCATACCGATGTAGGAGCCCGGCGGGAAGGGGTTCATGGCGTAGAAATCGCCCTCGAAGGCCGCCAGGCCGTTGGCCGAACCGGTGATGGCGGTCAGCTGGTTGGTCGTGACGACATAGCGCACGATTTCGGCCGCCGCGATGGTCACGATGGCCAGGTAGTCAGCCCGCAGCCGCAGCGTCGGGATGCCCAGCAGCAGAGCGAAGATGGCTGAACAGACGACGGCGATCAGCAGCCCGACGAAGAACGGCACATGGAACGTCAGGGTGGAGATGGCGAAGCCGTAGGCCCCCACCGCCATGAAGCCGGCCTGGCCGAAGTTGAGCAGGCCGGTGTAGCCGAAGTGGACCGCCAGGCCGAGGGTGGCCAGGGCGTAGGCGGCTGTCGTCGGGCTGAAGAGTTCGCCGGCGGCGCTGGAAAAAATGAATCCGAAATCCATGGCTGTCTCCTAACCCACGCGCTCGCGGCGGCCCAGAATGCCCTGAGGCCGGAACAAGAGGACAACAATCATGATGAACAACGCTCCCACGTATTTAAGGTCGGCTGCGAGGCCGAACACGGTGGTCAGCTCAACGAAGATGCCGACGATGATGGAACCGATCAGGGCGCCCCAGACCGTGCCGAGGCCGCCCAGGGTGACACTGGCGAAGATGAGCAGCAGGATCTGCGAGCCCATGTCGAAGGTGACGCCGGGCCGGTAGTAGGCCCAGAGGATGCCGCCGAGGGCGGCGAGCATGCCGCCCACCACCCAGACGATCCGGATAACGGAGTCGACGTCGATGCCGGAGGCGGCGGCCAGGGCCGGGTTATCGGCCACCGCGCGGGTGGCCTTGCCGAGGCGGGTCTTGAGCAGGACGACGCCGAGGGCGGCGATTACCACGGCGCTGACGAGGAGCGACAGGAGGTTGTTGGGGGAGATCGAGATCGGGCCGATCAGGATTTCCGCGCTCTGGGCAAACGGCAGCTGCTGGGTAGCGCCGCCGAAGTAGAACTGGATGATGTACCGCACCGCCAGTGCGAGGCCGATGCTGACGATCATCATCGGAACAAGCCCGGTTCCGCGGCGCCGCAGTGGCTTCCACAGTCCCGCGTCCTGGACGTAGCCGAACACACCGCCGCCGATGACCGCCAGGATGATGGCCAGCCAGAACGGAAGCTGCATGGCGTTGAAGGCGAACACCAGCACCGCGCCCAGCGTGACCATCTCACCGTGGGCGAAGTTCGTCAGGCCGGTGGTGCCGAAGATCAGTGAGAGGCCTACGGCCGCGAGGGCGAGCAGCAGGCCGAAGCTCAGGCCGGCCACCAGCCGGTTGAGCAGGTTCTGCCCGAAGTTCTCCTCTGCGACGACGATTCCCTTGCCAAAGGTGAAGATCACCGAGAGGTTTGAGGTCTGGCTGAAGGTAACCTTGCGGGGGTTCTCCTGGCCCTGGGCCAGTTTGATGCCCTGCGGAAGCGTGGACTCGTCGAGTTTGACCTCGTAGGTCCCCTGGGTGGGGACGCCGATGATCCAGGCGCCGTTGGCTCCCGATTTCGTGGTTCCCGTGAAATCGCCGCTTGTGGCGGTGATGGTTACCCCGGGGATCGGTGCGCGGTCGTCGCCTCGCAGGAAGCCGCTGATGCTGTTGGTGAACTGGGTCGCCGACGGGGATGGTGTCGGCGACGGGGTCGCGGCGCTGGACGCCGGGGCCACGATGAGCAGTAGCGCAGCTATGGCGGCAAATACTGCCCCCACAGCCCTCAGTCGTCTGCCGCGCCGTCTCTGCGACAGGCCGCTCGTTGTGCTTCTCAAATTGAAAACCTCCACATGGGGGTGCTGTGGGTTGCGCCTTTGCAACCGTTGCGAACGGTCAGGGGACGAACGCCTGGCAAACTGTCATTCCGTTGTGATGTCCGTCACCCTGTGTGGCCTATGCTACAGCCAGCGAGGGGCAATGAATGCCGCTGCAAGCAGGGAGAACGTCGCGATCGGGTAACAACCGTGTAGTCGGGGCGACACGTTGCTGTAGCCCTGCTAAAGAAAACTTTTGTTGATCCCGAGTATGCCTAAACAGTGGCTGGCCCGGCCCCGATCCGCCCGGCCGACCCGGGGCAGGGACCCGCCACCGGGGACGCCCCGTCCGGTCTGCGGAACCGGCAAATCCAAGCTTTTTCCAAGTCGTCCCGCGTTATGGTGCGAAGAGCGCCTGAACCGAAGTCCTGAACCGAAGTCCAGAGACCGCTGGCCGGATCTTTCGGCCCAGGACACGGCGCGGCGTGGAAGGCAGGGGCCGATCGTGGAGGGCCGACTGATGAACCGGGTGGTCAAGCTGTGCCTCGCGGGTTCGCTTGCGCTGGCGATCCTGGGTATTCCGGCGCTGAGCCTCGGGCCCGAGACCGCCGGGGCACAGGCCTGCGTTCCCTCCACGGAGGCACTCACCGACCCTTATCCGGGGATCCAGTCGGCAGCCACCAGCTTTGAAGCGGGCACCTTGGACGGATTCGGCGTCACCACGGCAGGGACGGGAAATGCCTCTATATCCACCGGGGCGTCGCACTCCGGTAGCTGCGCCGCCCGCCTGCACACCACCGCCGGGCTCGGCTCCATGGCCAGGCTGACCGTAGGCCTGACCCCCGGGAACACCGAGGCGTATGCGGACGGATGGTTCAATATCGCCGCTGAGGGAATGGCAGGGAACAATGTTCCTTACTTCCGGTTCTTTTCCGGCGGCGTCCGCGTCCTGGATGTTTTCCGGCAGAACATCTCCCATGAGTTGGTGCTCCGGACCGCGTCACCGGCAGGCTTCGCGTACACCACGTTGCGGCGCGATGTTCCCACTGACTCCTGGCACCGGCTGGTCATGCACGTGGTTCCGAATGGTCCGCAGACCGCCGTCCAAATCTGGTGGGACGGGCGTTCCATCTACGCGGGCACTGTCAGGATTCCGGCGACGACGCTCGACACGGTCCAGCTCGGCTCCGAACACGATCAGCAAATGGCCGATATCTATATCGACGACGTCATAGTCAACAGCGGCACGGGAACGCCGGCGCCGATCCCCGGCCCGCTGCCGGAGCCGAAGGGGGACCCGTCGCAGCGGCTCGACGATTTCCGTGGTGACGGACCCGCCGTCGTGCTGGCAGCCGGCACCGGTGCGAGGCGCACCGGGCGTCCCGGGCGGCCGGCGCCCACGCGGGAATCTTGGGCCTGAGGATCCCGCCGAACAAGGTCACGGTTCGGTTGCGGCGGCTCCCCGGGGGAACTATCCCTCCCCGTCGGCCGTGGGAATTGGTAGCGTGACTATACAAATCCCTTTCGTATAGTCCGGGTCGCACCGGAACATCACCCACCCCCTTATTTTGGAGGACACCCGCAATGGCAACTGGCGGAAACCCGATCTTCAGCGGAAAGAATTTCCGCGAAGCCACCCAGGCACCGCCTGCCCCGCAGGCCCCGTATGGCCAGAATCCGTATGGCCAGAACCCCTATGGGCAGAACACCTACGGCCAGGCCCCGGGCCAGGGCGGGTGGAATTCGGCGCAGCAGGGCATGACCCAGGACCAGCTGCAGGATCTGTACAACCGCCCGGCGGCCGGCCCGGCTGACATCGGCCGGATGACGTACGACGACGTCATCGTCAAGACTGCCGGGTGCCTCGGCATCCTGGTGGTCGGTGCCGCAGTGGCGCTCGCCGTCCCGCAGGGCACGGGCTCGATGCTGATGATCCTCGGAGCCCTGGGCGGCTTTGCCCTGGCGATGGTCAACACCTTCAAGAAGCAGCCGTCACCCGGACTGATCCTGGCCTACGCCCTGCTTGAAGGATTCTTCCTCGGCGGGCTGACCCGCATCCTTGACAACCTGTACCCGGGTGTGGGTATTCAGGCCGTCGTCGGGACCCTGTCCGTCTTCGCCGTGACGCTCGTGCTGTTCAAGAGCGGCAAGGTCCGGGCGACGCCCAAGCTCATGCGGTTCTTCTTGATCGCCATGATCGGCTACGCGGTGTTTGCGCTGGTCAACGTCGTCATGATGTGGACCGGTGCCGTCAACTCGCCGTTTGGCCTGAGCACCAGCGTGGAGATCGCGGGCATCCCGCTCGGCGTCTTCATCGGCATCCTGGCGATCGGCCTGGCTGCCTTCTCCCTGATCATGGACTTCACGTCCATCGAGGCGGCCATTAGCGCCGGAGCCCCGCAGCGCTTCTCCTGGACCGCGGCCTTCGGCCTCACGGTCACCCTGGTCTGGCTCTACGTCGAGATCATCCGACTGCTGGCCATCCTCCGCGGCGACGAGTAACCACGGTCGTACCTTTTCGGCCTGCTTTCAACGAGGAGCCCCGCCCAACGGCGGGGCTCCTCGCGTTTGCGGCAACTGGCACCGGGTGAGTTACCCCCCGTCAGCTGAACCGTTCCAGCACCACCGCCATGCCCTGGCCGCCGCCAACGCACAGCGTCGCCAGGCCGAGGGAGGCGTCGCGGGCGCGGAGCCCGTTGATCAGCGTGGTGGTCATGCGGGCGCCGGTCATCCCAAAGGGGTGGCCGAGGGCGATGGCGCCGCCGTGGACGTTGAGCTTCTCCGCATCGATGGCAAGCTCCCGGGCGCTGGCCACCACCTGGACCGCGAACGCTTCGTTGAGCTCCACGAGGTCGATGTCGCGGATGCTCAGCCCGGCGATCGTGAGCGCCCGGCGGGTCGCTTCCACCGGGCCCATGCCCATCAGCTCCGGGGACAGGGCGCTGACGCCAGTGCAGACGATCCTGGCAAGCGGCTCCAGGCCGAGCTCGCGGGCCCGCCGGTCACTCATGATGACGACCGCGGCGGCCCCGTCATTGAGCGGACAGGCGTTCCCGGCCGTCACGGTGCCGCCGCTGCGGAAGACCGGCTGCAGCGCACCGACGGCCTCCGCGGTGACGCCGGGGCGCGGCGAATCGTCGCGGTCCACCACCGTGCCGTCGGCGCGGGTGTATGACGTGATTTCGCGGGCATAGAACCCGGAGGCGATGGCCGCCTCGGCGCGGTTCTGGCTGAGCACCGCCCAGGCGTCCTGCTCCGCGCGGGTGATGCCGTAGCTTGTGGCGACGTTCTCTGCCGTCTGGCCCATGGCGATGTATACGTCCGGCATCCTGCCGCCCAGGCGCGGGTCGGTCCACGGTATGTTCGAGGCCGCGCGGGCCTCGGTGCGTTTCCGGGCCGCCTCGAAGCGCGGGTTGTGCGTGCTCGCGTCGGTCTCGCCGGCGCCGGCCCATTCCCGGTAGCGGGACACTGCCTCCACGCCGGCGGCCACGAACGCCTGGCCTTCGCCGGCTTTGATGGCGTGGAAGGCCATCCGGAGGGTCTGCAGGCTGGAGGCACAAAAACGGTTGATGGTGGCGGCCGGAACGTTGTCCAGCCCCGCCAGGATGCTGACCACGCGGGCCATGTTGGAGCCGGCCTCGCCGCTGGGTTCGGCGCACCCCAGATAGATGTCGTCCAGGCCGCGGCCCGGCCCGGCGGCGGCATCGAACCCCGGAATCCGGGCGAGGGCCGCGGTGACCATGGCGGCGGCGAGATCGTCCGGCCGCTCGTCCTTCAGGGACCCCTTGAACGCCCGCCCGATGGGGCTCCGGGCGGTGGAAACAATGACAGCTTCTGGCATGCGCCCAGACTACGCCCCGCCTAGGCCAGCCGCATGGCCCCTGCGGCGGGGCTGACGCTGAAGATCTCGGGTGCGGAGTACCCGGCCCGGGCGAAGGCCCGTTCGACGGCGGCACGCACCTGCTGTGCCGATCCCGCCGGGGTCAACGCGATCGCGGAGCCGCCGAAGCCGCCGCCGGTCATGCGGGCCCCGACCGCGCCCGCGGACCGCGCCGTGTCCACGGCAAGGTCCAGCTCGGCGCAGGAGATCTCGAAGTCGTCGCGCATCGAGGCATGGGACGCGTCCAGCAGGGGGCCAATAGCGGCCGGCCCCAGGGTGTCCAGCAGCTCCACCGTCTGCAGGACGCGGTCGTTCTCGGTGACCACATGCCGGAGGCGGCGGAACGTCTCCTGGTCCAGAAGCCCGCTGGCCTCCTCGAGGTCCTCGAACCCGACGTCGCGCAACGCCGGCACGCCGAGGACTTCGGCGGCGAGTTCGCACGATTCCCGCCGGGCGGCGTACCCGCCGTCGGCGTGGGAATGGGAAACCCGGGTGTCGATGACCAGCAGCACCAGCCCCGCGGCGGCGGCGTCGAACGGCACCAGCCGGACACTCTGGTCCCGGCAGTCGAGGAAGACGGCGTGCCCGGCCGTGGCCCGGAGCGAGGCGGACTGGTCCATGATGCCGGTGGGCGCGCCGACGAAGTCGTTCTCCGCCCGCTGGGTAGCCAGGACCATGTCCTGCGCGGACAGGTTGGCGCCCGTGAGCTCATTCAGTGCCGAAATCACGGCGCATTCGATCGCGTGGGAGGACGACAGACCGGCGCCGCGGGGGACATCGGAGTCCAGGAGCAGGTCCACGCCGGGAACCGGTAGGCCCTGTTGTAGCAGGGCCCAGATGACCCCGAGGGGGTACTTTGTCCAGCCCTTGGCGCCGGCGCGGGCCAGCGAGCCGGTGTCCGCGGTGGTCAGCCCCTGGTTCCCAAACGTGGAGAGCATCCGCACGGTGGAATCCGGCCGGACCCTCATGGCCACCCGGGCCGACCGGTCGATGGCGAAGGGCAGGACGAAGCCCTCGTTGTAATCGGTGTGCTCGCCGATGAGGTTGACGCGTCCCGGTGCCCGCCACACGCCGTCGGGCCGGGCACCGAAGACCGCCTCAAAACGGGCGGCGAGCCCGCTGCTGTCCAGGGGAGGATTCATGGCCTGGCGCCCGCGCTGCTGGAAGTCATGGAACCAAGGTATACGGGTTGCCGGGCAGGTCTGTACGGTGGTCACCATGGATCTCTCAGCGACGCCCCCGGCAGCCGGCCCCGATGAAACCATGCGGCGGTACGCCACCGGCCGGCAGTACGAGCTACGGCGCGGCGACGCCCTGGCCATCGTCACCGAACTCGCCGCCGGGCTGCGGCTTTACAGCCGCGGCGGAACTGCGCTGACGGAGAGCTACGGCGACGCCGACATCCCGCCCGGCGCCACCGGCATCACCCTGGCGCCGTGGGCCAACCGGGTGGAGGACGGCGTCTGGTACCTCAATGGCAAGAAGCTGCAGCTCGACATCACCGAAGTCTCCCGCAACAACGCCAGCCACGGGCTGCTGCGGAACTCCTCCTACGAACTCATGGATGAGGACGAGTTCTCCGTGACCCTGGAAGCGGCGGTCTTCCCGCAGCACGGTTACCCGTTCCTGCTCCGGCACCGGGTCCGCTATGAACTGGCGGAGGACCTGGGGCTCGTGGTGCGCCAAACCCTTATCAATGACTCCCAGGGCCCCGCGCCGTTCGTCCTTGGCGCGCACCCGTACCTGCGGCTGGGCGACGTGCCCAGCGAGGACCTCACCGTGAGCGTGGACGCCAGGACCCGGCTGGTGGCCGATGACCGGCTCATCCCGCGCAGCACCGAGCCGGTCGGCGGCGACTTCGATCTGCGCGGCGGGCGGCTGGTGGGGAGCCTGGACCTCGATTCGGCCTATACGGACCTGGAGTTCGACGGCGGCGTTGCCCGGCACACGCTGAGCTCACCCGACGGGCGGACCGTCAGCCTGTGGCAGGACGCGGGCGGCGGCTACGTCCATGTCTTCGTGACGACCGAGTTTCCGGGCCGGTCAAAGGCGGTCGCGATCGAGCCGATGACCGGGCCGGCCAACGCGTTCAACAGCGGTGAGGGCCTGCGCTGGCTCGCGGCGGGGGAGCAGTTCTCCATGACCTGGGGAATCTCGGCCTCGCTGACGGCCACTGCAGGCTGACCTCCCGCGCGGACCTCGCTGCCCGGCTCACCAACACGCCGGCGGTCCGGCACCACCGGCTGGCCCCCGCGCCGTTGCTGGCTGCTGGTTTCCTATTCATCGGCTGCTACGGAATCATGGGGCTATGACGCCAGCTGAGGACGCCGCACCCGACACAAGCCCTTCCCCTTCGGCGGCCGCGACGGGGGTGCGTACCGGGGCCAGGTCACGGACGGACGGCGAGATCGACCAAGATATTCCCTATGGTGTGCGGATCGCGGCCGCGTGGGCGTGGCGCGCCGGGCTGATCCTGCTCGTGCTCGCGGGGCTGGTGTGGCTGCTCAGCCACGTCAGCTTCCTCATCATCCCCATCATGGTCGCCGCCCTCCTCTCAGGGCTCCTCAGCCCCGCAGTACGCTGGATGGCCAAAAACAGCGTGCCCAAGGGGCTCGCCGTCGCCATCACCGTGCTCGGCTTCATCGGCATCATCGTCGGTGCCCTGACCCTGGTGGGGCGCCAGCTCATGCAGGGATTCGGCGAGCTGTGGGCCGAGGCGCTCACCGGGGTGCAGCAGGTCCAGACCTGGCTGTCGGAAGGCCCGCTCCACCTGACGGCCGCACAGATCGACAAGTACATCGAGGACGCCACCGCCGCGCTGCAGAACAACAGCAGCAGCATCCTCAGCGGTGCCCTAACGTTCGGAAGCACGGCTGGGCACTTCGCCGCCGGCCTGGTCCTTGCGCTGTTCATCCTGATCTTCTTCCTGCTCGAGGGCGACAGGATTTGGGCCTTCCTCGTCAACCTGATGCCCCGGAAGGCGCGCCGCGCTACGGACGGCGCTGGCCGCCGCGGCTGGACTTCCATGGTCAGTTACGTTCGCATCCAAATGTTCGTCGCGTTCGTGGACGCCGTGGGAATCGGCGTCGGCGCCGCCATCATTGGCGTGCCGCTCGCGCTGCCGCTGGGCGTGCTGGTCTTCCTCGGTTCCTTCATCCCGGTGGTCGGTGCGCTGTTCACGGGTGCCATCGCCGTGTTGCTCGCGCTGGTCGCCAACGGGCCTGTCAACGCCCTCATCATGCTGGCGATCGTGCTCGGCGTCCAGCAGCTCGAAAGCCACATCCTGCAGCCACTCGTCATGGGCAAGGCCGTGTCCCTCCACCCCGTGGCCGTGATCCTGTCCGTCGCGGCGGGTTCCTACCTCGCCGGGATCCCCGGCGCTCTGTTCTCCGTTCCGATCCTTGCCGTAGCAAACTCGTCGATTCGCTACATTGCGGGCAGAACGTGGGAACATGATGAAGTGCTGGCAACCGCGGGACCAGAGGGCAGCCCTGCCCTCGAAGCCGGCGCCGACACCACCTTCACAGACGTCCACCTGCCGGGCCGAACCCCCGGCCGCGAGGGCGCCGCACCCAACAGCGGTGCTCCGGGCAGCGATGCCGGACGGGGCACCGACGCCTAACCCGAAGAAGGAGAACAGTTCGTGAATACCCTTGAGAGCCTGCCCGTCACGCTGGACGATGTCCTAGAGGCGCAAAAGCTGCTCGACGGGATTATTACGCGGACGCCGGTGGAATCATCGCGGGCCCTCGGGGCCACGGTGGGCGGCGAGGTCTTTCTCAAATGCGAAAACCTGCAGCGCGCAGGCTCCTTCAAGGTCCGCGGCGCCTACGTGCGGATGGCCAAGCTCTCCGACGCCGAAAAGAAGCGCGGCGTCGTGGCGGCCTCCGCCGGAAACCACGCCCAGGGCGTGGCTGTCGCAGCCAAGAGCCTCGGCATCAAGGCCCGGATCTACATGCCGCTCGGCGTCGCACTGCCCAAGCTGGCCGCGACCCGCAGCCACGGCGCCGAGGTGGTGCTGCACGGCCACAACGTGGACGAGGCGCTGGCCGAAGCCAAGCGCTACGCCGACGAAAGCGGCGCCGTCTTTGTCCACCCCTTCGACGACGTCGACGTCGTAGCCGGCCAGGGGACGGTGGGGCTGGAAATCCTCGAACAGGTCCCCGACGTCGACACCATCCTCATGGGCGTCGGCGGCGGCGGCCTCCTGGCGGGCGTGGCAGTCGCCGTGAAGGCACGCGCCAAGGAACTCGGCCGTGACATCCGCATCATTGGCGTCCAGGCCGAGAACGCCGCCGCATACCCTCCCTCGCTCGCCGCTGACGCCCTCGTCCCACTCAAGAAGGTCTCCACCATGGCGGACGGCATCGCCGTGGGCCGGCCGGGCCAGCTGCCGTTCAGCATCATCCGCGAGCTGGTCGACGACGTCGTCACCGTCAGCGAAGACGCCTTGGCCAGGGCTCTGATCTTCCTGCTGGAGCGCACCAAGATGGTAGTGGAACCTGCCGGGGCCGTCGGCGTCGCGGCGCTCATGGAAGGCAAGATCGAAAACCCCGGAACCGTTGCGGTGGTCCTCTCCGGCGGCAACATCGACCCCATGCTGATGCTCAAGGTCATCCAGCGCGGCCTCTCCGCCGCCGGCCGGTACATGACCGTGCGGATGATGCTGGACGACCGTCCGGGCTCGTTGGCCACCATCGCCCGCATCATCGCCGAAAACGACGCCAACGTCACGGGACTGGACCACACCAGGGTGGGCGGCTCCATCAGCATGGGCGACGTCTCCATCACCGTCAACCTGGAAACCAAGGGCCACGAGCACTGCAGCCAGGTCCTCGCGGCGCTGCGCGCCGAGGGTTTCCAGCCGATCGTGGTGCACTAGGGGCCATGGTGACGGACGTGTCCCAGGGAGGGCCTCCGGGAGCGGGGGACAATACCGCGGCACGGGCCCGCCACGGTCTGCTGGTGGTCGGCTCCTTCGTGGTGTTGCTCTATCTGATCGAGATCGTCAACACCGCGCTCTTCCATTCCCTGAATCGAACTTTCGGGCTACGGCCGCGGAGCCTGGACGGAGTCCTGGACATCCTGACATTTCCGCTGCTGCACTCCAGCCTGGCCCACCTGATGTCCAACACGCTCCCGCTGATCATCTTCGGGTTCCTCGTGTTCCTGTCCGGGCGGCGGGTGTTCATCACCGCCCTGACCGCCAGCTGGCTGGCATCAGGGCTTGTGGTGTGGCTGATCGGCGGCGCCAGCATCACGGTGGGCGCCTCGGGCCTGGAGTTCGGACTCTTCGCGTTCCTGCTGGTCCGCGGCTTCATCAACCGGAACTGGTGGCAGATCGTGCTGTCCGTGGTGCTGTTCATGGCCTACGGCGGCATCCTGTTCGGCGTCCTGCCCACCGCGGCCAGTTTCATCTCGTGGCAGGCCCACCTCGGCGGCGCGATCGGCGGCGTCGCGGCGGCACTTCTGCTGAGCACCCGGCGCCCGGGGGCACTGCCCGCCGGGCGCTGACAACCGCGGAAAGGCCCGGCGCTGACAACCGCCGGAACCTGCGCCGGGCTCTGCACAAGACTGTCCCGGCAAACAGGCCAAAAACGCGACGCCGGCCTCCCCTCGAAGGGGAGACCGGCGTCGCTGTTTCGTGAAGGTGTTCCGGAACGGAACGTGTTGCTGCGTCAGCCGGCGTACGGCTTGGCGGACATGATTTCGACCGTGATGTCCTTGCCGTTCGGGGCGGTGTAGCTGAGCTTGTCGCCCTCCTTGTGGCCGACGATGGCCGCGCCGAGGGGGGACTTCTCGCTGAAGACATCCAGATCCGAGTCGCCGGCGATCTCGCGGGAGCCAAGGAGGAAGGTTTCCTCGTCGCCTGCAATCTTGGCCACGACGATCATGCCGGGCTCGACGATGCCGTCGTCGGCCGGTGCCTCGCCGACGTGGGCGTCGCGCAGAAGGGCCGTGAGCTGGCGGATGCGGGCCTCGATCTTGCCCTGCTCCTCCTTGGCGGCGTGGTAGCCGCCGTTCTCCTTGAGGTCGCCTTCCTGGCGGGCGGCTTCGATCTTCTGGACGATTTCTGCCCGGCCGGGGCCGGAAAGGTTGTCCAGCTCTGCCTTCAGGCGGTCAAAAGCTTCCTGGGTAAGCCAAGCCGCAGTTGCGCTGTTGGTGGTAGACACGGACTTCTCCTTTGGGTGGTCATACAAGCAAAGACCCCGCCACGGTGGCCACTTTAATGACGCAGTAACCAGCTCAGCGGGGGAAAGGTATTGATCCATTGTAGTCAATGCTGTGGATAAACCAAAGAGCACTGCGGCGTGCATCACACCGTGTTACAGGTCGGTGCTACGGGTCCGCGGCGAAGACCAGTGCAGACCAGTGCAGGGCAGGGGGCAATCCGTACCATCCTCCACCGTCGCCCGGGGCCGCCGGGCTGGTCATGGCCGCGAGTTGAAGACGTCGGGCCCAAAACTGTCGACACCGGGCGCGCCGGCATATGCGAGGCGTGGCAGCGAGAAAATGTCCTCGATCGTGGCCAGAAGGCTGTAGTGGCTGTACGTCTTGTCCGACGTCGTACCGCCCCGGACGAACGGAGAGAGCACCAGGGCGCCGACGCGGCCGCCGGCTGTTCCTCCGGGAACGCCCTGGGGGCCTCTGGTGGCACCGTCAGCTTCGTCAAAGGTAATGACAAGCATCCCGTCCTGCTTGTAGGCCGGGGAGTCCAGAATCGCGGGTATCTGTTTCTGCAACCAGACGTCGGCGCTGACCAGGCCTCCCTCCCTGCCGTCTGCGCACGGACTGTCATGCCCGTCATTGCATAAGTTGGGGCTGATGTAGGAAAGGTTGGGAGTGGTTGCTGCGGATTTAAGGTCGCCGGCAAGGTCAGTGAAGTCGACCACGCTCTTCTGGCAATCCGGGGAGGACGTGATCGCCGCGAAGTAGACAAAGGGATTATGCCGGGTCGCGTATTCATCATCCGGTGCGGCGTCCTGGTTAAGGTCCTCGGCCCCGGTCTCAGGGTGCCGGCATGGAGTCTTCATGCCTTCCATGTAGCCCTTCCACGTCTTACCGGCCGCGCTGAGTTGCCCCGCGACGGTCGGTACTGACGCTGGATAGATGCAGCCGGTGCCTTTCACCTGCCCCAGCGGGGCGGTGCCCGCTGGCACGAACGGGACATATGTGGCGCAATCGTTCCGGGTCATGGGGTTGGAGGCCTGCCCCGAGATCTGCGCGATGTAATTGGGAGCGGAGTGGTGGGCGATTGCGTAGTACTTGGAAAGCAACACGCCCTTGGACCGAAGCGTCTCGGAGAGGTAGGGCGCGTCCGAGTCAGCGCCCCAGGCCGCGTCGAATCCTTGATTCTCGAGATTTATCACAAACACATGCCCCGGGCGGTCCGCGCGGGCGCCCGTCGCGGGCGCCTGATTATCCGTGGCGGACCGGGGCTGGCAGCCCGAAACTGACAGGGCTGTTGCCGCTGCCAGAACCAACAGGCCGGCAACGCCCCGGCCGATGGTTCCCTTCGATTTTCCGGGGTTCATGCCCATCCCGCTTTCGTGTTGACGCCTGCAGCAGGCGGCCCGATACCGCATCGGTCACGGAGTCCCGCGTTCCGTGACTATTGTCCAATTATTGTCGTGCCGCGGGAATCCAGCAGCTGTCCACGACGGCGGAGACCGCCTGGGATTCCGTGCGCAATTGGGTGCGGTGGGCGGTGGTCCGGCCGCCCTCCGTGCCGACGTCGGCCGCGTTCGGCCCGATGTCCACAACCTTCCAGCCCACAATCGCGAACTTGGAGTCCATCGCCTTGACGGCGCATTTCGCCTCCGCAGCGGGGTCCTTGGTGACCTGGAAGTCGAGTTCCGTCAGCGTGGCGTCGCGGGTGCTGTATCCGACGTCCTTGAAGCTGACACTGTTAGTGGCCGCCGACGTCGATACCCAGGCCAGAAAGGCAATGCCCACCGCGAGGGCGGCGATCAGGATGTTGCGTTTGGCCTTGCGGGTCAGCGCGCGCTTTTGGCCGCCGTAACGATTGGTTAGGCTGGTAGGTGCCGGCGCGGCGGGCTGATCCTCGGAACTCACCAGTCCAGTTTAGTGTGGATCGGACCGGGATGTTTCCGCGGCGGCTGGCCGGACAGATCAAGCCGCACCCCAAACAGAGCAGAACAGCAGAAAGAGGAGCCGTCCCACGATGACAGCATCCCCCAGCCCGTCAGCACCGCTTCGCCTGCTGGCGGTCCATGCTCATCCCGACGACGAATCCAGCAAGGGTGCCGCCACGATGGCGATGTACGCCGCGTCCGGTGCGGACGTCCTGGTGGCCACGTGCACCGACGGGTCCCGTGGCGACATCCAGAACCCCGCGATGGAGGGACTGCCGCACCCCAAACGCGACATGGCAGGGGCTCGCCGGCTCGAGATGGCTGCTGCCGCGAAGGTCCTCGGCATCCGGCAGCGCTGGCTCGGCTTCGTCGATTCCGGCCTGCCGGAGGGCGACCCCCTGCCGCCCCTTCCGCCCGGGTGCTTCGCCCTGCAGCCGCTGGAGCGGGCAGCCGCGCCGCTGGTCCGGCTGGTGCGGGACTTCAAGCCCCACGTGATTCTCAGCTATGACGAGAACGGCGGCTACCCTCACCCGGACCACATCATGGCGCACCGCGTGGCCGTCGAGGCCTTCGCGGCCGCCGGGGATCCTGCCCGGTACCTTGGCATCGGGAGACCCTGGGAGCCCAGCAAGCTTTACTACGACCGCGCCTTCAGCCCGGACCGCTTCCGCGCGCTCCACTCTGCGCTGGAAGAGGCCGGCCTGCAGTCGCCGTATGCGCAGCGACTGGCCGCCTGGCTGGAAGCGGACGCCGAGGGGCACACCCCGCCGCCGCCGACACACCCCACCACCACCCAGATCGAATGCGGGGATTACTTCGAAGCCCGCGACGATGCGCTCCGTTCCCACCGCACCCAGGTGGACCCGGAAGGCTTCTTCTTCGCAGTCTCCGCGGCCATGCAGCGCAAGGTCTGGCCGTGGGAGGACTACTCCCTGATCGAGTCCAGGATCCCGGCGGAACTGCCCGAAACGGACCTCTTCGCCGGGCTAAGATAGAGACGAAAGGGCTCTTCTATCCGGCGTAGAAATAGTCACTGCAGAAAAGACACTGCAGAAAAGACACTGCAGAAATGACGCAGTAGACAAGACGCCGTAGAAAAGACACCAGTTTCCACAGAAGGTATTCACCGTGCATTCCATGCTCATCGCTCTGGCAACAACCCCGGCGCCGCCACCCACGCCATCGCTGCGGCCGGGCCTGTCCGAGGACCAGGTCAGCCCGGGCCTGCTGGGCTTCCTGCTGACAGCCTTCATCGTGGTGTTGACCGCGGTGTTGATCGTGGACATGGTGCGGCGAATCCGCAGGGTCCGCTACCGTGCCCAGGTGGAGGCCGAGCGTTTGGCCGCCGAAGAAGCCTCCGAGGAGGCAGAGTCCCCGGGCGGCGTATTCCCCGCCGACGGCGCCGCCTTCCGCGCTGACGGCACGGCATTGCCCGCCGACAGCGGGGTTGCCCGGCCGGAAGTCAACGGCGATGCGGGACCCGGAAACCGCTGACGGCGGTTCGCCCAACCCGCTGTCCGGGGCCTCGAATGCCCTGGCAGCGGAACCCTCTGCGTACCTGCGCCAGCACGCCGGCAACCCCGTCCACTGGCAGCCGTTCGGTGACGCGGCCTTCGCCGCCGCGACCGCCCGGGACGTACCGGTGTTCCTCTCAATCGGCTACGCGGCCTGCCACTGGTGCCACGTCATGGCCCACGAATCCTTCGAGGACCAGGACACCGCCGGCTACCTGAACGCCCACTTCGTCTCCATCAAGGTAGACCGCGAGGAGCGCCCCGACGTCGACGCCGTCTATATGGCCGCCACGCAGGCGATCAGCGGCGAAGGCGGCTGGCCGATGTCCGTCTTCCTCCTGCCGGACGGCCGGGCCTTCCACGCCGGAACCTACTTCCCGCCCCGCCCCATGCCGGGCCGTCCGTCCTTCCGGCAGGTCCTTGAGGCCGTGAACGAGGCGTGGACGGAACGCCGCGGCGCCCTCGAGGCCAATGCAGCCACCCTGGCGCGAGGCATCGCAGCCTCCCAGCCAGCCGCCGCCCTGCGCCTCGACGGACAGCCCGAGCCTCTGGACGCCGCGCTCCTTGGCGAAGCCGTTGCGGCCCTGTCCGAGTCCGAGGACGAGGCGCACGGCGGTTTCGGCGGCGCACCAAAGTTCCCGCCGTCGGCAGTGCTTGAATTCTTGATCCGGCATGCCGCCGTACCCCAGGCGGCCGCGGCCCCGGACACCGCCACCGCGGCCCGTGACATGGCCGGGCGGACCCTCGCGGCGATGTCCCGCTCGGCGTTGTTCGACCAGCTCGACGGCGGCTTCGCCCGGTATTCGGTGACCCGTGACTGGTCCGTTCCGCATTTCGAGAAGATGCTCTACGACAACGCGCAATTGCTCCGCGTCTACGCGCACTGGGTCCGGCTGGGCGGCACGCCCGAGTATTCGGCGGCGGAGGCTGCAGAGATCGCCGGACACACCGCCGACTGGCTCCTGGCACGCCTCGGGCTGACGCCTGATCAGGCAACGGGACCTGCGGCGGGTCCGGATACTGGCCCCGCGGCAGGCCCCGACACCGGCGTCGTGGCCCTGGCGTCGTCGCTGGACGCCGATACGGTCGTCGAAGGCGTGCACGCCGAGGGCGCCAGCTACCTGTGGACTCCCGGGGAGCTCGAGTCACTCCTTGGCCCGGCCGACGGTGCCGCCGTGGCGGACCTCATGAACGTCCGCACGCCCGGGAGCGTGGGCGGCGACGGTTCGCCGCTGCATCCGGACCGGGAGATAACCGGCGGGGATGCGGTGCTGTGGCAGCGGGTGCGCCCGCAATTGGCGCAGGCCCGCAACAGGCGGCCCCAGCCCGGCCGGGATGCCAAGGTGGTGGCGGGCTGGAACGGGCTGGCCGTCGCGGCCCTCGCCGACGCCGATGCCGTGCTGGGGCGTCCCGAGCTCGTGGACACCGCGGAACGGATCGCGGCCTACCTTGAGCGCGTGCACTGGCGGCCGGAGGATGGCCCCGGGAGGCTCATGCGCGTCTCCCACGACGGAGCGGCGCGCGGAATCGGCGGCTTGCTGGAGGACTACGCCTTCTGCGCCGAGGGGCTGTTCGCGCTCTACGCGGTGACCGGTCGCACCCGCTGGTATGAGCTGGCCGAGGCCATCCTGGACGCCGCCTGCGGCCGGTTCGCAGCCGACGGCGGCCTGAAGGACGCGGCGGGGGAGTCGGTGCAGGTCACGGCCGCCCAGGGCGGCCGGGACGGCCTGGAGCTGTTCGACAGTGCCACTCCCAGCGGCGCCGCCGCCCTGGCCAGCGCCCTGGTGACCCACTCGGCCCTGTCCGGCTCCTCCGATCACCGGACCCTGGCGGCGAACATCCTCGCCCTGCTGCTGCCTCCGCTCGCGGTCCGGGCACCCCGCGCGGCCGGTTGGCTGCTCGCTACCGGCCAGGCTGCCCTCGCCGGTCCGGTCGAGGCCGCCGTCGCCGGGCCGGACACGCCGGAACGGGCAGCGCTGCACCGGGAGCTGCTGCTCTCGGCCAGCCCCGGGCTGGTGGTGGCGGTCCAGGACGACGACGCCGCCCGGCCAGTGCCGCTGCTGAGGGGCCGGGGCGCGGGCCCGGACGGTGCCCCGCAAGTGTTCCTGTGCCGCGGCATGGTCTGTGACCTGCCGACGGCTTCGGTCGAAGGGATCCGCGCGCGGCTGGCTACCATGTCCTCATGACTGGTCAGGACGGCTTTGAGCTGGTGGTGTTCGATTGCGACGGTGTGCTGGTTGATTCCGAGGTGATTTCCATCCGGGTGGACCAGCGCGTGCTGGCAGAACTCGGCTGGGAACTGGAACTCGACGAAATCGTGGAGCGGTTCGTTGGAAAGTCCGAGGCGCACTTTGTCGACGCTGTTGAACAACACCTCGGCGTCAGGCTCGCCGACGGCTGGGACCGGGACTACGGGCGCTGGTACCAGGAGGCGTTTGAGCGCGACCTCGAAGCGGTCGACGGCATCGTGGAAGCCCTGGACAGGCTGTCCCTGCCGCACTGTGTGGCCTCCAGCGGCAGCCACGAAAAGATGCACTGGACCCTCGGCAAGACCGGGCTGCTGCCCCGCTTCCAGGGCCGCATCTACAGCGCCACGGAGGTCGCCAACGGCAAACCGGCGCCGGACCTGTTCCTCCACGCCGCCGCAAGGCTCAACACCGCGCCCGGGCGGTGCGCCGTCGTCGAGGACAGTGCCTACGGGGTCCAGGCAGCCCGGGCGGCCGGAATGCACGCCTTCGCGTACGCCGGGGGTGTCACCCCGGCGGCGCGCCTGGCCGGACCTGGGACCACCGTCTTTTCAGACATGCGCCAGCTCCCCGAGCTCATCGCGGCAGGACGGCCCGGCTAAGCCGAGGGGCCCGACGTCCCAAATTCCCCACCTTTGAAGTAGGCGCCCTGCGTGTCGGGCCGAAGCGCCGGTGAGTCGCGGCGTCGCTGTCTCAAAGGTGGGGAGAATCTGCGCAGGCAGGCAGGCAGGCAGGCAGGCAGGCAGGCAGGACGGCCCGGCTAAGCCGAGGGGTCAGCCCAGCACCGCGATGGCAATGGCGATGTAGTGCGCGGCGAAGGCGAAGACCGTCAGGGCATGGAACAGCTCGTGGAAGCCAAAGTGCTCGTAGCTGATGTTCGGCTTCTTCAGCGCATAGAAGACAGCCCCGGTGATGTACAGGACGCCGCCGACGCAGATCAGCACCGCCGAGGCAATACTGGCGGCGAAGAACTCCGGAAGGTAGAACAGCGACCCGCAGCCCAGGGCGATGTAGATCGGCACGTAGAGCCACCGCGGGGCGTCGGTCCACAGCAGGCGGAACAGCACGCCGAGGATGGCTCCGGACCAGATCACCCACAGCAGCACTTCGGCCTGCTGACGGTCCAGCAGGGCCCATGCGAGCGGCGTGTAGCTTCCGGCGATCACCAGCATGATGTTCGTGTGGTCCAGCCGCTTTAGGACGATCTTGACGCGCGGTGACCAGTTCCCGCGGTGGTAGACAGCGCTGACGCCGAACAGCAGGACCCCGGTGACGGCATAGACGGCGCAGGCGACCTTCAGGTCCGGCGGGGCCAGGATCACCAGCACCAGCCCGGCGACCAAAGCCATCGGGGCGGTCACGGTGTGGATCCATCCCCGCCATTTGGGCTTGATCATCAGCAGTTCGGCTAGCCTCACCGCGGCGTCATCCACCGGGGTTCCCCGTTTCGCCGGAGGCTCCGGCAGGGGCTCTAGACTGTTGCTTTCCATCCCGCAATAATAACGTACGCCCTAGTAAGTTACCGGAGGGTAACAAGCGTTCCGAGGCTGTCCGGTGGTGGACCTGCACCCGCCAAGGCCCTCCGGCAGGTAGCCTAGGATGTGCACTGAACTAGTACCTCAAGGAAGCCAGGTGAACCTCCGGATGGAAATGCCCGGGCTCCTCTACGGCTTTTACGAGCGCAAACTGCAGCGCTCCCTTGACCCGGAACGGATCCCCCGGCATGTCGGCGTCATGGTCGACGGGAACCGGCGCTGGGCCCGCCAGTTCAACGCCCCCACAAGTCAGGGCCACCAGGCCGGCGCGGACAAGATCCACGAATTCCTCGGCTGGTGTCAGGAACTGGGCATCAAGGTGGTCACCTTGTACATGCTCTCCACGGACAACATGAACCGCTCCGGCGAGGAGCTCGACCTCCTGATGGGTATCATCGCCAACACCCTGGACCGGCTGGATGAGGACGCCGACATCTCGGTGCACGCCATGGGCGCCCCCGAACTGCTGCCGGACTACCTCGCCGAGCGGCTGAACAACCTGACGGCGCGCACGCCCGCGCGCGAGAGGCTGCACGTCAATGTCGCCGTCGGCTACGGCGGACGGCGGGAGATTGTCGATGCCGTACGGGAACTGCTGCACGACGCCGTCGCCCGGGACGCGGACATCGGCAAACTGGCCGATGACCTCACCGTGGATGACATCTCGCGGTTCCTCTACACCCGTGGCCAGCCGGACCCTGACCTGGTGATCCGGACCTCCGGAGAGCAGCGGCTTTCCGGGTTCCTCATGTGGCAAAGCGCGTACAGTGAGTTCTACTTCTGCGAGGCCTTGTGGCCGGCATTCCGCAAGGTCGACTTTTTGCGCGCCCTGCGCGATTACGCCGGCAGGCAGCGCCGCTTCGGGGCCTGAGGCATTCACACGGAGTTCACACGACGGCAACAGGAATCGCCGACAAATAGACAGACAAACCCACCCCCGGAGACTTATCTTTATCCCATCGGCAGCAATTTGCCGGCCGATCGGGGAGGCCAGTACATGGAGCGGATTTTCGCACCGGGTGTATGGGAGGCCGCGTCCGGCCTCCAGGCCGAGCCGCCTCACCAATAACAAATCCGGGCGTAGCCCCGGGGCTGGAGTCGATGTGGCTAATTCTGAGCAACTGCCCGACGTCGTTACCGACCAGGGACAGAAAGCTACCTCTCGCGCCAAGCGAGCCACCTCAAAGACCGGTGCAGCGGATTCCGCTGCGGCCGGTCTTGCTGTTTCCGGGGAAGGAACAGAGAACCAAGGCACGGCCCGCAGTTTCGTGATCGATACCTCCGTCCTGCTCTCCGATCCGCGGGCCCTCCTGCGCTTCGCCGAGCACGAAGTCATCCTGCCGATCGTCGTCATCACCGAGCTCGAAGGAAAGCGCCACGACCCGGAGCTGGGTTACTTCGCGCGCAAGGCGCTCCGGCTGCTCGATGACCTGCGGCTCGAGCACGGGAGCCTGGACCGTCCCATCCCGCTCGGCGCCGACGGCGGCACACTCATGGTGGAGCTGAACCACATCTCCGCCGAGGTGCTGCCCGCCGGCTTCCGCGGGGTGGACAACGACAGCCGCATCCTCGCGGTGGCCAAGAACCTGGCCAACGAGGGCCGCGACGTGACGGTGGTGTCCAAGGACCTGCCGATGCGCGTCAAAGCCTCCGCCATGGGGCTGCTGGCCGACGAATACCGCAATGAACTGGTCAAAGACTCCGGCTGGACCGGCGTCGCGGAGCTCGATGCGGGCGAGGACGAGGTTGCGACCCTGTACGGGCACGAGCCGGTCTTCATCCCGGCGGCGGCAGAGATGCCGACCAACACGGGGCTGGTCCTGCTTTCCAGCCGCGGCTCGGCCCTCGGCCGGGTCGGCGCGGACAAACAGGTCCGGCTCGTGAAGGGCGACCGGGACGTCTTCGGACTCCACGGGCGCTCGGCAGAGCAGCGGTTGGCGATCGATCTCCTGATGGACCCGTCGGTGGGCATCGTGTCCCTCGGCGGCCGCGCCGGCACGGGAAAGTCCGCACTGGCCCTGTGCGCCGGGCTCGAAGCCGTCCTGGAGCGCCGGGAGCACCGCAAGGTGATCGTCTTCCGGCCCTTGTACGCGGTGGGCGGCCAGGAACTGGGCTACCTGCCCGGCTCCGAAGCGGAAAAAATGAACCCCTGGGCCCAGGCCGTCTTTGACACCCTGGGCGCGCTGGTCAGCCAGGAGGTCGTGGAGGAAGTGATGGACCGGGGCATGCTCGAGGTCATGCCACTGACCCACATCCGCGGACGCTCGCTGCACGATGCGTTCGTGATCGTCGATGAGGCGCAGTCGCTGGAGAAGAATGTGCTGCTGACGGTAATGAGCAGGATCGGCCAGAACTCGAAGATTGTCCTAACGCACGACGTCGCCCAGCGGGACAACCTGCGGGTCGGCCGGCACGACGGCGTGGCGGCCGTCGTCGAGACGCTGAAGGGGCACCCGCTGTTCGGCCACATCACACTCACCCGCTCGGAGCGCTCGCCGATTGCGGCCCTGGTGACGGAGTTGCTGGAAGGGGCGGAAATCTAGGCTCGTCCCGGTTGGGGCCGTGGTCCGGGTTGCCGGACCACGGCCCTTCGCCGTTGTTGGGTTCGCAGTGGTGGGTTGCCGTGATTGGGTTCGCCGGGACGCGGCCTTTCGCCGTCGCTTAGACACGTCGCATGGGACCCACTACGGTCGCTAGGCGACCTCCGGGGTCCGATGCGCCGCGATGCGCTCCTTTACGAAAGACCGCGTCCGGCTTGGTGAGCCTCCCCCTTCGCGGGGTTGCGGTGTCCCGCTAAGGAGCGCATCGCCGACCAAAGCGAAGCGAAGGTCGCCCAGCGACCGCAGCGTAGCGACGGGAGGTGTCTAAGCGACGGCGGGGCGCCGCTGCACCGCAAAGCCAGTCACGGCAGCCCAGCAAACGGGAGGTGTCTCAGCAACGGAGGGACGCCGCGGTCACGCTTGGGGATAATTCTGGATGCCTAGGAACTTCGCTGTGGGTTCGTGGCCTTTTACCTGCAGATTCCAGTCGGGGCGTTTGAACGTGCCGGGGGTGAGGCGGACGTTTTGGACCTCCTGGGCGTTGCCGCCCCAGACGGCGCTGGTGACGCCGTTGAGCTCGTAGCCGAGGGAGCGCGAGACGCCCAGGGATTGCTGGTTCCAGATGGCGGCCTCGGATTCCGCCACTTCTGCGCCGAGCCAGTCGAAGGCGTAGAGGGCGACGGCGGCACGCATCTCTTTGCCGAGGCCGCGGCCTTGGACGCTCTGGCGGAGCCAGGAGCCCGTGGTGACTGTCTTCAATGTGGCGAAGTCCTTGGCCGCGATGTCCTGGCAGCCGACGAATTCGTCCTTGTGCCAGATGCCGAGCAGGAGGGTCCAGTCCTGGGGGTTCATGCTGCCGCGGCACCGCCAGTACCACTGCGCCATGTTGGGTCCGAGCTCGTTGGCCGGGATTTCGGTCCATGGGTTGCTGAACGGGTTCCGGCCCGGCTCGTGCACGCCGGTCAGGGCGGCCTCCACCGCGGCGGGAATCTCCTCGTCGCGGATGGGACGCAGCTCAAGACGCGGCGTGGTCAGGGTCAGCCCAAAAGGGGGCCAGTAGTCGGCGGGTTCAGTCATCGGGGAAGCCTAGCGGTGCCGGTGGGCGGATGCCAGTCACAGTCCGGCTATTCCGCCGGAACGTCCCAGCTGATGTGGCGCCGGACGTCGGTGAGGTTCATCGATTCGGCGAGGAACAGGTCATCGAGCATGTATTCGTCGACGCCCAGGATCCTGAGCCAGTGGCCGTAGCCGTTCTGCTCATTGCCGCCGCCGGGTGCGTCCAGCCAGCGGCTGGCAACGCAGACGCCCGTGCCGGCGTCAATCCTCAACAGTGTGCGTCCAGGCCGGCACAGCGGGGCTCCAGGATCGGCGGGACGGTACGAAAGGTTCGGGCTGACCGTGGTTTCCAGGGCGGCCCGGCCCTCATGGTCAACCTCCGTGATGGGCCCAAGCTCCACGGCGTTGGCGTTGGGGAACTCCAGCGGGACCGGGGCATTCCCGGCGAGTTCCACCGGGTCCAGGGCCGCGGCGAACCGGCCGTTCCCGAACGACGGTTCGCCGTAGGCTGCCTCCGGACGGCGGCGCACCAGCCCGTCGTCGTCGTACACCGGGGTGACCAGATTCGGCGGCAGCAGCCAGGTCTTCCTTGTGGAGCTGACATAGAAGCCGCCCCGTGAATCGTTGATGCCGGTGGTGCTGGCGATCACCAGCCCGTCGGCGGTCTCCAGCCGCAAGGCGCCGGGCCTGCGCAGCCACGCCCTGACGAGGCCGTGAGGAGAGACTGCTGCGGAACCTGCGGAACCCGCGAGGGGCCGATCCAAGTACTCGAACCTCAGCGACTGCCATTTCCACGGCGAGGACCGGCACAGGTGCCGGAAGGCCGCAGCCTGGCTCGCCGGGCCGCGTGGCGCGTCCGGCCCGCGCCCGTTCCTGCTGTCCCATGCGGCCATATCCACAGTTTACGCGCGGGGGCGGCCGTGCCGGATGAATATCCAGTAGCATCCGAGAGTGATCGAACGACTCGGCACCTTGGGCGCCGCCAACCCGCTGGCCTTCTGGCTTGCCGTGGCCGCGTGCGCCTATTTCTTCGTGATGGCGGTCCGGCTCACGGTCATCGATGTCCGGCACCATCTGCTCCCGGACAGGATCGTGTTTCCTTCCTATGCAATCGCCGGAGTCCTCCTGCTGGGCGCGGCCGTCAGCCAGCTCCTTCCCGGTGGCCAGGACGTTGCAGGCACAGCGGACGCCGGAGTGTTCGGCGTGCCGGGGCTTCGTGTCCTGGCCGGCGGGGCGGCCCTCTGGCTCTTCTACTTCCTCCTGCATGCCGTGTATCCGCCCGGGATGGGGTTCGGCGACGTGAAGCTCGCGGGCGTCTTGGGGATGTACCTGGGATTCCTGGGCTGGGGGCACGTCATGGCCGGGACCTTTGCCGCGTTCGTGCTCGGCGGGGTCTGGAGCCTCGGATTGCTCGCCGCGCGGCGCGGCAATCTTCAGTCGGCCATTCCCTTCGGGCCGTTCATGCTGGCCGGCACCTTGGCCGCCATGGTGCTGATTCCGGCCGGTTAGGCTTCCCGCCGGCGGCGTCCAGTACCGGCGCTGACCCCAAGCCCAAGTCTGCGGAACGTGACCGGCCCGGGACGCAGCGGGGGCGCCGCAACCCCCAAAAGGCTTGGGGCGCCCCAGGCAATGACTGTCGGCCGAGGCCGACTCCGGACGATCAGCCGCGCAGGCGGCTGAGTTCGGCGTCGTGCGTGGGCCCACCGGTACTGGGCTCGTCGTCATTAGTGGTTTCCGAGCTGTCGGCATCGCGGCGTGCTGCGCTGCCGGCCGCGCTGCCGGCCGCGCTGCGGGCCGCCTCGAGCCGCTCGGCTTCCTCGCCGCCAACTGCTTCTCCGCGGGCCACCATGCCGGCGGTGTCCGAGAGCGGGATCTGCTTGAGGGTCAGAGCCAGGATCAGGGCGATGCCCAGGAACGGCAGCAAGTACCAGAAGACGGGTGCCAGCGAATCCGCGTAGGCGTTGACGATCGCGTCCTTGAGCTGCGCCGGGAGCTGGTTGAGCATCTGCGGATCCATCGTTCGGGTGGACTGCGACGCCTGCTCGGCGGACGCCCCGGCACCCGTGAAGGCGTTGGTCAGGGATTCGGAAAGCCGGGTGGTGAAGATGGAACCGAAGACCGCAACGCCGAGCGATGCGCCGACCTCACGGAAGTAGTTGTTGGTACTGGTCGCCGTGCCGATCTGGTCCGCCGGCACGGAGTTCTGCACCACCAGGACGATCACCTGCATGATCGAGCCCAGGCCTGCGCCGAAGATGAACAGCTGCACGCAGATGACCCAGATGGGGGTGGCGGCAGTGAGTGTGGTCAGCCACAGCATTGCCGCAATGGTCAGGGTGGCCCCGAGGACCGGGAACAGCTTGTACTTGCCGGTCTTGGAGATGCGGATGCCGGAGAAGATGGCCATACCCATGAGCCCCACCATCATGGGCAACATCAGCAGGCCGGATTCCGCGGCCGAGGTCCCGGAGGACATCTGCAGGAAGGTCGGGACGAAGGCGATTGCCGCGAACATGCCCAGTCCCAGGGTGAAGCCGATGGCGGTGGAGTTCACGAAGATGCGGTTCTTGAACAGGCTCAGCGGAATGATGGGGTCCTCTGCCCGGCGCTCCACCAGGACGAAGGCGGTGGCGGCGAGTACCAGGCCGGCGCCGAAGGCCCACGTCAGCGGCGAATCCCAGCCCTCGTCTTTCTTGCCGCCGAAGTCGGTGAAGAAAATCAGGCACGTGGTGGCCGCGGAGAGCAGCAGCACGCCCAGGATGTCGATCCGCTTTTCGGCCTTCTTGTTCGGCAGCGTCAGGGTGAACCAGGCAATCGTGAACGCGGCGATGCCGATCGGGATGTTGATGTAGAAGGCCCATTCCCAGGTCAGGTGGTCCACGAAGAAACCGCCCAGCAGTGGTCCGGCGACGGCGGAGAGGCCGAAGATGGCACCCAGCGGGCCCATGTACTTGCCGCGCTCCTTGGCCGGAACGATGTCGGCGATGATGGCCTGGGACAGGATCATGAGGCCGCCGCCGCCCAGGCCCTGGATGGCGCGGAAGATTACGAAGCCCCAGAAATCGGTGGCGAGGGCGCAGCCGACGGAGGCGAGGGTGAAGAGCGCGATGGCGATGAGGAACAGGTTCCGGCGCCCCAGGATGTCACCGAATTTGCCGTAGATCGGCATGACGATGGTGGTGGCCAGGAGGTAGGCCGTGGTGATCCAGGCCTGGTGCTCCACACCGCCGAGCTTGCCGACGATTGTGGGCATGGCGGTGGACACGATGGTCTGGTCGAGGCTGGAGAGCAGCATGCCCGCGATGAGGGCGGAGAAGATGATCCAGATACGTTTCTGGGTCAGCAGCAGCGGCTCGGCTGCTGGTTTGGTGCTGACGGCGGCGCTCATTGCGCTCCTTCGGAAGGGTTGGACTGGCAGGTATCGGAGTGGGACGTGCCGGAGTTGGCAGTGTCGAAGTCGGACGTTGTGAACGGCAGTGAAAAGAGTGTGCGGGCGGCCGCAATGTTTTCCAGCATCATGTCCTTGTACGGGCGGGTGTTGCCTTCGGAGAAGTAATCGGCGCTGGTTTTCCTGGCGACGTTTCCCAGGAGGACCACGGCCATGCGGACCACTGGATGGTCGGCGGCGACGCCTTCCCTGGCCGCGAGCAGCCGGGCGAACTCGCCCTCGCGTTCCTCGGTGGCGCCGATGATCCGGAGCATTAGCTGCGGCTCCCTCTTGATCACCCCGATCAGCTGGCGGGTCTCTTCCTCGGATGCGCTCATCCGCTCGGCGAGATCGAGGGACAGCCTCACGAGGTCGGCGAGGAGTGAGGCCGATATTTCCCCGGGCGGCGAGTCCGCGCCGCCTGCCATGAACCGTGCCACCACCTCTTCCGGAAAGTCGTCGTCCACATGGCCGAGGATCGCGTCTTCCTTGGCGGGGAAGTAGTTGAAGAAAGTCCTGCGGGAGATGCCCGCCCGCTCGCAGACTTCCTCCACGGTGTAGCCGCTGAGGCCGCGTTCGGCGGTCAGGGAACGCGCGACGGCGGTGATGGTCGCCCGAGTTGCGGCCCGCTTGCGCTCGCGGAGGCCTACCGCATTAATTGCACTGTTTCCCATAAAGTGTATTTTTGCACTCAATTATAAATAGTGCAAAAGATGTGTGACGTTGCGGACGTTTTGTGCTGTTGCGGATGAACCTGTGCCGTTGCGGACGAACCTGTGCCGTTGCGCACAAAATTGTCGCACCCCGGCTTTAGCCTGCTTTTGTCCAGCCATTCTGCTGGCAACAGGTGGCCCACGGCGAGGCAGCAGCCCCGTCCGGGCCGGAAATGGGGAAGCATGACAGATTCAGCCCTGACGCACGTGTACGTCCTTCTGGACCGTTCCGGTTCGATGAGCGCCATCGCCGATGACACTGTGGGCGGGTTTGCGGCGTTCGTGCGTGAACAGCAGGCCGTGGCGGGCCGGTGCAGGCTTTCGCTCGCGCAGTTCGATGACACCTACGAGCGCGTCTACGCCTCGGTGGACATCCAGGACGTGCCCGCCCTGGACCTGCAGCCGCGGGGCAGCACGGCCCTGCACGACGCAATGGTCCGGCTGATCGGGGAGGCGGGTGCGGAACTCGCCGCCCTTCCGGAGGACCAGCGCCCCGGCACCGTGCTTGTGGCTGTGCTGACCGACGGGCACGAGAACTCTTCGCGCGAGGCCACGGGAGAACTGGTCAAGGCCCTGGTTCAGCGACAGCAGAGCCAGTGGGGCTGGCAGTTCACGTACTTGGGCGCCAACCAGGATGCCGTGCTGACGGCGGGCAGCCTGGGCATCCGCGCCGAGGACGCACTGACCTATGCCGCGGGGAACGTCGATGCGGCCTTTTCCGTCCAGTCCGCCAAGACGCGGCGGTTGCGGGAGGCGCGGATCGGCGGTGCCAGCATGGCGGACGCCGCCGCGGCAGCGGCCTACACAGCGGAGGAGCGGGAGGCGGCCGGCGGAGAACCGCCCCGGGTCTAGGTTTGGACACGCGCTGTTCAGACATGCGCTGTTCAGACATGCCGCCGGCCGGCACCCTTCAGGAAAGGTGCCGGCCGGCGGCGGATGTTCTCTGCGGGGCGGCGTCCCCGCCCGGAGTCGCTAGGCCTTGTGCGGCGGGCGCGTCATGGACATGACGTCCAGGGCGGTGTCCAGCTGCTCTTCAGTCAGTTCACCGCGCTCGAGGAAGCCCATGGAGACGACGGTTTCGCGGATTGTCAGGCCCTCGGCAACCGCCCTCTTGGCGATCTTGGCGGCGTTCTCGTAACCGATGAACTTGTTCAGCGGGGTCACGATCGACGGCGAGGCCTCGGCGAGGAAGCGGGCGCGCTCCACGTTGGCGGTGATGCCGTCGATCATCTTGTCGGCCATGACGCGGCTGGTGTTGGCCAGCAGGCGCACGGATTCAAGGAGGTTGGCGGCCATGACCGGGATGCCGACGTTGAGTTCGAAGGCGCCGTTGGTGCCGGACCACGCGATCGCAGTGTCGTTGCCGATCACCTGGGCGCAGACCATGATGGAGGCCTCGCAGATGACCGGGTTGACCTTGCCGGGCATGATCGAGGAGCCCGGCTGCAGGTCCGGGATCGCGATTTCGCCGAGGCCCGTGTTGGGGCCGGAACCCATCCAGCGCAGGTCGTTGTTGATCTTCATGAAGGAGATCGCAATATTGCGCAGCTGGCTGGACGCCTCGATGAGGCCGTCCCGGTTCGCCTGGGCCTCGAAGTGGTCGCGGGCCTCCGTCAGGGGCAGCCCCGTGTCGGCCGCCAGCAGTTCGATCACGCGCTCCGGGAAGCCGGCGGGGGTGTTGATGCCGGTGCCCACGGCGGTTCCGCCGAGCGGGACCTCGGCGACGCGGGGGAGGGAGGCGTTGATGCGCTCGATGCCGTAGCGGACCTGGGCGGCGTAGCCGCCGAACTCCTGGCCCAGGGTGACAGGGGTGGCGTCCATGAGGTGTGTGCGGCCGGACTTCACAACGTCCTTGAACTCTGCGGCCTTGCGCTCCAGTGACTCTGCCAGGTAGCCGAGGGCCGGGATCAGGTCATTGATCAGCGCGGACGTGGCGGCGACGTGGACGGAGGTCGGGAAGACGTCGTTGGAGGACTGTGAGGCGTTGACGTGGTCGTTCGGGTGGACAACCTTGTCGCTCCCGGCGGACTTGAGGGCCCGCGAGGCGAGCTCGGCGATGACCTCGTTGGTGTTCATGTTCGAGGACGTGCCGGACCCGGTCTGGAAGACGTCAATCGGGAAGTCGCCGTCGTACTTTCCGGCCGCAACCTGGTCGGCGGCGTCGGCGATCGCCTGGGCGAGCTCGCCGTCGAGCACCCCCAGTTCGGCGTTTGCCTGGGCGGCAGCCTTCTTCACCCGGGCCAGGGCCTCGATGTGGGCGCGCTCCAGGGTCTTGCCTGAGATCGGGAAGTTCTCGACTGCCCGCTGCGTCTGCGCGCGGTACAGGGCGTTCACGGGAACGCGGACTTCGCCCATCGTGTCGTGTTCAATGCGGAATTCTTCGGTGTTCAACTCATCTGTGGAAGTCATGGGGCTAGCTTATTGGGAGTGGGAGTCCCACCGAAAACCGTGAACGCTCTGCAGGGGCTGGGGGCCGGGGGTTTAGAGCCGGCCGATGCTCGAGACGAGGTCGGCCCGGCCGTCGGCAAGGCTGTACGCGAGGCCGACCACGGCAGTGCGGCCGCCGTCGACTGCGCCCGAAATCACCCGGGAACTGTCCACCAGCCGCTGAGAGGTCTGCTTGACGTTTTCTACCACCATGTCGTTGATTTCGCTCTGATTGTTACGCAGCGAGGTCAACACGGACGGGGTGATCCGCTCCACCAGGCTGCGGATGAAACCCACCGGCATCTGGCCGGTTTCCACGGCGGCCTTGGTGGCGGTGACTGCGCCGCAACGGTCGTGCCCCAGGACGACGATCAGCGGAACGTCCAGTTCGCTGACGCTGTACTCCAGCGAGCCGAGCACGGCGTCATCGATCACGTGGCCGGCGGTCCGGACGACGAAGGCGTCCCCGAGGCCGAGGTCGAAGATGATCTCGGCGGCGAGGCGGGAATCGGAGCAGCCGAAGATCACGGCGAAGGGGTGCTGGTCTTCTACCAGCGACGAGCGCCGGGACGCGTCCTGGTTGGGGTGTGAGGACGTGCCGGCGACGAAACGCTTGTTGCCTTCACGGAGACGCTGCCAGGCGAGTGCGGGAGTCAGATAAGTAGCCACGGTGCCACTTTACGGTGAAGGGCTGGCCGAAGGGGAAACTGTTGCGCCCGGGGTTACGCTCGCCGCGCCGGACCGTGCCCCGGCGGGAGGGTTGCTTTCAAGCGACTTCACCACTGCCTCGGCGAGGGTGGAGAATTCCTCCAGCGTCGCCGATCCGGACAGGATCACGGTGGTGCCGCGCTCGGCCAGCACCATGGATTTCTCGCCCTTGCCGGTGTCGTGCAGTTCCCAGTCCCGGCCGCCCGCGTTACGGGTGCCGGTCACGGGCGCGTTCTTGGTCTGCTGCAGGAGCCAGGTGGGGTTGGCCTGGCGGGTCTGCACAAGGGCGATGAAGGATTCCTTGGGCGTCGGGTAGCCGACTTCCCAGGCGGGGACGCCGTTGCCGGCTCCGGACTCCCAGCGGGCGTAGTTTGCGCGAAATGTGTCGCCGGTATCGGCCGCCACGGGTGTGAACCCTGCCACACCCGCCGCGTTCTGCGCGGAGGCGCTGACGTTGATGTTGGGCCGGTAACCGTCGGTCTTGGGGGAGGGGTTCATGAGGACGATTGGCAGGAATGCGGCGATGCTCACCACCAGGGCGATGAGCATGCCCATGACAGAGGCATTAGCGCGCTTGGCCGCTGCGGCGGCGATGACGGGCTTAACCGGTGGCTGTCCGGACGTGTCCGGGCCTGCCGTGGGGGAGCTGCCAGCCGGAGAACCGGGGGCGGCGGGGGAGGTGTCCTGCAATTCACTCACCCCTCTATAGTCGCGCATGTGCGGGCCGATCTCACATTCGTGGCGCCTGGGCCGCAGGGAAGTGAAGTGCGTCACGCGCCGGTCATCCCATGACCTTGCGGGCCCGCCCCGACTATGATCATTATCAGACGAATCACCGCGACGGATCGATCCTGGCCGTACGGGTTCAACGACCGCCACTCGAAGAAGAGGTTCACGTGACACCAGCGCCCATGTCCCAGAAGTACTCCACGCTTTCCCCGTCGCTCGCCGTCGGGATCGACGAGCCTGACCGCAACCTCGCACTGGAACTTGTCCGCGTCACCGAGGCCGCGGCCATCGCCGGCGGCCACTGGGTGGGCTTCGGCGACAAGAACAAGGCCGACGGCGCTGCCGTGGACGCCATGCGCTCCTTCCTCCAGACTGTCCACTTCAATGGCGTCGTGGTCATCGGCGAGGGCGAGAAGGACGAAGCCCCGATGCTGTTCAACGGCGAGAATGTCGGTGACGGCACCGGCCCCGAGTGCGACGTCGCCGTCGATCCCATCGACGGAACCCGCCTCGCTGCCCTCGGCATCAACAATGCCCTCGCCGTCCTGGCCGTCGCGGAACGCGGTTCCATGTTCGATCCCTCCGCGGTGTTTTACATGGAGAAGCTGGTGACGGGCCCGGAAGCGGCCGACATGGTGGACCTGCGCCTGCCCGTCAAGCAGAACCTGCACCTCATCGCCAAGGCCAAGGGCGTCAAGGTCAATCAGCTCAACGTGATGATCCTGGACCGGGACCGCCACCGCGGGCTCGTGGAGGAAATCCGCGAGGCCGGCGCCCGCACGAAGTTCATCATGGACGGCGACGTCGCCGGCGCCATCGCTGCGGCGCGGGCCGGCACCGGAGTCGACGCGCTGATGGGCATCGGCGGCACGCCGGAAGGCATCGTCTCGGCCTGCGCCATCAAGTCCCTCGGCGGCGTCATCCAGGGCCGCCTGTGGCCCACGAGCGACGAGGAGAAGCAGAAGGCGATCGACGCCGGCCACGATCTCGAGCGCGTGCTCTCGACCAACGACCTCGTCTCCAGCGACAACTGCTACTTCGCGGCCACCGGCATCACCGACGGCGACCTTCTCAGGGGCGTCCGCTACTCCAAGGACAAGGTCCTCACCCAGTCCATCGTGATGCGTTCGAAGTCCGGCACCATCCGCTTCGTCGACGGCGAGCACCAGGCCAGCAAGTGGGAAGGCTACGCCCGCAAGAACTAGCACCTGCGCGGCAGCACTGAACTGCAGCACAGAGCTGCTCCACTGAATACGACGAATCCCGGGCAGCCTCCGCGGCCCGGGATTCGTCGTCTTAATTCCCTAGCGGTTGGCGAGGGTCCGGGACCGGGCGCGCAGCTTCTTCGCGAGCTGGGCGCCCTTGCGGGCCAGCTGGTAGCTGCCGTAGCGCACCTTCCGGACCGGCAGGTCCCATGTTCCGGGATACGCGATCCCGCGGCCGCCGAACGACTTCTTGAACGCCGTGAACCCGGCCCACTTGTGGTCGGGCTGGTCCGCGGGCGCCACGCCCCAGAGGTCCACGTGTTTGAGGCCCTTGGCCTGGGCGTCCGCGATCAGGGTGACGAGCAGGGGGATGCCCGCGCTGAGCTTGCGGTGGGTGTCATCGAGGGCGGCATGGGCGTAGGTCCGGGTGTCTGCGGAATCGTACGCCAGGGCCGCGGCGATGGGGTGGCCGTCGAGTTCCGCGATGAACAGCGTTGCGGCTCCGGCCGGCATCAGCGAGCGGGCCACCTGGCTCAGGTACTCGTCGCTTTGCGGTTTGAAGCCGTTACGGGCCGCCGTCATGTGCAAGAACTCCAGGAGGACGGCGATCTCGGCCGGATCCTGGCTGGAGCGGAATGTCACGCCCTTCTTGTGGATGTTGCGGTACAGGTTCCGGTTGGCCGGCTTCATGTCCGCCAGGACGTCCTTGAAATCCCGGTCGAGGTCCACAATCCAGCTGAGCTCGGGCTGTTGGCTGACCGGAGCCGGCTGCAGGCCGCGGCTGCGGAGTACGGCGTCGGCCTCGGCGGCGGTGAACCCTGCGGTGACCGGTTCAACCCGGACAAACACGGCGCCGCTGGTCCGGGCGAGGTCCGTCAGGGCCGCCAGTGCGGCGTCGAACGCCGCCAGCGATTCGGCCACCGGCCCGTAGGGGGCGTACAGCAGTTTGCCGGCCGGATTGGACTCCTCGACCGCCAGGAACCGCCACCCGGGGCCGGACTGTTCGTGGGCCGTGCGTCCCAGCGCACGCTGGAACTGTGCCCACTGCGGGCTTTGCAGGAAATAATCCATGGTGTCAGGCTTCCAATGCGGTGGTAACGGCGAATGCCAGGGCGGGGCCGGCGGCGCCGGAGACGGCGTGGACGTTGACCGGGGCCTCTGCGGCGGGCAGGAAGGCACTGGCGCCCCGTTCCAGCCGCAGCTCACCCTTCGGGGAGTCGAGCCGGACGGAGCCTGCCGTGACAAGGACGACGGCGGCACCGGACTGTGCCAGCGGGACCGGCTCCGCCCCGGGCGCCAGAACAATTCGCTGCAGCTGGAATTCCCGGAACGGCGGACGGTAGAGTTCCTGGCCCAGCATTGTGGTCTCGGCGGGGAGCATGGGCACGGCGACCGCCTCGAACGCGACGGTCTTGAGCAGTTCCGGCACGTCCACGAATTTGGGCGTGAGCCCGCCGCGGAGCACGTTGTCCGATGACGCCATGACCTCGATCCCGAGCCCGTGGAGGTAGGCATGGACGTTTCCGGCCGGCAGGTAGACGGCCTCACCCGGCGCGAGCGAGATCCGGTTCAGCAGCAGCGAAATCAGGACGCCCGGGTCTGCGGGGTAGTCATGGTTGAGGTTCACCACCGTGGTCAGCTCCGCCACGTGCGATCCCATGGGCGCGCCAGAGACGAGGGCCGCCACGATTGCCTCTGTGGTGTGCGAGACGTCCTCGCCGCCGGCGATGAGCCGCTCAAAGGCGGAGCGGAGGGCCGCGGGCTCGTCCGGCCGCGCCAGGTCCTCGAGCAGCAGCGGAACAAGCGGCGGCAGCTCCAGCCCGGCGAGGTCGAAACATGCTGCCAGGTGCTGGAAGACTGCCCGGGATTCCGCCGCCGGCCGGAAACCGCAGAGCGCCTCGAACGGGGTCAGCGCGAAGATCATTTCCGGTTTGTGGAAGGCATCCTTGTAGTTGCGGTCCGGGGCGGCGGGGTCGACGCCGGCGGCTTCTTCATGTGCGAAACCCTCCCGGGCCTGGGCGAGGGTCGGGTGCACCTGCAGGGACAGCGGCGTCTCGGCCGCGAGGACTTTGAGCAGGAACGGCAGCCGCGGGCCGAAGGCGGCCACGCTCGCGCCGCCCAGGCAGTGTTCCGGATCCTCGGCGATCAGGGCGTCCAGCGCGAGCCGTCCGTCTTCGTGCGTTTCGGGCACGTGCCGGCCGGCGCCCCCGGCCGCAGGCGTCAGCGCCACAGACGGGGAGTCCGGGTGGGCGCCGATCCAGAGCTCCGCCTCGGGACCGCCCGACGCCGGCCTGCCGAGCAGCTCGGCGATCGCCGTCGGGGAGCCCCAGGCATAGGGCCGGAGGACGTTCTCAAGTTCGTACATGGCCTGGTCCCTGTCTTGTGGAATGTAATGTCTCGCCTAATGAACTGTCTCGTCAATGATTTGCGGTCAAACTGCAGCGGCCGCTCTGATCCGGGCACCCGCGGCGCGGGCAGCGGGCGCTGGTGGATCCACGCGGGCCGGTGTCAGAGCGGCGCGCACTTGCCGTTCGTGGCGACGAGGTCGCGGATGGACTGCTCGTCGCCGTTGCGTTTGAACTGGTTGAGCATCTCTTCGGTGATCGGCTGCCCGTCCGGTGTGGTGGTCACCGGGGTGAAGTCCGACGGCGAGGGCGGGGGCTGGGTGCCCGGCGCGGCGCCGGCGGCCGAGAGCGGCCCGGCAGCCGTTCCGGGCTCCAGGACAGTGTCGTCTGCGGCGCCGGCGGACGGGCTGGCCAGCAGTTTGGCCACCCGCTGGTGGATAATGTTGAAGTCCGGCGACGTGGAGAAAGCCGCGTCGAAGTCGGGCGGACCGATGGTCAGACGGCTGACGTCCTGGCCCTTGGCTTTCATGGCCAGGTCCACGAAGCTGCCGAGCTGGCCGGAGGAGATGTTGGATTCAACCACCTTGGTGCCAGCCTTGGCGATGTCCTCAAACTTGGCCAGCAGTTTTGCCGGGTCGAGCTGCTTCAGCATCGCCTGCTGCACGCACTGCTGGCGCTGGATGCGGGCGTAGTCGTCCACGAATTCCCGGGACCGGCCGTACCAGAGGGCGTGGAAGCCGTCGAGCGTCTGGTCGCCTGCCGGAATCCAGCCGTCCGGCATGCCGTGGATGCCGTGGGCCTCGTCCACCATCGGTCCGCTGATGGGGACCCAGCCGCCGGCCTTGATCCGGATGCCGCCCATAGCGTCGATGAGCTTGGAAAAACCGTCCATGTCCACGAGGACGTAGGCCTGGACCCTGATGCCCAGCGTTCCGGACACCGCCTCGAGGGTGGCCTGCGCGCCCGGGTCGGCCACCCCGGGATATAGGTCTTTATGGTTGTTGGTGACATCGGTGTTGATCGCGTTGATCAGGCATTCGTCCCCGCAGTTGAAGCCCTCCGGATACACCTGGCGCATCGGGGAGTCCGCGCTGAACTGGGCGTTCTGGAGGTTGCGGGGCACGGAGATAATCGCTGTGCTGCCGGTCTTGGCGTCGACGCTGATCACGGAGAGGCTGTCAGGCCGGCGGCCCGTGCGGTCCGCCCCGGCGTCGCCGCCCATCATCAGGAAGTTGTACCGGCCTTCGGACGGTTCAAGGGTGGGACCGGAACCGGCGAAGATGCTGCCGATGGCGTCGCGGCTGACGTTGAGCAGGTAGGCCGCGTAGCCCAGGGACCCGCTGCTGAGGATCATGGCCAGCATTAGCGCCAGCACCACCCAGGGACGGATTCTGGGGGCGAGCAGCCCGGGCCGGATCAGCCGCAAGGTGTTCAGGAACAGGGCAGCCCAGCCGATGGCCAGCAGCGCGAGGCCGAGCACCAGCAGGAGCGAGGGCACCGTGCCGGCGAGGATGTTGATCAGCGTGGAGCGGGACACGAGCAGAAGCAGTACGGCCAACAGGGCCAGCGCCCAGACCGTGAAGGTCACGCGCAGCGCAGACCGGCCGAGCCGGCGCTTCCCGGCGACGATCTGGGCGCTGCCGGGAACTAGCAGCGTTAGAAGGATCAGGACGAACGCCCGCTTTGTCAGCACCGGGGCCGGGGCCCCGGACGGGTTCCGGACCGGGTCGCTCAGTACCCGCCCGGACTGCCCAGTGGTCTCAGGCCGGTGCGTCGGGGCGTAGCTGTTGCTCATGCCGGGATTCCTAATGGCTGCCTTATTTGCTGCTGCGCGGGGCGACGTTGCCGTCGGCGAACACTTCGCTGACCTTGTGCCGCAGGCTCGCGCCCTTTCGGGTTGCGACGTCGTTCAGTTCCTGGGCGAAGTCCAGGAGGTCCGCCCGGAGCTGGAGCGCGAGTTCGTCTGTGCCCGAGGCAAGCATGCGCACGGCCAGGAGGCCGGCGTTGCGCGCCCCGCCGATCGAGACGGTGGCGACCGGAACACCGGCCGGCATCTGCACGATGGACAACAGGGAATCCATGCCGTCCAGGGTCTTCAAGGGCACGGGGACGCCGATCACGGGCAGCGGGGTGACCGAGGCAAGCATGCCGGGGAGATGCGCGGCACCGCCGGCACCGGCGATGATGAGGCGAAGACCGCGCTCGTGGGCCGTCTGGCCATAGCGGATCATCTCCGTGGGCATCCGGTGGGCCGAGACGACGTCGGCCTCGAACGGGATCCCGAACTCTGCGAGGGCTTCGGCGGCGGCTTCCATGACCGGCCAGTCCGAATCCGAGCCCATGACGAGGCCCACGATCGGGGAGTCCGCCCGGGGGAGCGGGGTGCCTGCGTTGGGTGCGGTGCTCATGCGGTCTCCTCGGAGGTTGCCGGCATTGTGCCGGCCTGGGCCCGGCCGTTCCGGATGATGTCTGCCACGGTAGTGGCCCGCTGCCGCACGGAGTCGACGTCGGCGGCTGAAGTCCCGACCAAGTTGACGTGGCCGATCTTCCGGCCGGGCCGGACGGCCTTGCCGTAGCAGTGCACCTTCGCGGCCGGCTCGCTCGCGAGGGCCGCGGGGTAGGCGGAATAGAGGTCCTGGTTGGCGCCGCCGAGGAAGTTCTTCATCACCACGACGGGTCCCAGCAGGTCCGTGGCGCCCAGCGGCAGATTCAGGACGGCCCGCAGGTGCTGCTCGAACTGGCTCGTCACCGAGCCGTCCTGGGTCCAGTGCCCGGTGTTGTGCGGGCGCATGGCGAGCTCGTTGATCAGGAAGCCCACACCCACGCCCGGGGTCTCGAAGAGTTCGACGGCCATGACACCGGTCACGCCGAGCTCGCCCGCGATCCGGACCGCAGCGTTCTCCGCGGCCGCGGCAACATCGAGGGGGATGTCCAGGGCCGGGGCAATCACTTCGTCGCACACGCCGTCGACCTGGATGGTGTGCACCACCGGCCAGGCCCGTGTTTCACCGTCCGGCGTCCTGGCGACCATGGCCGAGAGCTCCCGGCTGAATTCCACCTTGGCTTCGGCCAGCAGGGGGGACATGGCCTCGAACCAGTCGGCGGAGCCGGCCGCGTCCTCGGCCGAGGACACAATGCGCACGCCCTTGCCGTCGTAACCGCCGCGGGGCATCTTCAGAACCACCGGCCAGCCGGTCTGCTCGCCGAAGGCGACAAGGTCCGCGACATGGGCGACGGCGGCCCACTCGGGGTTGGGCAGCTCGAGCCGGTCGATCGCGGCGCGCATCACGAGCTTGTCCTGGGCATTGACCAGGGCATCCGGGCCGGGATGGACGTTCACGCCGGCGTCGATCAAGGACCGCAAGTGCGCCGTGGGGACGTGTTCGTGGTCGAAGGTCAGAACATCCAGGCCGCGGGAAAACTCGAGCAGATGCGCCAGGTCCGTGTAGTCGCCGACCGGGGCATTAGCCACGGCAGAGACGGCAGAGACGTCCTCGCCTTCGGCGAGAACACGGAGCTCAAAGCCCAGGGCGGTCGCGGCGGGGGCCATCATTCGTGCAAGCTGGCCGCCGCCAACAACACCGATTACAGGAAAAGTCACAAGTCCCAGCCTACCGAAAACCTCACGGGAACCCGGCTTTTAGGGATTGGCAAGCGCGGGAACGCTGCTGATGGGAGGGTTCCGGGCCCGCACCGGCGCCGCCCGGCGTCGGGTGCGCGGGGAGCTGTCGGAACGGCCACTGCGGGCGGACTCCCGGGAAACGGCGCTAAAATGGGCGTTTGGCCCAATGGCCGACAGTTCCAGAAGGCCACGGAGGGTCATGATTACTACACTTAACGAGCGCATGCGCGGGCTGGCCTCGCTGTTCTGGCGCGAAGTGGCCAAGTTCGGCGCCGTCGGCGGCATCGCGTTCATCATTGACAACGGGCTGACGTTCTATCTGATGCACGGTCCCATGACGGACAGCGAGGCAAAGGCCCGCTTCTTCGGGGCCAGCGTGGCGACCGTGTTCTCGTGGATTGCGAACCGTTTCTGGACGTTCCGGCACCGCCGGCAGGCCAACGTGCTGCGAGAGTTCGTGATGTTCATCATCATCAACGGGATCGGCATCGGCATCTCCACCGGCCTCACCGCCATCGCGAAGTACGGCATGGGTGTCACCGACAAGAACATGCTCTTCCTGGCCGGGGTGGTCGGCATCCTCGTCGCCACCGTGGTCCGGTTCTTTGCCTACCGCTTCCTCGTGTTCAACCAGGAACTCGACGAAGAGCCGGAGTTCTCGCACGACCACGAAATCATCGAACGGCACCCGCACGCGCCGCATGACAGCCAGCCCGGTGCCAGCGTTTCCCGGACGCCCGTCCGGGAGGCCGTCAGGGACCCGGAGCTGCCCGGCCCGCCGGCCTGAGGCTTGGTGCCTGAGGTTCGGTGCCTGAGCCTCAGTATCCAAGGAACTGTCCAGTATCCAAGGAAATGTGCAGCGGTTCAGTTCCCGCTGATGCGCTCGGCGGCCCGCAGCTTGCCGGTCACCTCGACGTCGGGGTGCACCAGGACCACGGAACCGTCGGCCTTCCAGGTTCCCAGTGACTGCGCAAGGACCGCTTCGAGGCCGTCCGCCGCAGGAACGAGCAGCCGCAGGCCGGTGTCGCGGGCTGCGGCAAAATCCTGCAGGAGCGCGCCGTGTGCATGGACGGTGCCCTCAGAGGTGCGGACCGCGAGGCGTTCCGCTTCCGGCTCGGTGTGGGGCATGAAAATGTCCCCGTGGGAGCGGACCTCGGCGGCATAGTCAAGGACGCCGGTGGGCAGCTCACCCGTCCAGCGCATGGCCAACGCCGGCAGGGAGACAGCCATGACGGCGTCGAACCCGCCTGCGGCAGCTCGCGGGCCAGGGTCCGCCGTGGCCAGCAGCTCCGCCTCCGCGTCGTCGAAAACCACTTCCATGCCGAGCTGCCAGGCCGCCAGGGCCAGGATCACCGATTTCCAGTGCGCGGGCAGGTCCAGGCGCAGCCGCATGCCGGGTTCGGCATCGAGTTCGTCCTGCAGCAGATTGGAAGTCTTCGCCACCCAGTTGTCCAGCACCCGGCCTGAGAGTTCAACCCGCTCCGAATCGGGGCCGTACCAAGTCAGCCGGGGCGCTGTGGACTGGCCGGACCGCAGGGCTGTCATCAGGTCGATTGCCGGAATGCTCATGTCCTCATCTTGCCACGGCCCTCGTCACGGCCAACCGGCCCCGGGCAGCGTGACGTCGGTCACCCCGGCGGTTGGCGCGTCCGGCGGCCTCTGTGTGGGTGTGGGCAAAATTTACCGAAAACTCAATGAAAACCCCCGGAAGTGCTCAGTAGCCTGATTATTCCGCGGGATCCTGCGGGAGTGGCGAAAAAAATCCGGGCGTGGCGTGCGTGCACTTTGTGTATCAAGTTGATTATTATCTCCGCCGTGGCTTGACTCACGGATACTTACACGCGTGTAATTAGTTATCTAAAGCCACTGCACATAAACCGGCACTCAACCGAGTGCCATGGGGGTCTTGCAGTGGCTGCAAATCAGGAGGGGGACGCCATGGGGCTAGCAGAGCGTATCCATGAAGATGCCGTAGTTGCCGGCCAGGCCACGGCGAAATACCGGTCACGCGGCGTGCCGAGTGACTGGTATGTAGATCCGGCCGATCCGGACGCGGCTGAGCGCTATAACGAACACACCCAGGATTCCCTGCAGGAGGCCGCCACGGCCTTCCTCGCAGCGCACGACGAACTCCTCGCCGGCCCGGATCATGACACCGATCCCCTCGACCCGCCCATGGAGCTCCATTCGCCCGGTTCGGTTTCCGCCGCGCAGCCCGTCTGGATCGGACTGCCGTCCCGGCAGGAATTCGACGACGAGGGCGAGCTCGGCTGGCAGACCGATGCCCTGTGCGCCCAGACGGATCCTGAAGCCTTCTTCCCTGAAAAGGGCGGCTCCACCCGCGACGCCAAGAAAGTCTGCGGCGCCTGCAACGTGCGTTCACAGTGCCTCGAATACGCCTTGTCTAACGACGAGCGCTTCGGGATCTGGGGAGGCCTCTCCGAGCGCGAGCGGCGCCGGCTTAGGAAGCGAGCAGTCTAATTCTTCAAGAAGTACGAGTCACCGCCGTCGTGGTCTCCCACGACGGCGGTGCTTTTCTCCCCAGGACCCTTGCGGCGCTGGCGGCCCAGACGCGGCCCGCCGACGCCGTGATCGGTGTCGACACCGGCTCCCGCGACCACTCTGCCGCCCTCCTCGAACAGGAATTGGGCAAGGCCAATGTCACGGTGGTCGACCAGCCCAGGTCCGGCATGGGAGGCGCCGTCATGGCCGGGCTCAAGGCCCTCCCGCAGAGGCCTGAGGACACCGCCGTCGGCGCGCAGGGCGCCGAGTGGATCTGGCTGCTGCACGACGACGCCGCACCGGCACCCGAAGCCCTCGCCGAACTGCTCCATGCCGTCGAGCGCGCGCCGTCGGTCACGGTCGCAGGCTGCAAGCAGCTGGACTGGTTTGCCGAGCGGCGGCTGATCGACGTCGGCCTCTCCACGAGCCGCTGGGCCGAGCGGCTGACGCTGATCGATGCCGACGAGCTCGACCAGGGCCAGTACGACGGCCGCAGCGATACCTTTGCCGTGAATTCCGCCGGCATGCTGGTTCGCCGCGACATTTGGGAGGAGCTCCGGGGCTTCGATCCGGCACTGCCCGGAAGCGGCGACGACGTCGACTTCTGCTGGCGCAACCGCCTCGCCGGGCACCGCGTGGTGGTGGTCCCCAGCGCGCGGATGTTCCATGTCTCGCATCGTCCCCATGCGCTGGGCAACGCGGCTGCCGCACGCAAGGCGCAGGTCCATCTGCGGCTCAAGAACGCCGCCGGCTGGAAAGTCCCGCTGCACGCCGTCGGCGCTCTCGTCGGGAGCCTCTTCAAACTTATCCTGAGCATTGCTGTCAAGGACCCAGGGCACGGGTTCTCCCAACTGCTGGCAACCTTTGCGGCGCTGGGCCGCCCGGCCGCGGTGATCCGCGGACGCCGCAATGCCGCGCGCACCCGCCGGATAAGGCGCTCCGTCATGACAGGGCTGCAGACGCCGCGCCGTGAGGTCTGGGCGCACCGGCGCTCCCTGATCGAGGCGCTGGGCGCCGACGACTTCGGCGACGGAGCCACGGGCACCGATCCGCTGGCCGAGCAGCCTACCGGCGACGCCGACGACTTCGCCGCCATCGCCACCCCGGACCGCGGTTGGGTGGGCAACGGTGCCGTGCTGGCTGTACTCCTGACCCTGGCGGTTTCCCTGACGGGACTGCTCGGCCTGTTCCGTGCCCCGGCAGTTTCCGGCGGCGCGCTGATTCCGGTTTCACTGCGCCTCTCCGAAATCTGGCACCATGCCTCCACCTGGTGGATCAGTCTCGGCGCGGGCCTTCCTGGCCACGGCGACCCCTTCGGCTACCTCCTGTGGGTGCTGGGAGCGCTCGGTGCCGGCGACGCCAACGGCGCCGTCGGTTGGTTGTTGATCCTTGCCATGCCGCTGTCCGCGCTGGGCGCGTGGTTCGCTGCCGGTGCCCTGACGGCGCGCCGGAGGCTGCGCCTGGCGGCCGCCCTGGTCTGGGCCGCGGCGCCGGCGCTCCAGGTTTCCCTCAACCAAGGCCGGCTTGGTGCCTTGATTGCGCACGTCATGATCCCGGTGCTCGTCCTGGCGCTGCTCCGGGCTACCGGCACGGCGGCAGGCCGCGGCGTCCACGCCGTCCCGGCGCCGGGCCAACGCCGGCTGACCGCCATGCCCGCCGCCCGCCCCGGCATCAACGGGACGCCCTCCTGGACGGCTGCCGCCGCGGCGGGCCTGGCCATGGCCGTGGTCACCGCCGCGGCGCCGTCGCTGCTGGTGCCCTGCATCGCAGTCGTTGCCCTGTGCGGGGTGCTTCTGGGCCGCCGCGGCCGCACGGTGTGGTGGGCGCTCCTGCCCAGCCTGGCATTGTTCCTGCCGTTCGCCTTCTCCGTGCTGGACCGGCCGCGGGCGCTCCTGGCAGACCCGGGCCTGCCGCTCGGTTTCGACGCCGCCCCGCTGTGGCAGCAGGCCCTGGGCCAGCCGCTGAACTTCGACGCGGGCGCCGGACTCACCGGGCTGAGCGCCTTTGGCGGGACCGCATCGGGCCCGGCCGGACTGCCGTGGGCGCTGCTGCTGGCCTTGCTGTTCGGGCTGCCGCTGCTGCTGCTGGCCCTCGCCGCGCTGTTCATGCCGCGCCGGCTGGTGCTGGCGGGACGCACCTGGACGGCACGCTGGCTGTGGGCCGTCGCAGTCCTGATGCTGGCCGGCGGCTGGCTCGCCGGGCATGTCGCCTCCGGCGCCAGCGCCGATGTCCTGGTCACGCCGTTCCCCGGCCCCGCCGTTTCGGCGGCCGCGTTCGCCCTCCTGGGGGCCGCCCTCATCGCAGCAGAAGGACTCCTGGACGCCGCCGACCGGACGGCCGGGACCGGGCTGGCACGGAAGGTCCTGATCCGCGGCACGGCCGCGGCAGCCCTGGCCCTTTTGCTGGCCGCACCCCTGGCCGGGTTCACCCTGTGGAGCGCGCAAAACCTGCTGCAGCCTACGGCGCAGGCACCCACGCCAGCACCGGCAGCCAGCGCCGGCCCCGCCGGTCTCGGAACCCCGAGGCTCGTCCAGCCTGCCCAGGCCCGCACCCTGCCGGCCACGGCGGTTGACCGCGGCGAGGGCTCGGAACAGTCCAAGACGCTCCTTATTGCCAGCAACGAGGACGGCAGCTTCGACGCAACACTCATGCGCGGCGCCGGCACCACACTCGACGCCCTGTCCACGATCGCCGCGGCCCGCGGCATCATGGGGGCGCCGGGCCAGGAGACGGTCCGCGACGACGACGCCGTCGCCGCTTCGCTCCGGAACGTCGTGGCTACCATTGTGGCCGGCGAGGGTGTGGATCCGAGGGGAGAGCTCGAGCAGCTTGGCGTCGGCTTTGTGGTGCTCCGGGTTGCCGATTCGGCCTCCGAATTGACGGCCAGCCGCATGGACGCCGTGCCCGGGCTTGTGGCCGTCGGCCAGACCGGTACGGGCTGGCTCTGGCGGGTCAGCCCGGTGGACCGACCTGGCATCAAGGCCTCCGACGTCGCCCACCGGGTCCGGGTGGTGGACGGCACCGGCGCAACCGTCGGCCTGCTGTCTGCGGAGGAAGTCTCTGCGGGCGGCACTATCCCGGCCGGCCCCGAGGGCCGGCTGGTGGTTCTTGCCGACCGCGCCGATCCGGGCTGGAGCGCCTGGCTCGACGGCCGCCGCCTGACCTCAACGACGTCGGGGTGGGCCCAGGCGTTCACCCTGCCCGCCCAAGGCGGCCAGTTGAGCATCCGTTACGAAGCGCCCTGGGCCGTCCTGATCGGAATCGCGCAGGCCGTGATGATCGGGCTGACCGTCCTCCTGGCCGTGCCCATGCCTGCCCGCCGGCCCAACACCGGCCTGTCCAGGGACGAAGCCTCCCTGCGTAAGGAACATCAGCATGTCTAAGGGCAAAAACGACAACGAAGATAACAGCGACAACAAGAACGACGGCGGTCCGGTTCCGGAAACGTCAACGGACGCATCTTCCATGACCGAAACCCCGGGCGCTGGCGTTTCCGGCGCGGGTGCCGGCGGGCGAGCCAAAGTTGCACCCGCCGCCGGTGCGGCGCCGCAGAAGAGGGGCCTGCCGCGGGCCGGCTTGATCGGCGGCATTCTCTCCGCGGTCGCCCTCGTTGCCGCGGGCGGAGGCCTGGTGTCGGCGGCGTCGCTGACCCCACAAAGCCCCGCCAGCCGGCATCTCGAGGCTCCCGTGGCCTCGGTGCCGGCAGGCAGCAGCGTCGGAGTCTGTCCGGGCCCTGCCCGGCTGCTCGAGGGCACCCCCGTGGGCACCGACCCCCAGTTCAGCCCGGAATCCGCTACGGCGAAGACCGCCGTCAGCGCCGCGGTGCTCGGCTCAAGCGCGGGCGTCATTCCCGGCAGCCGGCTGGCCCCGCTCAAGGGTGCCCCCCTCGCCGAAATCGCCAAGGGCGCCACGGCTGTGCCCACCGCCTCCACGGCTGCGGCCCGCACGCCCGTGCTGATCGCCGGCGTCGTGCCCCAGCGGGAGGTGGACAACATCAGCGTTCTCAGCGCCGATGCCCAGGACAACCGCCAGGCAGCTGCCGGCGCCGTCCTGAGCTACACCGCCGAGGACGGGGACCTCCAAGGTTCCGCGGCCGCAGCCTGCCAGCAACCCGGCAATGATCTCTGGCTGGTCGGCGCCAACACGGCCCTCGGCCGGTCGGCAGTCCTGAACCTCACTAATGCCTCCAGCACGCCCGCGACGGTGAGCCTGGATCTCCTTGGCTCCGACGGCTTGATCCAGGCGCCCGGAAGCCGCGGCCTGCTCGTGGCGCCCGGCACCACCCGCTCGATAGTCCTGGCCGGGCTCGCGCCTGGACAGGAACGGCTCGGCGTGCGGGTCCGCAGCACGGGCGGCCCGGTGGCAGCCGTCATCCAGCAAAGCGTGCTCCGCGGCCTCACGCCCGGCGGTGTCGACTTCATTACCCCCGGCAGTGCACCGTCCGTCAGCCAAGTGGCCTCCGGTCTCGAGATCCAGGATCCGGCGGCCCTGGCCGCGCTTACGGCGAAACCCGGCTTCGCCGATGCCGGACCGGCCCTGGAAGTTGCTGTGCCCGGGGCAGCCGATGCCGTGGTCGAGATCAAGTTGTATGGACGCGACGGCCAGAAGGCGCTGCCCGGCGGCGGCGTGGTCACGGCGAAGGCCGGGGCCGTCACTGAAGTTTCGCTGGCCGGGGTCCCGGCCGGGACCTATACCGTCGCGGCGAGCTCCGATGTCTCCTTCGCGGCCACTGCCCGGCTCACACGCGGACTGCAGTCCGGGGACGCCTCGGACATTGCGTTCTCCGCCGCGTCGGCCCGGCTGGGCAGCCAGCACGTCGTTCCGGTTCCCAGCGCGGGCGCCGGGCAGCTCGTTTTCGGTGCACCCACAGGCCGGGCGACAGTGACCTACACGCCCATCACGGCGGACGGCAAGATCCGGCCCGCCGGTTCCGCCGACATTGCCGGCGGAACCACGGTGTCCATCAAGGTCCCCGCGGACGTGGGCGGCTCGCCGCTCGTGGGCTATGTGGTATCCGCAGCCGGGGACGCGGCATACGGGGCGCTGGTCCTGGGCCGGGAAAGCCGGCAGGACATGTCCGTCGTGGCCATCGCGCCGGAAGCGGCAGGACAGCGACAGGTCCCCGTCACGCTGGGCTACTAGGACCGGTCAGGCGGGGCAGGGCCGGGTCAGTCTAGGGCAAGTCGGGGCCGAGAGCCGGGCATCCCGCGCCGGTCAGTACCGGCGGCGGTAGACCGGGTCGAGGGACTCGGGGGGTACGCCGAGCATCTCGGCCGTGTATTCCACGACGACGTCGTGCACCAGGTCCTGGAGCTCGTCCCGGGTTCCACACGCCTGTTCCACCACGCGGCGGTACAGCGTGATGACCGGTCCGTCCTCGGCAGTCGCGGCCGTGAAGGCGCCCATCGGCGCGGGGGTGCGGTCCGCCACGAGCTGCTCCAGGCCCGGAGGGATTTCGTCGACGGCGAAGCGGACGCCGTCGAGGGTTTTGCCCCAGATGTCGTGGAGCCGCTGCGCCGAGTCCAGGACGAAGTCATCGAACCGGTCGGAGCGGGTCCGGTAGCCGGGCAGGGTGGGGAGCATGAGTTCGCCGCGAAGCCCCCGGCCGTGCCGGTTCCTGCGGCGCTGCCGGAAGTTCTTTCCCTGGACAGCGGTGGACGAGCCGGCCAAAGGCGCGCTGGCGGGGCCGGAACCGGCGCCTGTCCGTACGGCGTCGGGGTCAGCCAACCGGACCGTGAAACCCGAATCGTGGTGCGATGACTGCATATCTTGACTCTAAACCCGCAGAATGATTTACGCGATACGGCCAGACCGCGATCCGCCGCCGCCCGGCCGCGGGGCAACCACTGTCGTGTCGATGCGGAGCCCCCGCCCGAGGGGGAGTAGTCTGTGATGTCGTGGGTGCAATTCGTCTTTGTTCGAGGTCTGCCTGCCGCAATTCTGCGGTGGCCACTTTGACGTACGTATACGCCGACTCCACGGCCGTCCTAGGCCCGCTTGCCACGTACGCCGAGCCGCACTGTTACGACTTGTGCGAACAGCACGCCGACTCGCTGACCGTGCCGCGAGGCTGGGAAGTCATGCGGCTGGCTATGCCGGCAACCCCGGCCGGGCCTGGTCCCGACGACCTTCTGGCCCTCGCCAACGCGGTCCGCGAGGCCGCCTTCCGTCCGGCTGCGGCGGAACCTGCCAAGGGGCAGCGTACGCTGCATCCGGCGCTGGAAGCACCGGCTCCGGCCGAGGGCGCCAGACGCGGGCATCTGCGCATCCTGCGCGAACCTTCCTAAGGCGCCAACTGGCGGTAGGGTGGAAACTGCAAAAAGCCGTCAGCCACCGGCGCCCCTTCGCGGCGCCCATCAGGGAGCGTTCACTATGCCCAAGCTCAGTCCCGAACTGTTGTCTGTCCTCCGATGCCCCGTCACCGGCTCCGGCCTGGTGCAGGAAGGCGACGAGCTCGTCACCGTCACGGCAGATGAAGCCGGGAACAAGCTGCGGTACAGGATCGAGGACGGCATCCCCCTGCTGCTGCCGCCGGAACTCCTGCCCGCCGCCGCGGCGGCCCCCTCTGATCAGCACGATGCCGGCCAGCACGACGCCGGTAAGTACGACGCCGGCCAGCAGGCCACAGCCCCCCGCCACGCCGCGGAATAACAGGCACCCCGTGAACGTGCCGGCCACCCATCAGGGATGCCGCCGGCAGCGAATGACTGCTTAGAGCCAGAATTACCTGGATACCCAGCTCCAGACAAGCAACCGGCCACAACAAAGGATTCACATGACTTTCGATTATAAGATTGCGGACATTTCCCTGGCCGAGGCGGGCCGCCATCAGATCCGCCTCGCCGAGCACGAGATGCCCGGACTCATGTCCCTGCGCGAGGAATTCGGCGCCAGCCAGCCGCTCAAGGGCGCCCGGATCGCCGGATCCCTGCACATGACGGTCCAGACCGCGGTGCTGATCGAGACCCTTACCGCCCTCGGCGCGGAAGTCCGCTGGGCCTCCTGCAATATTTTCTCCACCCAGGACGAAGCCGCCGCCGCCGTTGTGGTCGGCACAGGCACCGCCGAGAACCCCCAAGGCGTCCCCGTCTTCGCCTGGAAGGGCGAGAGGCTGGAGGAATACTGGTGGACTGCCCAGCAGATCCTCACCTGGCCGGGCGCCGACGCCAACCCTGAGCTTGGTCCGAACATGATCCTGGACGACGGCGGCGACGCCACCATGCTGGTGCACAAGGGTGTCGAATTCGAGGCCGCCGGTGCTGTGCCCGCCGCTACCGAGGACGAATCCGAGGAAGGCCGGGTCTTCCTCGACGTGCTGCGGGCCTCGCTTCAGGCCGACCCGCAGAAGTGGACCCGCATCGGCTCCCTCCTGCTCGGCGTCACCGAGGAGACCACCACCGGCGTGCACCGCCTGTACCAGCTGGCGGAGCAGGGCAAGCTGCTCTTCCCGGCCATCAACGTCAACGACTCCGTCACCAAGAGCAAGTTCGACAACAAATACGGCATCCGCCACTCCCTGCCGGACGGCATCAACCGTGCCACCGACGTCCTGATGGGCGGCAAGGTCGCCGTCGTCTGCGGTTACGGCGACGTCGGCAAGGGAGCCGCAGAGGCCTTCCGCGGCCAGGGCTCGCGCGTGATTGTCACCGAAATCGATCCGATCTGCGCGCTCCAGGCAGCGATGGACGGCTACCAGGTGGCCAAGCTGGAATCCGTCCTTGGCGAAGGCCACATCTTCATCACCACCACCGGCAACAAGGATGTCATCATGGCCAAGCACATGGCCGGGATGCGCGACAAGGCAATCGTGGGCAACATAGGCCACTTCGACAACGAGATCGACATGGCTGGCCTGGCGAAGGTCCCCGGCATCAAGAAGGTCGAGATCAAGCCCCAGGTCCACGAGTGGGTCTTCGAAGCCGACCCGGCCACGGGAACGGGCAGCCGCTCCATCATCGTGCTGTCCGAAGGCCGCCTGCTGAACCTCGGCAACGCCACCGGACACCCCTCCTTCGTCATGAGCAACTCCTTCGCCAACCAGACGATCGCCCAGATCGAACTGTTCACGAAGGCCGGCCAGCCCGAGGGCGAGCGTGAATACGAGAAGCAGGTCTACGTCCTGCCGAAGATCCTGGACGAGAAGGTCGCCCGACTGCACCTGGGCGCCCTCGACGTGGAGCTGACTGAGCTGTCCAAGGAGCAGGCCGAGTACCTGGACGTCGACGTGGCCGGCCCTTACAAGCCCGGTCACTACCGCTACTAGGAAGTGTCCCGAAGGGCCCCGGACTCTCGTCCGGGACCCTTTGTCGTGACCGTTTTGGGGGCACTTTTGTAACCGGATCGTGGTCGAAACGGTCCGGGGTTCCAAGGTAACTCAATTATGCTGGCAGGATGACGTGTGGAAACGCCCGGGCCCTGTGATGGCCCTGAAAACCTGGAGTACCCGCCGCAAGATTGCCTTGCTGGGGATGGTCTGCGCCCTGGCAGCCGGCGGCGGGGCCTTCGCCGCGGCGGCTCCGGGGCTGGCCCAGTCCGCCATTTCCTCCGAGGCGGGATCCCCGGCCCGGACGACGCCGGGACTCGCCGTCCCGGTGGTGGCCCCCGCGGAGCTCGCGCTCACGCCCGCCGACGGCGCCGTTCAGGTCAACCCTGCGGCGCCGGTATCCCTCAAGGTCAAGAACGGGCGCATTGACCGGGTGGCGCTCACGAGCGATGCCGGCGACACGGTCGACGGCACCCTGGGCGCGGACGCATCCGCCTGGACTTCCTCCGGCGACCTGGCGTTCAACACCCGGTACAACTTCACGTACTCCGTGCTGGACGCCGCCGGACGCCAGACCCACAGCACACGATCATTCACCACCGTTTCGACTGCCAACGAGGCCGACGCCGCCATTTACCCCCTGGACGGGATGAAGGTGGGCGTGGCCCAGCCCCTGCAGATCACCTTCAGCGAGCCGGTCCTGAACCGGGACGCCGTTGAAAAGGCCATCAAGATCACCTCCACGTCCGGCCAGGTGGGTGCTTTCCACTGGTTCAACAAGAACACCGTCAGGTACCGGCCGCAGGCCTTCTGGGCCGCGAACAGCACCATCACCATGGACATGAAGATGTTCGGCGTCGAACTGGGCAACGGGCAGGTCGGCAACTTCAATAAGAAAGTGACCGTCCACATAGGAGACAAGAAGGTGGCCGTTGCCGACGCCAAGGCCCATACCTTCTCGGTCAGCATCAACGACAAGCCGGCGGGGAAGTGGCCGGCAACCATGGGTGACACCCGGTTCCCCTCTGCCCGGGGTTTCCTCGTATTCATGGAGAAGCACCGCGTGGAGCACATGGACGCCTCCACGATCGGGCTCAAACCGGGGGACCCGGCCTACTACGGCCAGCTCGACGTGAACTACGCCACGCGTCTGACGCCCAGCGGGGAGTTCATCCACCAGGCCACGGACTCCGCAATGCCATTCGTCGGCAAGGCGAACCTCTCCCACGGCTGCATCGGTCTGGGCCCGGACGGCGCCAAGTGGGTCTTCGACAACATGACCACCGGCGACGTCGTCCAGGTAGTGAACACCGAGGGGGAGTACGCCAACTTCGATGACGGCTTCGGGGACTGGAACATCCCTTGGGCCCAATACGCCAACTGACGGGGTGGCACCCCGCCGAGCCCAATCCTCTGACGGTAGGCTCGGAGCCAGATAAGTTGCGCAGCCGGGCGCAGGCCGGGCAGCACAGAAGCCTACGGAAGCGAAGCTCCACGTGACAGACAAAAGTCCTACCCCTCCCGACCGGCCGGATCCGCATCTGGATCCCTCGGACGACACGGACGAGCCGGCGTTCGACTGGATGAAGCCGGCCTCCACCGCCAAGACCACCGCGGGCTCTGCCGACAAGCCCGCAGCCACGAAGGACGACGGCGCCGCGGCCGCCAAGCCCGCAGCCACCCCTGCCGCCAAGCCCGCAGCCACCCCTGCCGACAAGCCCGCAGCCGAGAAGGAAGAGGCCGCCGCAGCCGCTGCGGCGGCCCCCGTGACAGCGTCCGCGCCCCGTCAGCCCGGGAGCCGTGCTGACCGGAAGGCGGCCGAAGCTGCCGTCCTCCAGACGCAGGCTGACAAGTCCGGGGCACGCCAGGACTCCGGCTTTGACGAGACGGTGCAGCTCTCTGCCCTGCCGGGATCCCCGGAGGACGACGTCGAACGCCGGAATGCCGAACGCCGGAATGCCGAACGCGAGCAGGCGGCCAATGCCAAGCCCGTACTGCCCCGGGTGATGCAGGTGCTGCTCGCCGTGTTCTACCCGATCATCCTGCTGGTGCTCGCCGTCCGCGCCGTGACCAGCCCCCTGTTCCTCTGGGTGGAATACAACCGTCCAGGCTTCCCCGGCGACGGTTACGGCTTCAGCACCGATGACCGGATGACCTACGGCTCCTACGCGGTGGACTACCTCAGCAACTGGTCGGGCCCGCGCTACCTCGGCGATCTTGTGGACCAAAGCGGCGAGCGGCTGTTCAAGGTCGGCGAAGTCAGCCACATGGCCGACGTCAAGGCTGTCATCTTGTCCACGTTCGGTGCCGGCACGCTGCTGATCCTGCTGGGCCTGGTGGCTGTGATCTACCTGAAGCGAAAGCACAACGGGGGAGTCCGCCGCGGCCTGTTCGCCGGCTCGATCGTCACACTCGCGATCATTATCGGTCTCGGGACGCTCGCGGTGCTCGGCTGGGAGCAGTTCTTCACCGATTTCCACCACATTTTCTTCGCCAACGGGACCTGGACATTTTCGCTCCAGGACACCCTGATCAGGCTCTTCCCGGGCCAGTTCTGGATGGATGCCGGGATTGTCATCGGTGCCCTCGTCCTGCTGGCTTCCGTTCTCACCCTTATCCTGACCTGGCCCACGCGCCGGCGCCGCGGCCTTGGCAAGAAGGCGGGCTCAGCCAAGGGCGCCATTGCTGACGCCGACCCTGACGCCACCGAGGCTGCCGCTGCGGCGGATGCGACGGCCGGCAGTACCGGCACCGAGGCGGAGGGCCCGGCGCGCACCCGGTACACCGTCTGAAAGGGCCTGCTGCCTAACCGTAGATGCGGTTGATGTGCTCCGCGTAATCCCGCACGACGGCGGCCCGCTTGAGCTTGAGCGAGGGCGTCAGGTGCCCTGACTCCACGGTGAAGTCGGCGTCCAGGATGACGAAGCTGCGGATCGCCTCAGCCTTGGAGACCAGGAGGTTCGCCTCATCGACGGCGTTCTGGATCGAGGCCCGGACGCTCTCGTTGGCGGCGGCTTCGGCCGGGGCCATGACGGGCACATTCCGGGCGGCGCACCAGTTGCGCAGCCCTTCCGGGTCGAGGTTGACCAAGGCCGAGACGAACGGCCGTCCGTCGCCGATGACCACGGCCTGTTCCACCAGCTGGTGCTCGCGGATCTTCTCCTCGAGCGGTCCCGGGGCGACATTTTTGCCGCCTGCCGTGACTAGCAGGTCCTTCTTCCGGCCCGTGATGGTCAGGAAGCCGTCCTCGTCCAGGGAGCCGAGATCCCCGGTCCGGAAGAAACCGTCCACGAACGCCTCCGCATTGGCGGCCTCGTTGGCGTGGTAGCCCTTAAAGACGCCGATGCCCTTGACCAGGATCTCGCCGTCGTCGGCCACCCGGACCGTGGTGCCCGGCACCGGGATGCCGACTGTGCCCACCTTGATCCGGGCAGGGGTGTTGGCCGTACACGGCGCCGTGGTTTCCGTCAGGCCGTAGCCTTCAAGGACGGGGATGCCCGCGCCGCGGAAGAAATGGGCGTCGTTGGAGCTCAGCGGGCTGGCGCCGGAGACCGTGTACCGCAGCTGGCCGCCGAAGGCCTGCCGGAGCCGGGGGTATAGCAGCCGGTCGAAGACTGCGTGCCGGGCACGCAGGAAGATCCCGGGTCCCGTGCCGTTGCCCCGGGAGGCGGCGTCCAGAGCCGTGGAGTAGCGGACCGCGGCCGCCGCTGCAGCCGTGAAGATGCGCTCCCTGCCCGCGGCGGCAGCCTGTTGCGCGGCCCCGGCATAGACCTTTTCGAAGATCCGGGGGACCACCAGCAGGAAAGTGGGCTTGAAGCTGGCCAGGTCGTCCAGGAGCTCCTTCGCGTTTGCGGAGTGGCCGACGGTGGTGCCGGAGCTGAGGCAGATGACCTGCACCGCCCGGGCCAAAACGTGCGCCAGGGGCAGGAACATCAGCGTCCGGGAGCGCGGCTGCAGGAGCAGCTCGGGCAGGAAGAGGGCGATGTTCTTCGCGACCAGGGCAAAGTTGGCGTGCGTGATCTCGCAGCCCTTGGGCTTGCCGGTGGTGCCAGAGGTGTAGACCAAGGACGCCACGTCCGCCAGAGACGCGGCGCTCCGGTGGCGTTCGAGCTCGGCGTCGGTCACCCCGGTGCCGGCCGCGGCCAGGCTCGTCAAGTTCGGTGCCGCGCCGTCGTGCTCCATCCGCACGACGGCGACAAGCCGGTCACCGAGGACCGTGGAGGCGTCCAGGACGCCCCGGACCACGGCGGCCTTGGCCTGATCCTCGACGAACACCCGCCGGGCTCCCGAGTCGTGGAGGATCCACTCGACCTGGGCCGCGGAGGAGGTCTCATAGATCGGGACGGTGACGCCGCCGGCGAACCAGATGGCGAAGTCCACCACCGTCCACTCATACCGGGTGGCGGACATGACAGCGACGGTTTCGCCCGGAGTGAGTCCGCCGGCAATCAGGCCTTTGGCCAGGGCAGTGACCTGCTCCAGGAAGTGTTGGACGGTGACATCGGTCCAGCCGCCGGGGCCCTTGCGGGAGTAGAGGGCGTGCACGGGGTCCTTCGCGTGCTGCTCCAGGAGCAGGTCCGTCACGTTGGACTCCGGGTCCAGCTCCACGAGCAGTCCGGTGCTTGCTTCTCTCACAGCCGAGTCTCCATTCCTGGTCCGCCGGAGTGCGGCGGACTTTCCCCGTCAATCCTGCCCTAGATCCAGGATGGCATCCACATCCGGATGCGCCACTCCTGGTAGGGGATCACCTCGGCGGTCCAGACGGGGTAGAAGAACGCGGACACCAGCACGGCCGCCACCACGAACAGCGCCACCAGCCAGAACCCGGACCGCCGGCGCCACAGGGGGTCGCTGCGCTGGCCGAGCACCAGGCCCAGGCAATAGACGAGCGCCAGCACCAGGAACGGTTCAAAGGAGACGGCGTAGAAGAAGAAGGTGGTCCGCTCCGGGTAGAGGAACCAGGGCAGATATCCCGCTGCCACACCAGCCAGGACCGCGCCGGCGCGCCAGTCGCGGCGGCCGGCCCACCAGAACAGCAGGACGCCCAGGCTCACGGCCGCGCTCCACCAGATCAGCGGGTTGCCCACGGAGAGGATGGCGGTGGTGCAGTTGCCGAAATCGCAGCCCGGGCTGCCCGGCTTGGGGGATTCGTAGAAGAAGGATGTGGGCCGGCCCATGACCAGCCAGCTCCAGGCGCTGGCCTCGTACGGGTGGTCCGAGCTCAGGCCCTGATGGAACTTGTAGGCCTCAAGGTGGTAATGCGCAAGGGACCGTACGGCGTTCGGCAGCCAGCCCCACTCTGCCGAAGGGTTGGTCTCGGCCCAGTGCCTGAAGTAGGCGTCGCTGGACCGGAACCAGCCGGTCCACGTGGCGCCGTAGACCACGGCGGCCACCGGAACGATGCTGAGGAAGGCCGGGACGCCGTCCTTGAGGATGCCTCCGCTGATCCAGGCATGCACGCCGGCTATGCGCCGCGCGCTGAGATCCCAGAAGACGGTCAGCAGGCCGAATCCGGCAAGAAAGAACAGGCCGGACCATTTCGTGCCGACGGCCAGGCCCAGGCAGACTCCCGCGGCGAGGCGCCACCACCGGATGCCGAGCCAGGGGCCGGAAGTGAGCTGAAGAGCCGAGGGGCGCCCCGTTGCAGAGGCTGCAGCCTGCCGGCCGAGCCGGGCTGCCAGCCGCCGCCGGCCGTCGTCGCGGTCCATCAGCAGGGCGCCGAACGCTGCGAGGATCCAGAACATGAGGAAGATGTCCAGCAGCGAGGTCCGGGACATGACGATGTGGTGGCCGTCCACAGCGAGCAGGACGCCGGCAACAGCGCCCAGGGTCAGGGAGCGGAAGAGTTTTTGCGCGATCAGGGCCAGCAGGAGGATGGACAGCGTCCCCGTCAGGGCAGCTCCGAACCGCCAGCCGAAGGGATTGTCCGCCCCGAACAGCCACATGCCCGCGGCGATCATCCATTTGCCGACCGGCGGGTGGACCACATACTCCGGCGTGTTCAGGAGCACGCCGGGATTGCCGGCGATGAAGGCGTCGTTCGCCCGGTCAGGCCAGCTGCGCTCGTACCCGCTGACCAGGAATGAATACGCGTCCTTGACGTAGTAGGTTTCGTCAAAGACCAGGTTGCGGGGCGTGTCGAGCCGGACGAACCTCAGGACGCCGCCCAACGCGGCCGTAAGAACCGGAATGAGCCAGTACCAGAGCCGAAGCGACGCCGGGTAGTCCCGCCAGCTCTGGATGCCGCCGATCAGGCGTTCCCTGAGGGCCTCCGGGGTGGTGGCCTCGGCGGGGCGGCCGATCCAGCGGTGTCCCTCCAGATTGCGGCCGGTGTGGAAGCGGGCGCCGGCTCTGCCGCCTGTTCTGCCGTTGGCGCTGCTCCGGCCGGTTGTCGGCGATGCGGGGCCAGCCTCGGGCGGCCGCGTAGGGGTCTGGGTCACGTTGCCCATGCTACCTTTCGCAGCTGTGCTCGCTGGGCTGCGCCCCGGCCGCAGTAGGCTGGTCCTGTGGACCACGAACCCAGCACTTCCCCTATTCCTCCCCTCGATCCTCCTCCCGAAGACGTGGCCGTCGACGTCGTTCCGGCCACTGGTGTTCCCGCCGCTGGCGGACCCGGCAGGATCGTCCTCGCGGCGACGCCGATCGGAAACGCCGGAGATGCCTCGGCGCGGCTCGTGGAGCTGCTCACGACGGCGGACATCGTCGCCGCGGAGGACACCCGGAGGCTGCACCGCCTCGTGCAGAACCTTGGCATCACCGTGGCCGGCCGGATCATCAGCTATCACGAGCACAATGAGGCGGCCAAGACTGCCGACCTGCTGGACCAGGTCCGGTCCGGCAAAACCCTGGTCATGGTGACCGACGCCGGCATGCCCTCCGTCTCGGACCCGGGGTTCCGGCTGGTTGAAGGCGCCGTAGCGGCCGGCCTCACCGTCACCGCGGCGCCGGGACCGTCCGCCGTGCTGACCGCACTGGCCCTCTCCGGCCTCCCGACGGACCGCTTTTGCTTTGAGGGATTCCTGCCCCGCAAGGCGGGTGAACGCTCCTCGCGGCTTACAGAGCTCGACGCCGAGCGGCGCACCATGGTGTTTTTCGAGGCGCCGCACCGGCTCGAACCCATGCTGCGGGCGCTGCGCGAAAGCTTCGGCGCCGACCGCCGGGCCGCGGTGTGCCGGGAACTTACCAAGACCTACGAAGAGGTCATCCGCGGCACCCTGCGCGAGCTGCTCGAATGGGCCGAGACCAACGAGGTGCGCGGCGAAATCGCGGTGGTAGTGGGCGGCGCTCCCGAGCGCGAGCCAGGCCGTCCCGAGGATCACGTGGCTGCCGTCAACGGGCTGATCGCCCAAGGCATCCGATTGAAGGAGGCCGTGTCCGCAGTGGCCGATGACGCGAAAGTCAGCAAGCGCGAACTCTATGCCGCGGTCCTCGCCGCGCGGTGACAAACGCGCTGTGCTGCGGGCGCCTGTAAGCCGCGGCGGCCCAGTTGGACCCAACCCCCACAGGTGGCACGGAGGTTGTGCAGCTGCACAGCATATTCTGGATCGGGTAGTGCGCCCATGCATAGACTTGCCCGTGAGCGCAGCAGTACCGTGGCAGTAATCCAGACGCCCGGGACTGCCTGCGGGAACGTGCGCCGACATCAAAAACTAATTCAAACAAACTAGTGCCAAGAAACTAGGGCCAACCGAATTGCTGACGAGGGAGTCATTGTGACTGTAACTGCCCAGCCTATTGTTTCCGCCGAGCGGGAGAGCGCCCTGCTGGCGTCCGTTCCGACGGGCCTGCTGATCAACGGCGAGTGGCGTCCGGCCGCGTCCGGGAAGACCTTCGACGTCGAGGACCCCGCCACCGGCAAGGTCCTGCTCAGCATTGCCGACGCCGGTCCCGAGGACGGCAAGGCGGCCCTGGACGCGGCCGCCGCCGCGCAGGAGTCCTGGGCGAAGGTCCCGCCCCGGGAACGCGGCGAGATCCTCCGCCGCGCCTTCGAGATGGTCACGGCCCGCGCGGAGGACTTCGCGTTGCTGATGACACTGGAGATGGGCAAGCCGCTGGCCGAGGCCCGCGGCGAGGTCACGTACGGTGCGGAGTTCCTGCGCTGGTTCTCCGAGGAAGCCGTCCGCGCGTTCGGCCGGTACTCGGTATCCCCGGACGGGAAGTCCCGGCTGCTGGTGACCAAGAAGCCGGTGGGCCCGTGCCTGTTGATCACCCCGTGGAACTTCCCCCTCGCGATGGCGACCCGCAAGATCGCCCCGGCCGTGGCCGCCGGCTGCACCATGGTGCTCAAGTCCGCGAACCTGACCCCGCTGACCTCGCAGCTGTTCGCGGCCGTGATGGTCGAGGCCGGGCTGCCCGCCGGTGTCCTGAACGTCATCCCGACCTCCACCGCCGGTGCCACGACGGGGCCGCTGATCAAGGACTCCCGGCTGCGGAAGCTGTCCTTCACCGGTTCCACCGAGGTCGGCCGCCGGCTGCTCTCGGATGCCTCCGAGACCGTGCTGCGGACCTCGATGGAACTCGGCGGGAACGCCCCGTTCGTGGTGTTCGAGGACGCCGACGTCGATGCCGCCGTCGCCGGGGCGATGCTGGCGAAGCTGCGGAACATGGGCGAGGCCTGCACCGCGGCGAACCGGTTCATCGTGCACGAATCCGTCGCCCAGGAGTTCGCGGAGAAGTTCGCCGCGAAGATGGCGGGCATGACCACCGCACGGGGCACCGAGGCCGAGTCCAAGATCGGCCCGCTGATTGATGCCAAGAGCCGGGACAAGGTCCACGAGCTCGTCACCGACGCTGTCGCGGCCGGCGCGGTCGCGGTGACCGGCGGTTCCGCCGTGGAGGGCCCGGGTTACTTCTACCAGCCCACCATCCTCACCGGCGTCACCGAGGGCACCCGGATCCTGTCCGAGGAAATCTTCGGTCCCGTTGCCCCGATCATCACTTTCGGCACCGAGGACGAGGCCGTCCGGCTCGCGAACAACACCGAATACGGGCTGGTGGCCTACGTCTTCACGCGGGACCTGAACCGGGGGATCCGGATGGGTGAACGGCTGGAGACCGGCATGCTGGGCCTGAACGCCGGTGTGGTCTCCAACGCTGCCGCCCCGTTCGGCGGCGTCAAGCAGTCCGGCCTGGGCCGCGAAGGCGGGCTGGAAGGCATCGAGGAATACCTCTACACCCAGTACATCGGCATCGCCGACCCCTACGCCGGCTAACCGCAGAACCTAGCCACACGACCTAGCCCCGGCGCACCCGGCGGACGGAGTTGCGGATCTTCCCCCAGGATTCCGCGAGTCCCCGCCGGGTGCGTTGTGCTGTCCGGGAGAGGATCCGGCGCGGCGCCGGGAGGGCCCTCCGCCAGCCGGACATGACCGACGGTGGCAGCCAGTCCGCGCGCAGCCGGACCAGCGGCCTCGCGTTGGCCCGCAGCGAAGCCTGCACCAGGGCGATCCTGGCGGCGGCAGAGTTGGCAAGATCCTCGGAGTCTGCGGACTCTGCGGTCTGCGCCGGTCCGGCGGCGCCCCCCGGGCGGCCGTACTGCTGACGTTCAAAGTCCTCGGTCAGGGCGGCCGCTGCCCGCTGCCCCGGGGCATCCGTGCCGCCGGGTTCGCCCAACGCCGCCGAGGCGCGCAACCGCTGCGAGAAATGCCGCGGCGTCTCGCTCGCTCCTGGGGCCACGCCGTAGTCCGTGGCCAGGTCCCGCAGTTCCGCCCAGGCCGGCAGAGCCGGTCCGGCTGTGGCGCCGGGATAGCCGCGCGCCGCGCTCCTCAGCCTGCGGCGCCGCACCCCGCCGCGCACCAGCCGAGGGGAAGCCACCAGCAGCGCCAGCAGCAGCACCGCACCAATGCCGTACAGTGTCTGTGCCGCCTGCGGGTCCACGGGCGCCGGCGTCCCGGTTCCGGGCAGCGGAACCGTGCCGGGGGCCGGGACCGGTGCTTGCGGGGAACGGTTCCCGGGGGTCAGGGCGTCGTTGCGTTCGTTGGTGCTGGCGCCGCTGGGCAGGGAGGCATCCGTGGCGTAGGCCGGAACGAGGCCGCGGGACGGCGTCGGCTCAAATGCGACCCAGCCGACGCCCTGGAAGTAGAGTTCCGGCCAGGCATGGGCGTCGCGGGCATCGACTTCGAACTCCGGAAGCGGACCCTGTCCCGAGACAGCCACGGTGGCCCCGGTGGGGCGGCCGGGCGCGTAGCCCACGGCGATCCTGCTGGGAATGCCCTCCAACCTGGCCATCACGGCCATGGCAGAGGCGAAATGAATGCAATAGCCGCTCTTCTGGCTCAGGAAGTCCGCCAGCACGGACAGCCCGTTGCCGTCGTAGCCGCCCTGCACGGGGGACTGCAGGGAGTAGCTGAACTCGGTGGAGCGCAGGTATCGCTGGATCGCCATGGCTTTCGCATACGGCGAGGCGGCTCCGGCCGTCACGGTCTTGGCCGTGCTGCTCACAACCTCCGGAACGTTCGACGGCTGCCGCAGGAACTGCTCCGGGACCCCGCGCACCGGCTCGGAGGCCCCCGCCAGCAGCGCTGCCGTGACCTGCGGAGTAACGGACATGACCACGTACTGCTGGTCGCGGGAGTTGGTGTCGACCCCCTTGATGCTGAGCGTGGCAGGATCCCAGCTCCAGCGCCCGGTGAGGCCGTTGACGGCTTCGGGTGCATACGGCGCGGGCAGGTACGGGCTCGTGTACTGGCCGGTGTTGACGGCCGTGATCACGCGGAGCTCTGTCGGGGCCCTATCAAGCCCGGACTCGATCCTGCCGGTCCCGGGTTGCCGGGTGGACTCCCGGTCATCAGGTGCCCAGGAATCGCCGTCGAAGTTGTCCACCGTCACCGAACGCAGGTACGGCGTCGTCGGCGAGTTCGTGGCGAAGGTGATCCGGCCCTCGCCCGAGGGGCTGCGCAGGCTGTTGCCCAGGCTGATCATCGGGTTCAGGCCGGTGGCGCCGCCGAAGGGGTTCAGCCGTGAGCCCTGCGGGAACGTGCCCTGCTCGAATCCCGGGATGACAGGCTGCAACAGCAGCGTGACGGTCAGCGCCGCGGCGGCTGTGATGGCTCCGCGCCGGAGCTGCCCGGGGTTCCGGGCGGTGTCGGCCAGGGTGCGGGCATCAGGGGTGAACCAATGGCTGCACCCGAGAATCAGCAGATACCCGACGGCGGCGCCCACGAACGCCAGCACTCCCACGCTTTGCGGCTTGACCATCGCCGGCACCACGAGGATTGCCAGGATCCCCAGCCCGCTTGTGGCCGGCAGTGCGAGCGGGAATGCCAGGGCATCGATGAGGATCACCAGCAGTCCGAGCACCGCGCAGATCAGCATCACGATTCCGGCGTTGGGGGCCACCGGGGTGCTCTCGGCAAGGACGGTTTCGCTGGCCCGCCGGAGGAACTTTCCCAGGTAGTTCATGGTCTCCGGGGACGGGATGAACCCGGCAATGCTGTGCTGCCGGAAGAAAATGAAGGTCAGGGCGACGACGAGCGCCACCAGGCCGCCGGCAGCGACCAGCCATGTCCTGGCCCGCAACGACCGGAGCATTGCCATGGAGAACGCGACGGAGAGAACGGTGCTGAAGACCGGGGAGTACCAGGCCCATCCGCGCAGGACGCCGTTGAAGCCGAGGGCCGCGCCTGCCACTGCCACCGCGACGGCGGTCCCCATCACCCAGGGCTGGGCGCCGGGTCCATCCGGCCGGGGCGCCGCGCCGGGGGTCAGGACTGTCGGTTCTTCCTTGCCGGCCGTGCCGGTTCCAGATCCGGAGCTGCGGTGCGGTGCGAGTGTCATGGCCGGCCCCCCACGCCGCGGCGGACGTCGGCCGCGGCGGACATCGCAGGGTCTGCCTGGTCAAAGGCTGCCCATGCGTCCGGCAGCGGGCTCCGCGCAGTTACCGCCACGGCCCGCCATCCGCCCAGCCGCAACGCCTCCAGTACCTCGGGCATTGCACCGGAATCCTGTGCCTGGTCCATGACCAGCAGCGCGAAGGCGTTCGCGCCGAACCCGGCCGCGGGGGACAGCGCCCGGGCCTCCGCCTGGGACAGGCTGCCTAGGATCGCCAGGACCGGTCCCCGCAGCCGGTGGGCGGAAAGCTTGTCCATCAGGGCGTCGTCGAAGACCTGCGGGGCTCCCGCCGCAGCTTCCCGCGGGCGGGGCTGCGGGGCGCGATCCCGGTGCTGTTGGGCATGGTGGTGCGGGTGGTGCGGGCCGGAAAGTTCGATGGCGGCCAGGCTTTCCGCGATGGACTGCAGTCCTGCTGTTCCGGTGTATGCCTCGGCGTCCGGGTCGGGAGCGGACGGCGAATTCCGGAAGGCGGGCGCACCGGCGGTGTCCAGGAACCGCAGCGAGTAGTTGCGTTCCGCGAGGTGCGCGCCGATCGACATCGCCGCCGTGACAGCCCACTCGAAGGCGTCGCAGGTCAGCAAATCATGGCCGTCCCCGTCCCCGCTGCCCGAGTGGCCGCCCGGGGACAGGGCGCTGTGGCCAAACACGCCGTGGGGATAAGCCGAGAGGCGCTGATCCAGGATGATGGTCGCCTCGGGGGTGGTGACGGACTCCTCCTGCCGCACCATGAGGGACCCGTGGCGGGCGGTCGCGGCCCAGTGCACTCGGCGCAGCGGATCCCCATGGCGGTATTCGCGGGTCATAACGTCGTCGTCGCTGGGATTGGCCCGCGCCCGCGTGGGTGTGACGCCGTCGTGTCCGCGGGCGCCTGCGAGGCCCGTCTCGGGGAGCTCCACGGCGGCGGGCGTCACGGTGAGGAGGTCGCCGTCGTCAATCGCGTGGCGGTGGAAGGACAACCCGAAGGGGTCGCTGAACTCCGCCGTCACGGGCCCAATGAGGAACTGGCCCCGCCGGGGCGAGCGAAGGTGGTATTCATAGCGGCTGGTGCCGGCGGCAGCCCCACGTGCCGGGAATCTGAAGACGGGGGATTCGCCGAACCGGGCCGGCAAGTGTTCCTCCATAATCGCGTGGCCGGTCCCTGGCCCGGTCCGCGCGACGGCCAGCCGCACCGTGGTGCGCGCGGACGTTTCGACCGGCGACGGGCTGAATTCGCGGTAGACCTGGAACCTCGGCTTCAGGACGCGGGTTCCGGCCAGGGCCAGCACGGGCAGGACCAGCAGCAGTACGGCCAGGGCGAGCAGATCCCGGCGCCCCATGATCTGCGCGGCCAGCAGGGACAGCGCGCCCGCGCCCAGCAGGCCCCAGCCGCGGGTGCTGAATAAGTGCCCGGGCAACCGATCCCTCAACGCCACGGCGGACCCATTCCCTAGCGGGGGTTCGGCAGTTTGGGTGCCGGCGCCGCCGCCATGGCCGAGGCCTTCTTCCGGCCAGCGGGGCCGCTTCCGTTGGGTGAAGCCGTCACTTCCGGCGTGACGGGGATCTTGGCGATGATGGCCCGGATGACGGATTGCGGCGTCTCGCCCGCGCTGGCCGCCTTGCGGTCGAGGATGATCCGGTGGGCGAGGACCGCTTCGGCTACGCTAACGACGTCGTCCGGCAGCACGAAGTCGCGGCCCTCCAGCGCGGCTGTAGCTTTCGCCGCGCGCAAGAGCTGCAGCATGGACCGCGGGCTGGCGCCGAGCCGGAGAAGCCCGCTTTCACGCGTGGCCCGGCCCAGGGCCACCGTGTACTCCTTGATGGACCGTGACACGTAGACCTGCTGCACCGTGGCAATCATGGCGGCCACTTCCGCCGCGGTGACCACTGCCGTCACGCGGGCCAGCGGAGAGGATGCCTGGTGGGTCTCGAGCATCTCCATCTCGGACTCGCGGTCCGGGTAGCCCATGGAAATCCGGGCCATGAAACGGTCCCGCTGCGCTTCCGGCAGCGGGTACGTGCCCTCCATCTCGATGGGGTTCTGCGTCGCCACCACCATGAACGGCTCATCCAGCCGATAGGACGTGCCGTCCACCGTGACCTGGTGTTCCTCCATGCACTCCAGCAGGGCTGACTGGGTCTTGGCCGAGGCACGGTTGATTTCGTCCCCGATGACGATATTGGCGAACACCGCGCCGTGCCGGAACTCGAAGGTCCGGGTCGCCTGGTTGTAGATGGACACGCCCGTGACGTCGGACGGGAGCAGGTCCGGCGTGAACTGGATGCGGCTGACGGAGCAGTCGATGGTGCGGGCCAGGGTCTTGGCCAGCAGCGTCTTGCCCACCCCGGGGACGTCTTCCAGGAGCAGGTGGCCCTGGGCGAGAAGCACGGTGAGTGCCAGCTTGGCAGCGTCGGCCTTGCCGTCGATGACCGTATTAATGGCCGTCAGGATCCGGTTGCTGGCCGAATGGAAGGCGTCCGCGTCCATGGCCGGCGCCGGGGACCGGTGTCCGGCTCCGTTTGGTTCCAGGCCAGCGCGGCCCGGGAGTCTCTGTCCTTCGGGGAGGATGTCGTCTAGGGAAGTGCGGTGGTAATCCATCGGCAGCCTTTCAGCCCTGGTGGGTCCCGGAACTGACCGCCAGCGGCCACCGGACCCCTCAGCGGCGTTCGCCTGTTTCCTAACGGGGAAATAACAGCGTACTAACAGCCTACTAACACAACTGCCGGGCCTGACAGAGAATTCCGGGGAAATCTCGGCGCCGGTTAGGGTGGATGAATGCTCAATCCCCTCACACCCGTCCCGTTCCGGCCGCCCGGAGACGACGGTACAGGACGCAGCGGGTATCCGCCCGCACCGGAGCCGCTTCCCGTCCCGGTCATGGACAACCACACGCATCTGGACTTTCCCGACGCGGAGCTCTTGGTGGGCGTCAAGGATGCCCTCGACGCCGCCGCAGCAGTAGGTGTCCAGGGTGCGGTGCAAGTGGGCTGCGACCTCGAATCCTCCCGGTTTACGGTCAAAGCCGTTGACCTTGATTCGCGGCTCCTTGGCGCCGTTGCCCTTCACCCCAACGATGCGCCCGGCTACGCCCGGCGCGGCGGCTTGGAGGACGCCCTGGCCGAGATCGAGGCACTGGCAGCCCATCCGAGGGTCCGGGCAATCGGTGAGACCGGCCTCGACTTCTTCCGGACCGAGGGGGAGGGCCTGGCCCACCAGCGTTACTCATTCCGCCGCCATATCGACATCGCCAAACGGCTCGGGCTGACGCTGCAAATCCACGACCGCGACGCCCATGACGACGTCGTCCAGGTATTGCGCGAAGAGGGGACCCCGGAGCGCGTCGTCTTCCACTGCTTCTCCGGCGACGAGGCCCTCGCCCGGACCTGCAACGCGGAGGGCTGGTACATGTCCTTTGCTGGAACTGTGACATTCAAGAACGCGGCGGACCTGCGCTCAGCGCTGGCCATCGCGGACCCGAGCCGGATCCTGGTCGAGACTGATGCGCCCTTCCTCACCCCGCACCCGCATCGCGGCCGACCGAACGCGAGCTACATGGTCCCCTATACGGTCCGGGCCATGGCCGATGTGACTGGTTCGGAGCTTTCCGAGCTGTGCGCCCAGATCGCCGCAAATACCGTGCGGGCGTACGGATCCTGGCACTGAATCGATCCTCTTCAGCCGTCCGGGATAGATACCGGGTATGCACCAATTCTTGGCGCCTTTATAACGCTTCGATTACAGTGGTCAACTATTAGCCGGGGTCGGGGAAGGCCTACGGTCAATTTCACTCCAGCAGGGCGTGCATTGTGGCAAACGAACCACATGTGCGCTCTCGTTTTGGGTGAGGCAGTGCACGCATGTTCCGTGACGTTCCGGACGATGTCCGGAGCCGCCGTTGGCGCGCTCACGAAGGGTGGTCACGTGTACTTATCCCCGTGCCCGGAAGGTCCAAGAGATTCGGGCAATTGTGGTCAAGTTCTTCACATCGGATGGAAAGTTCAGCTTCGTCAAAGTTGGCACGCAACTCGTAGTGCTGGTGGCACTGGTGCTGGGCCTCGTGGCCTTTGTCGGCAATAACAAGACGATCACACTCAACGTGGATGGCAAAGTCAGCTCCGTCCAGTCCTTCGGCGGAACCGTCGGGGAGGTCGTCAAGGGTGCCAAGGTTGAACTGCAGCCATCCGACCGGGTGTCGCCCTCGCTGGACGCCCATGTGCAGGACGGGGCAGTCATCAATGTCAACCTCGCCAAGGCCGTCAAGGTCAGCCTGGACGGCGCCGAACGGACCATTTCCACCACCGCGCCCACCGTTGAAGGGCTCGTGACCGAACTCGGCGTGGCCAGCGCCTCGCAGCTCTCCGTGCCCAAGGACGCCCAGCTCGCCGTCTCCGGTTCCTTCGTTTCCATCTCGACGCCGAAATCCGTGAGTGTCGTTGCCGACGGCAAGGCAACCAAGACCACCACCACGGCGGCCACCGTGGCCAAGGTCCTTGAGGACGCCAAGCTGTCCCTCGGAACCAGCGACCGCGTGTCCCAGCCCGGGAACGCTCCCGTGGTCAATGACATGGTGATCAAGGTTTCCCGCGTCGACGTCAGCAAGACGGCCAAAACCACCGAGCCCGTCGCCTTCGAAACACTCACCACCGAGAGCGCGGACATGTTCAAGGGTGAGAAGAAGGTCACCCAGGCCGGCGTTGCCGGCACCACCAGCAAGAGCTTCAAGCTGGTCCTCGTGGACGGCCGCGAAGCCTCCCGGACCCTGGTGTCCGAGACCGTCAGCACCCAGCCCGTCACTGAAAAGGTGACCGTCGGCACCAAGGAAAAGCCCGAGCCCGCCGCCAACACCGGTGCAGCCGCCCCCGCCATGATGAACCAGGGCATGTGGGACAAGATCGCCCAGTGCGAGTCCGGCGGCAACTGGTCCATCAACTCCGGCAACGGCTACTACGGCGGCCTGCAGTTCGACGTCGGGACTTGGCTCGGCTCCGGCGGCGGCGCCTACGCCCCGAACGCCGCAGCGGCCAGCAAGGCCCAGCAGATCGCCGTCGCCAACCGCATCTACGCCCAGCGCGGCCTGCAGCCCTGGGGCTGCGGCTGGGCCGCCTCGAGCTAGCACGCGCAAGTCCAGTTGGCCAGCCCAGCAGGCCAGGCCAGTTCTCAGCCCGGCGGCTGACAGCCGGCCACTGACCGCCCGACTCCGCGGCTACTGACCACAGCCAGGGGACCGCACAGGCCGGGTCCGGATTCCTCCGGACCCGGCCTGCGGCGTACCCGCGCCGGGATAGGATACCTAGGTGACTGAACCGAGCCCCTCCGCCCCCGAAAGCCTCCCCGGAGCGGCGCCCGCACCGCTCATGGGTGCCTCCGATATCCGCCGGCTGGCCGAGGAAATCGGCGTGCGGCCAACGAAGACCCTCGGCCAGAACTTCGTCATCGACGGCAACACCATCCGGCGGATCGTGAACACCGCTGACATCCAAGCCGATGAGACAGTCCTGGAAGTCGGTCCCGGGCTCGGGTCGCTGACCCTAGGCCTGCTGGATGCCGCCCGGAGCGTGGTCGCCGTCGAAATCGATCCGGTCCTCGCCGGGCGTCTGCCGGCCACGGTGGGGCAGTGGCGGCCGCACGCCGTCGGGAATTTCCACCTCGTCCTGGCCGACGCCATGCGGGTCACCGACCTTCCCGTCGAGCCGACAGCGCTTGTGGCGAACCTTCCCTACAACGTCGCCGTCCCGGTGGTGCTCCACCTGCTGCAGCACTTCCCGAGCCTGCAGCACGGCCTGGTCATGGTCCAGGATGAAGTCGCCGACCGCCTCGCGGCAGGGCCCGGTTCCAAGACCTATGGCGTGCCTTCGGTCAAGGCCGCCTGGTACAGCAGCATGCGCAAGGCCGGCGTGATCGGCATGAACGTCTTCTGGCCCGCGCCCAAAATCCATTCCGGACTCGTCGCGTTCACACGCCGGGAGCCCCCCGTCACGACTGCCACCAGGGAGCAGGTCTTCGCAGTGATTGACGCCGCCTTCGCGCAGCGCCGCAAGACGCTCCGGGCCGCGTTGGCCGGCTGGGCCGGCAGCGCCGCCGAGGCCGAACGATGCCTGCGGGCCGCCGGCATCGACCCCACCGCCCGCGGTGAAGTGATCGACATTGCGGCGTTCGCCAGAATCGCTGAAGCGCACGAGCAGCCGGTCGCCTGAGGTCGTCGTGAGCTCCTTATGGCTTCCCCCGGGCGCAGTTCCGTGCTTGGAGCCCGGGCCGCAATGCCATAGCGTGGAGCCATGAACGCAGTGAGAGAGCGCTTTGCCGCGAGGACTGTTCGAGTCAAGGCTCCAGGCAAGGTCAACGTCTCACTGGACGTCGGACCGTTGCGGCCGGACGGCTACCACTCGGTTGCCAGCGTCTATCTGGCCGTCTCACTCTACGAAGAAGTTGCCGCCACCAGCACCGATACCGGCGAGATCACCGTCAGCATCAGTAACGCGAGCACCTTTGACGGCCTGGATATTCCGCTCGATCACCGCAACCTGGCCTACAAGGCGGCGGCCATCATGGCAGACGTCTCCGAACACTCCACCGGTGTCCATCTGGAAATCACGAAACGGGTGCCTGTGGCCGGCGGCATGGGCGGCGGTTCCGCCGACGCCGCCGCCACCTTGCTGGCCTGCGACGCATTGTGGAACAGCGGCCTGTCCCGCGACGAACTGGCCCACCTGGCCGCGGAACTCGGAGCCGACGTCCCCTTCGCGCTGCTCGGCGGCACGGCCGTGGGGCTCGGCTTGGGCGACGACCTCTCGCCCGCCCTCGTCAAGGCCCAGACCGACTGGGTACTCGTGACGGCGGACTTCGGCCTGCCCACCCCGGAGGTCTACCGGGCCCTGGACCGGCTGCGCGTGACCGAAGGCGTAGTGATCGAGGCGCCCACCGCCGTGGACCCGATGATCCTCCAGGCCCTCCGCGGCGGCGACGCCGACGCCCTGAGCCGTGTCCTGGTCAATGACCTGCAGCGCGCCTCGATCGAACTCGCCCCTGGCCTCCGGGACACCCTTGGCCTCGGTGAATCCCTGGGGGCGATCGCCGGAATTGTCTCCGGCTCCGGGCCCACGGTTGCGTTCCTTGCACACAACCCTGCGGCGGCCGAGGGGCTGGCCAAAGATCTCCGGCACCACAGTTTCGACGCCATGGCGGTGCACGGCCCGGTGCACGGTGCCCGCATCATCTCCGATACGCTCCTTTAGGAGCTTTTTGGCGCACCGCATCATGACTTAACAGCATCGCTTCACCGATCCACCCAATCGATACACCTAAGAAAGCAGTTCCCAGTGGCACACCTGCTCGGCGGCGAGAACCTCACGGTCTCGTATGCAACCCGTACCGTCCTCGATGGCATCACCCTCGGCCTTGAAGAGGGCGACCGGATCGGGATGGTGGGCCGCAACGGCGACGGCAAGTCGACCCTCATGCGGCTGCTGGCCATGCGCTCCACCCCGGACTCCGGCCGGGTGACCAAGCGCAGCGAGGTTAACATCGGTTACCTGGACCAGAGCGACGTACTCGACGGCGACCTCACCGTCGGTGCCGCGATCGTGGGGGAGCAGGCCGACTATGAATGGGCCCGCAATCCCCAGATCCGCGAAGTCATGGGCGGCCTCGTGTCCGACGTCGACTGGCACGCCAACGTCCACGCGCTCTCCGGCGGGCAGAAGCGGCGTGTGGCGCTGGCCAAGCTGCTGATCGAGGACCACGACGTCATCATGCTCGACGAGCCCACCAACCACCTCGACGTCGAAGGCGTCGCGTGGCTGTCCCGGCACCTGAAGACCCGCTGGCGGGCCAACCAGGGCGCCTTCCTCGTGGTCACCCACGACCGCTGGTTCCTGGACGAAGTCTGCACCAAGACGTGGGAAATCCACGACGGCATCATGGACCCGTTCGACGGCGGTTACGCCGCCTATGTGCTGGCCCGCGCCGAACGTGACCGCTCCGCTTCCGTGGTGGAAAGCAAACGCCAGCAGCTCGTGAAGAAGGAGCTCGCCTGGCTCCGCCGCGGTGCCCCGGCCCGTACCGCCAAGCCCAAGTTCAGGATCGAGGCGGCCAACGCCCTGATCGCCGACGTCCCCGAGCCGCGCGACTCGACGGCGCTGAGCAAGATGGCCACGGCCCGGCTCGGCAAGGACGTCCTGGACCTCGAGAACGTCTCACTGGACTTCCTCGGCGGCGACGCCGGGCAGAAGCTCTTCGACAACATCACGCTGCGGCTTGCGCCGGGGGAGCGGCTGGGCCTCGTGGGCGTCAACGGCGCCGGCAAGACCACCCTGCTGAAGCTCCTCAACGGCGAGATCCAGCCGAGCTCCGGGAAGGTCAAGCGCGGCAAGACGGTGGTCACCGCGGTCCTCACCCAGGAGGTCAAGGAACTCGACGACGTCTCGGACCTGCGCGTGATCGAAGTGATCGAGCGGGAAAAGCGCTCCTTCAACGTCGGCGGCAAGGAATTCACCGCCGGCCAGCTCGTGGAGCAGCTTGGCTTCACCAACGAGAAGCAGTGGACCCCGGTCAGGGACCTCTCCGGTGGCGAACGCCGCCGGCTGCAGCTCCTGCGCCTGCTCGTGGGGGAGCCGAACGTGCTGATGCTTGACGAGCCCACCAACGACCTCGACACCGATACGCTCGCCGCCGTCGAGGACGTGCTTGACGGCTGGCCCGGCACCCTCGTTGTGGTCAGCCACGACCGGTACCTGCTGGAGCGCGTCACAGACCACCAGATGGCGCTCCTCGGCGACGGGAAGATCCGCGCCCTGCCGCGCGGCGTCGACCAGTACCTCGAACTGCGCGAAGGCGCACTCGCGGGCTCCACGATCACCGGTGGCGGGAACCCCGTCACTTCCTCTGCTGCCGGCTCCGCCCCGGCCGTCGCAGGCCCGTCCGAGGCCGAAAAGCGCGACGCCCGCAAGGCCAAGAACCGGATCGACCGCCAGCTGGGCAAGCTCAAGCAGCAGGAAGACAAGATCCACGCCCAGATGACCGCCGGGGCCGGGGATGCCAGCAAGTTCGACCAGCTCGCCGAGCTCAACGCCAAACTCGGGGAGCTCGCCGGCGAACGCGAAGCCCTCGAACTCGAATGGCTCGAGGCCCTCGAAGTGCTGGGGGAGTAGCCTCCGGGCGGGCGCGGGACATGCCCAGTGTGTTCAGGCGCGGCTGGACATGTCCCTTGCAGGCTGAAACCTACAGGACAAGTCCCGCTGCGAAGGCCAACACTGGGCATGTCCCTTGCAGCGCTGAAAACGCGCAGGACATGTCCCTCAACGCAGGCCAACACTGGACATGTCCCTTGCAGGGCTGAAAACCCGCCGGACATGTCCCACGGCGCGGGCCAGGGATGGGCATATTCGCCTTATGTCCATTCCTCGGAACCGGTACTGGGCATGTCCCGCCGAGCGCTCAAGGGGCTCGGCACCCCATTCCGGAAGTCCCTCGGAGGGCTGGATAGGCCGCCGGACATGTCCCTCAACGCAGGCCAACACTGGGCATGTCCCTTGCAGGGCTGAAAACCCGCAGGGCATGTCCCACTGCGCGGGCCGAGACTGGGCATGTCCCTTGCAGGGCTGAAAACCCGCAGGGCATGTCCCACTGCGCGGGCCGAGACTGGGCATGTCCCTTGCAGGGCTGAAAACCCGCAGGACATGTCCCACTGCGCGGGCCGACACTGGACATGTCCCTTGCAGGGCTGAAAACCCCCAGGACATGTCCCTTGGCGCGGGCCAGGGATGGGCATATTAGCCTTATGGCCATTCCTCGGAACCAATACTGGACATGTCCCACGGCAGAAAGCGCGCCCACACCGGGACTCAGTCCTGGCTGCGGGGCCCGGGATCCTGCTGCAGCCCGGTCAGGCCGTTCCATGCCAGGTTCACCAGGTGCGCGGCGACTTCGCGTTTGTCCGGCGTACGGCTGTCCTGCCACCACCGGCCGGTGGTCGCAACCATTCCCACGAGCATCCGGGCGTACATGGCGCCGTCGGCGGGGCTGAAGCCGCGGCGGGCGAGCTCGTCCTCGAGGATGTGCTCCACCCGGGCCGCCACCTGCGAGAGCAGGGTGGAAAAAGCCCCTCCGGGTGGGACGTCGGCGCGTCGCGCATGAGGACGCGGAAGCCGTAAGTCCGGTCCTCGATGTAGGTCAGCAGCGCCACTGCGGCCCGTTCTACCAGGACGCGTGGCTTGGCGTCCTCGGCCAGGGCATCGTTGATGGCGGCCAGCAGGATGTGGAACTCACATTCCACCACCTGCGCATACAAGCCTTCCTTCGAGCCGAAGGGCCCTTAGACCACCGGTTTTGAGACGCCCGCGGAGGCGGCGATTTCCTCGATGGTGGTGCCGTCCAGGCCGCGGCGTGCGAAAAGCCATCCCAATCAACTGCGTGCGGCGGCTGCAGGCCCGTCATGCGGGGGCCGGACAGCGTGGCCAGGGGCACGCGCGGGCCTGCGCTACCGCCGTCCGCCCCGCCGGATGCGCCTGCACTCTTGCTCACGGCACCATCATGCCCTACCGTCCGGCCGCACGGCCCGCTACCGTCCGGCCGCAGCGGCCCGCCGCCCTTTTCGCGGCCCTGAGTCGCACGAGCATCAACCTTCGTGGCAGAATTGGTTCTCGTGCCACAGGTCATGCCGGCACGATCCGCTCTGGTGTAATGGCAGCACCCCGGCCTTTGGAGCCGTGGAGTATAGGTTCGAGTCCTATGAGCGGAACTGGCGAGACACACTGCGCAACCAAGCAAGGAGAGCCAATACGTGAGCCCCGAGAACACTGGCCCAGCCGCCGTGATTGTCCTAGCTGCAGGGGCCGGTACCCGGATGAAATCCCGTACCCCAAAAATTCTCCATGAGATCGGCGGCCGCTCCCTGGTCGGCCACGCGCTTCAGGCGGCCCGCAGTATCCACCCCCGTGAACTGGCCCTCGTGGTCCGGCACGAACGCGACCTCGTCGCCGCCCATGTCACGGCCCTTGACCCGAAGGCCCTGATCGTGGACCAGGACGAAGTGCCGGGCACTGGCCGCGCGGTCGAAGCCGCACTGGAAGCCCTCGATGCGCCAGGCGCCGGGGGTCCGCTGAGCGGAACAGTCGTTGTCACTTATGGCGACGTCCCCCTGCTCACCGGCGAACTCCTCGCCGAGCTGGTCGCGACTCACGAGGCCGAGGGCAACGCCGTCACTGTTCTCACCGCCGTGCTGGACGACGCCACCGGCTACGGCCGCATCCTCCGCGCAGGGGACGGGACCGTCATGGGGATCCGCGAACACAAGGACGCCACCAGCACCGAACGCGAAATCCGTGAGATCAACTCCGGCATCTACGCCTTCGACGCCGCCGTGCTGCGCGACGCGCTGGTCCACGTCACCACGGACAACGTCCAGGGCGAAAAATACCTCACCGATGTCCTGGCCCTGGCCCGCGCCGCGGGCGGGCGCGTCGCCGCCGTCGTCACCGAAGACCGCTGGCAGGTGGAGGGCGCCAACGACCGTGTCCAGCTCTCGGCGCTCGGAGCCGAACACAACCGGCGCACCGTCGAAGCCTGGATGCGCGCCGGCGTGACGGTCGTGGATCCCGCCACCACGTGGATCGACGCCACCGTGAGCCTCGAGGAGGACGTCCGCCTCCTGCCCAACACGCAGCTGCACGGTGCCACCACGGTGGCGCGCGACGCCGTCGTCGGCCCGGACACCACACTGACCGACGTCACAGTGGGTGCGGGCGCGAAGGTGATCCGGACCCACGGCTCCGGCTCCACGATCGGTCCGCGCGCCAGCGTGGGCCCCTTCACGTACCTGCGCCCCGGCACCGTCCTGGGCGAGACCGGCAAGATCGGGGCGTTCTACGAAACCAAGAACGTCACGATCGGCCGCGGGTCCAAGCTGTCCCACCTCGGCTACGCCGGAGACGCGGAAATCGGCGAGGACACCAACATCGGCTGCGGCAACATCACCGCCAACTACGACGGCGAGAAGAAGCACCGCACGGTGATCGGCTCGGGTGTGCGCACCGGTTCCAACACCGTGTTCGTCGCTCCCGTCCGCGTGGGCGACGGCGCCTACAGCGGTGCCGGCGCGATCATCCGCCAGGACGTCCCGGCGGGCGCCCTCGCCGTCACCTTGGCCAAGCAGCGGAACTCCGACGGCTGGGTTACGGCGAACCGCCCCGGTTCCATCTCCGCCGCCCTCGCCGAGTCCGCCCTCGCTGAGTTCGACGCCGCGGGCGCCGCCCCAACATCCTCCACTACTCCGGCACCGACAGAAGAGGGCTAGCAATAATGAGCGAAATTACGGCACACGGCGAGAAGAAGCTGGTGCTGGCCGCAGGGCGCGCGCACCCTGAGCTGGCCAAGGAGATCGCGAAGGAGCTGGGCACTGAACTGCTGCCCCTGGACGCCTACGACTTCGCCAACGGCGAGATCTACGTGCGTGCCGGCGAGAGCGTCCGAGGCACCGACGCCTTCGTGATCCAGGCCCACCCGGCCCCGTTGAACAACTGGCTCATGGAACAGTTGATCATGATCGATTCGCTCAAGCGGGCCTCCGCCAAGCGCATCACGGTCGTGTCCCCGTTCTACCCCTACGCCCGCCAGGACAAGAAGGGCCGCGGCCGCGAGCCGATCTCGGCACGCCTCGTCGCCGATCTGTACAAGACCGCCGGCGCCGACCGCATCATGAGCGTCGACCTGCACACTTCCCAGATCCAGGGCTTCTTCGACGGACCCGTGGACCACCTCATGGCCATCCCGCTCCTGGCCGACTACATCCGCACCCGGGTCGGCTCGGACAAGGTTACGGTCGTCTCGCCGGACACCGGCCGCGTCCGCGTCGCCGAGCAGTGGGCCGAGCGCCTCGGCGGCGCGCCGCTGGCCTTCGTGCACAAGAGCCGGGACCTCACCGTACCCAACCAGGCGGTCTCCAAGACGGTCGTTGGCCAGATCGAAGGCCGCACCTGCGTCCTGATCGACGACATGATCGATACCGGCGGAACCATCTCCGGCGCCGTCCAGGTGCTCAAGAACGCCGGCGCCAAGGATGTCATCATCGCCGCGACCCACGCCGTGTTCTCCGATCCGGCGGCCCGCCGGCTGTCCGAGTCAGGCGCCCGCGAGGTAGTGGTCACCAACACCCTGCCGATCACCCCGGACAAGCGCTTCCCGCAGCTGACCGTGCTGTCCATCGCGCCGCTGATCGCCCGCGCCATCCGTGAAGTGTTCGACGACGGCTCCGTCACCAGCCTGTTCGACGGCCAGGCCTGAGCCGGCCTGCGGAGGGCCAGGTTTCAGAAACCGGGTCCTCCGCTGGTAGCCTTGTACCGAAACCTTGGCGAGGGAGAGCGCCGGCAGGCCGTTTGCATTAGTTGTATGCACGGTCAACCGGATTGCTGGTCTCCGTTATCGACTGGGTCTGAATCTCCTTCTGAAGGGCAGCTGCACGGCAGCCCGGCGTTGAAGGTCGTAAACAGACCTCCGCCCTTGCTGAACACCGTTAGTCCCACAGCTTGAAATCCCACGAGGAGATATCCATGTCTGAGCAGAAGCTCGCAGCAGAAGTCCGCACCGAATTCGGCAAGGGCTTCGCCCGCCGCGCCCGCATGGCCAACCTGATCCCGGCCGTCATCTACGGCCACGGCGCCGAGCCGATCCACATCACCCTTCCGGCGAAGGCCACCACCCTGGCCGTCCGCAAGGCCAACGCCCTGCTGACCCTGGACATCGACGGCGAGCAGCACCTGGCCCTCGTCAAGGACATCCAGCGCGACCCGATCAAGCAGATCATCGAGCACCTCGACCTGCTGACCGTCCGCACCGGCGAGAAGGTCACCGTTGACGTCCCCGTGCACCTGAACGGTGAACTGGCTCCGGGCAACGTGTACAACCAGGAAATGACCACCGTCTCTCTTGAGGCCGAGGCAACCCACCTGCCCACCGCCATCGAGGTCAGCATTGAGGGCCGCACGGCCGGCGAGCACATCCACGCTTCCGACCTCGTCCTTCCGAAGGGCTCCGTCCTGCTGGCCGACGCCGAGGCTCTGGTCGTTCACATCTCCGAGGCCACCGAGGTCTCCGAGGAAGAGGCTTCGGCCGACACCACCGAAGGTTCCTCGGCCGCAGCCGAGTAATTCCGGTGAATTTAGCGGCGGCCGGGTCCCTCAGGGGCCCGGCCGCCGTCGTCTCTGATGTTCGTCGTCTCTGATTGTCGTCGTATCCCGCGCCGCAGGCGGCACCGGAGCCGGCTCCGCCTGAGCGTCCCACCTGGCGCCCCACCCTGCCGCGTCCCACCGAAGGACTGATCCATGACCGACACCTGGCTGATCGTAGGCCTTGGCAACCCCGGATCCGAGTACAGCCACAACCGGCACAACGTCGGCCAGATGGTCCTTGACGAACTCGCCTCGCGCGTCGGCGACGGCTTCAAATCGCACAAGTCCCGTGCCCATGTTCTGGAAGGGCGGCTGGGCATCGGCGGACCCCGGATCGTGCTGGCAAAGCCGCTGTCCTATATGAACGTCTCCGGTGGCCCGGTCTCGGCCCTCGCCCAGTTCTACGGCATCGATCCCGCCCATGTGATTGCCGTCCACGACGAGATCGACATCCCCTTCGACACCGTGCGGCTCAAGATCGGCGGCGGCGAAGGCGGCCACAACGGTCTCAGGGACATCTCCAAGGCCCTGGCCACCAAGGACTACCTGCGGGTGCGCGTGGGCGTCGGGCGTCCGCCCGGTCGGATGGAGACAGCGGACTTCGTCCTGCGCGATTTTTCCTCCCCGGAGAAAAAGGAACTGCCCTTCCTCATCGACTCGGCGGCCGACGCCGTCGAGGTCCTGGTCAGGGACGGCCTGCTCGCCGCCCAGCAAAAGTTCCACCCGGCCAAGGCCACGTAAATACGGCCCGAAACTCAACGTGGCCAAGCGCCCTGCCGCGAAGCCGTCCGGCCCCGCGGCAGGTGCCGCACGGAATAGTTGCCTGCGCATTGCGTGTTTTCTTTCCAAGCTTTCCGCATTCCAGCTATGATCTGTCTACTCTCATGTCGGGGGATAGGGATACGCTACTTCTAAGTGGGCAGTCTGGGGTTGCTGTCTGCAAAGCGGTACGAAGGAAACTACATGTCGAGGGATTCGCTGGGCTGGGGGAATGTTTCCACTACATTGGCACCCGCCGAAGAAGAACATGCTGCCGGTCCGGTCGCGAGACACGGCTGGTCCGGTTTGGCGCGGCACGCTGATGCCGAGCGTGTCCGCAAGGAACTGCTGGAGCAAGACCGGATGGGCGTTGTCATCACGGGCGACCGGGGTGTCGGAAAGACGCTGGTCGGCCGGACTGCCCTCGGGGGATTCGGCCCCGAGGTGTACACCATCCAGCTCCGCAGCTCGGGGCCTGGATCGGCAACCCCGTACGGTTGCCTCGCCTTTACCCTTGCGCGGCTCCCGCAGAGCTCCCTAGGCTCGCCGACCGCCATCCTGCACGGTATTACCTCGCTGATCCGCGACGACGCCGCCGGCCGCCAGTGCGTGATCCTGCTCGACAACGCCGGGTCCCTCGACGAACTCAGTACCGGGGTCCTGCTAAACCTGCTGCAGACCCGGACCGCCCGGCTGATCGCAACGGCCCAGCGCACCACAGACCTTCCGCCGGATTTCTACTGGCTCATCACCTCGGGCCAGCTTGCCGAGGTCCGGCTCGCCAACCTGACCGAACTCGAAACGCTGGAGGTCCTGCAGTCAGCCCTGGGCCATCGGGTCTCGACGGCCCTGGCAAGCCAGCTGCACCAGCTGGTCGGCGGCAGCCCCACGCTCCTGCAGGCCGTCGTCTCCGAACAAATCGAACGCGGAAACCTCGTCTTGTCCGGATCCGTGTGGACACTAGTCGACGAAGTCGTGCTCGATGGCCGGACGGCGCTGGAGGATATTGTCCGGGCCAGGTATGCCAGGGAATCGCCAGAGGCCCGGGAGGTCATCGACGTCCTCTCATGTGCCCGGACGCTGCCACTGTCCCGGCTCGCCAGGATGTACAGCCCCGGAGTTATCGCAGACATGGAAGAGGCCGGCCAGATCGTGGTCGACCGCATGGACCGGCACCTCGTCACCCTGGGCGACCGCTACCTCGGCGACATTGTCCGCAACTGGCTGAGCGTGGAGCGACGCCTGGAGCTTCGGGACAAGGTCCCAGGGCACCAGGAACATGAACTGGACGAGCTGACAGTCGAGGATTTGCTGGCCTACGCGGCGTGGACCCACGACTGCAACGCCCAGCTCGCACCCGCACACGCTGTCGCGGCTGCCAGCGCCGCCGTCAAGCTCTTCGACCCGAAGTTTGCCCTCAAATGCGCGGGCAGCCTGTCTCCCTCGGACCCTGAGTGGGCCGAGGGACAGCTCCAGAAATCGGCCGCCTACCTCCAGCTCGGGCTGCCACTGCAGGCCATGTCCGCGCTGGACGATGTCTCCGAACGGCAGGTCACCGACCTCGCGGCCGCGAACTTCGCCGAATTCATTGCGGCGAAAGCCGACTGCATGGCGTGGCTGGAGGACCGGTCCGGCCAAGTCCCCGAACTGCTCCGGCAGGCCAGGGTCCGGCTCCAGGACCTGAGCCTGGGCGAGCCGCCCGCCACCCCGGCGGCACTTTCCCGGGCCGCGCTGTGCCTGGATCTGTGCGAGTTCAACTACTTCTCCTTCATCGGGGATTTCGAGCCCGTCATGGAGCGGCTCACCACCGCGGCCACCACCGACGTCCCGGGCGCCGATCCCGTGCACCGGCTCAGATCGGCCATCATCCTGATGGAGGCCTGGTCCCTGACCGGCCACGAACTCGATGCCCGCAAACTCATGCGGGAGATCGGCGGACAGCTGGGCGAGTGGTCCAACGTGCCGCGCATCCGCGAAAACTTTGCCTGGCGCTCCTTCAACGTCCTGCTCATCTCCGGCCTGTGGCGCCAAGCCATCGACATGCTCAAGGACGCGAGCGGCCGGGCAGGGCACGGGCTGCATTCTGGTAGCGCCGCAACCGACCTCGCCGTCGGGCTCGCCTACGTTTATGCCGGCCGGGGATACATGGCACTGGACCCGCTGCTGGCCGCGATCGCCCAACTAGAGGTTCGGGCGAGCCTGCAGTCCCTGCGCCAGGCCTACGCCGCCACCGCTTTTGCCTACGCGCAGACCGGCAACTCGGTCCAGGCCACCATCTACCTGGACCGGGCCCGTTCGGCTGACGGCCCGGCCCGCTTCACCGTCGCCACTTCCGCGGAGTTCTGCCTGGACATGGCCTCGCGGTGGCTCGGTGACCCCGAAGCCAAGGACCGGCTGGTGCGCTCGGCGGAGGCACATTTCCGGAAGGGCCGCCACACGCTTGCCGGCATCTGCATGCTCGGAGCCACGGTCAACGGAACCGTCAAGGATTTTCTTTTCATGGAGGAAATCGCCGGGCTGCGGCAGGGGCCGCTTGCCGAGCTGTCCAGAACCGTCGCCGTCGGCAGCCGGAAGAAAGACGCGGCGATCATGCTCGAAGCGGCCGGGCAGGCCGCGGCCCTCGAACTTGACGCTGTCCAGGCCAGGTGCGCGGCACTCGCGTTCGACTACGCGAAGGGCGCCGGACTGACCGCCAGCGCCAACGCCGCGTACAGCATGCTCGAGAGCCTCTCGGAATCCGTTCCGGCGCTGCCCGTCATGCCCCGCAACAAGGGCCCGCTGCTGACGGAACGAGAACGGCAAATCGCCACCCTTGCCGGGAACGGGGTCTCCAACAAGGACATCGCCCTGGAAGTGGGCATTTCCGTCAGAACTGTGGAGGGCCACCTGTACCAGGTGTTCACGAAGCTCGGCGTTTCTTCGCGAAGTGATCTGCTTGGACTCATCTAGGGGCCCGGCGGGAGGCCCCGGCACGGCGCCGACCCGCGCCTTGACCGGGAGGTCGGAAGATTTGTTGTCGGCAGTCGAGGCCCTTCAAGGCGGCAGCCATGTGGCCGTATTCGTCCTCGGCGACAGCGGAATGGGCAAATCCAGGCTCATCGAAGCCGTCGTGGCGGAGCTGGGCGCGGGGGTGACGCCGGTGCCCATCCACGGCAGCGCGTCGCTGACCAAGGTGCCGTACGGTGTCCTTGGCCCCTTCATCGTCGGACTGCCGGTCCAGGAAGCAACATCGCAGCTGGCCGTGTTGCGGACGCTGTGGGCGCACCTGGAGGAGCAGAAGCGCGCTACCCAGAAGCCGCTGCTGCTCGTCGTCGACGATGCCCACGACCTCGACGAGGCGACGGCCGGGATCCTGGCGGAACTGGCTGCGGCCGGCTGGGCGAAACTCCTCGTGGGCGCGGCCGCCCGGCCAGGACTGCCGGAACCACTCCTGCAGCTGTGGTTTGAAGGCATCGCCGAACGGCACGACCTCCGCCCGCTCACTCTCCCGCAGACCACAGAGATGCTGGAGGGCGAGCTCGGCTCGCAAGTGCTGCCGAACGTCGCCGAGATCCTCTGGGAGGCCTCCGGCGGCAACCCGATGCTCCTCAACGGGCTCCTCGACGACGCCAGGAACGACGGGACGCTGCTCCGGCGCAACGGTGTCTGGTTGTTTACCCGCCACCTCAACAGCCACGGCGAACGGCTCACCGACGTCGTGCGCCGCCAGCTGCTGCTGCGCTCGCCGGAAGAACGGCAGGCCCTTAATCTGGTGGCGCTGGCTGAACCCGTGGCCAGGGACCTGATCGAGTCTGTGACCGGCGAAGAGGCCGTGGGATCGCTGATCGACAGCGAACTGATCCGCGTGACGGATCGCGCAACCGGAGAGCTGCGGCTGTGGCACACCGTGTACGGCGACACCTTGCGGAACCTGATCTCGCCGGCGAGGAGCCTGCAACTTCGGCAGAGCCTGCTGCGGAAGATGGACAGCGAGCCGACGTCGGCCGAAGGACTGCTGCGCCACGTGAGCTGGTCGATCGAATGCGGTGCGGAGGTCGAGGACCGGCAGCTCCTTCGGGCCGCCGTGCTGGCCAGCCGGCTCTACGAGGATGAGCTTGCCCGGAGGGCTGCCGTCCTGGTCAAGGATCCGGAACTGCAGATGGCGGCCCGTGCCGTAATAGCACGGACGCGCTACAACGCCTCCGACTATGTGGCGGCGCGGGACATCCTCGACGCCGATTTCGGCAAGGGCAACAGCATCCCCGGCCTCTTGGCGGGATCGCTCCTGTGGGCCGCCGTGATGACGGCATTGGGCCACACGCCGGCGGAGATCATGACACGGGCACAGGTGCTCCAACGTGCCGCCGAACGCCTCGCCGCGGGCCGGCCCGATGACGCTGAAGCCATTATGCGCGCCACAAAGGAGCGCCTGGCCACCATGGAAGCCATGGTCCTGGCACTGTCAGGCGAGTACGCCGCGGCCCCTGCCACGGCGGAAGCGGGTGGTGCTACCCTGCCTGCGGCCAATGCCCTCGAGAAAGTGTTCCGGCTCTGCCTCGACGCGGAGCGGCTCCTCGCCGGCGGCAAGGGACTGGGCGCCCTCGCCGTGATGTCCAGGGCCATCGAAGCCGCCGGAGCCGATCACGATGAGCTCTACTTCCTCACCGACTTCCTGGTGGTCCGTTCCGCCGCCGCCGCCATCCACTCCGGGGACTGGCACGGGGCAGAAACGCTCCTGACCAGCTTTGTCGCCGGATCCGGGCCCAGCCTGATTTCCTTCGGCGGGGGAGTCCACGCGGCTCACGGCATCATCCTGCTCTACCAGGGCAAGGCTGCCCAGGCCCTGAACACCCTGAGCGCCGCGCTCGAAGCCCTGAGGTTGACCGACCCCCAGCAACTGTTCGCCCTTACGGCTGCCATGGCCTTCGCGGCGGCCGCCGAAGTCGGTGCCCAGGCGAAGGCGGAGCTCCTCCTCGCCGACTACGAGGCGGCCCCCGCGGCCTTGCCGCGGTACATGCACTCGCTGGCCGGGATGGCCGTGGTCTACGGAAAGGCCCGGCTCGGGAATTACCCCGGCGCCATCGCGGAACTGAAGCGGCTCGGACACCCGGACCCGGACATGGACACCCCCGGCCTCGAACTCGACGCACTGGCCTTTTGCCTGGAACTGGGGGATACGGACTCGGCGCCGAGACTGCTCGAACTCCGGGACGGGCTTGAGGGCCCACGGCCCGCCGCGATCTGCGCTTACGCGGCAGCCATCAGCACGGACAGCCCCGCAGACCACCTTGAGGCCGCGAAAACCTGTGAAGCTGCGGAACTGTGGACCTTTGCCGCCCTTGCCTACGACGCCGCGGCGCACGCCTATCGGGCCGCGGGCGACACATTGAGAGAGCGCATGGCGAACTCCCAGCGGAAGCGGTGCCTGGACCGGGCCGACGACCTCCCCGGTGAGGACGCGGCCAGGAGCGATGACTCGCTCGGCATACTGACCCGCCGCGAACGCGACATTGTGGCTCTGGCGGTGCGCGGCCTCACCGACCGGCAGATTGCCGCCGAACTCCAGGTGTCCGTCCGCACGGTTGAAGGCCATCTCTACCGCAGCTACGCCAAGCTCAACGTCAAGGGCCGCGAAGAGCTTCCCGGCATCGGCGGACGGTAGCAGACGGACGCCAGCGTACAAGCTGCCGGCCGGGCCTGCGGCAGGCCGAATTTCCGGTTTCCGGGACCCTACCGTCAGGGACACGCGCGACGGGATTCCGACTACTTGCTTTCGGCCACTCGGTGCTCGGGTCCAACTGAGTACAGCTACGTAGAGGCAGCGGAATACTTGCTGCGTAATCGAGTACTACTTACGCATACCGAAAAAACGCGTAGTCCCTACCGTTGAGGTATCACCGCTCACACTTTGACAGCGAAGGTCTCTCATATGTTCCAGCAAGAAGCCGGCTTGCCTGCGGGCAGCGGCCAGACAGAAGCCATTTTTCCCGCGCCAAGAAACGGACATGGACGGAACAAAGACAAACCCTTCACCCGCCAGCAGGTCGTTGCCGACGTCATTGAAACCCTGACGTCAGGTTCGGGCTGCGGCATCGTACTTGTGGGCGACCACGGGGCCGGCAAATCCTTTATCGCCCAGCGAGCCCTTGAGCAGCTCGGCGACGATTACCTGGTTGTCCAGGTCCGTGGCAGCTCCATTTCCTCCAAGCTTCCCTACGGGGCCCTGAGCGTCCTCCTGAACGACCTCGACGCCTCCCATCTCGAGCACCCCCTGATGGTGCTGCGCGGACTGACCCAGCTGCTCCACAACAAATCCGAGGGGCGGCGAATCATTCTTTTCGTGGACAACGCCCATGACCTCGACGAGCTCTCGAGCATGATGGTGGCCCAGCTGAGCGCGGGGGCCCATGTCACCCTGTTGGCGGCGTGCGTGGACATGCCCCACGTCGGCGGCGACATCATGGGCCTGTGGAAGGACGACCTGCTCCGGCGGGTAGACCTGGGATCGTTCGACTTCGCCGAGACGGCCGCAACGCTGGATCACGAATACGGCGGCCGTTTCTCCCTGACCGCAGCCCGGGCCCTGTGGAGCGCTAGCGGGGGCAACGCCTTGTTCCTCCATTCGCTCGCCCGGGAACAGATCAAGCTGGGCACACTGGTACGCCAGGACGGCGTATGGTTCCTGGGCAACGGCCCCATTGCCTTGACCGGCGAGATCCGGGACGTCGTGAAGGCACGCCTGAACCGGCTAGGCGCCGGCCAGCGCGACGTCTTTGAACTGCTGGCACTTGCCGGCTCGGTCCCGCTGCAGACCCTCATGCTGATCGCCAACCCGCAGGACATGGACGCGCTCCAGGAGCGGGCCCTGATCCGGGTCACCCATGACCATCCGCCGATGGTTAGCGTCGCCAACCCCGTGACGGCCGGAATCGTCGCCAGCGTTGTGCCGCCCGGCCGCAGCGCTGAACTCCGCCGCCGGCTCACGGCCGTACTCCAGGAGCCGGATGCCCTGGACGCCGGCAGCGCGACCGCCGTCGCCTGGGCGCTGGACTGTGGAGAGCAGGTGCGCCCGGAGGTGGCGCTGGCCGCGGCCCACACCGCGAACAGCGGGTCCGACCCCGCGGCGGCACTGCGGTTCATCCAGGAGGCCGAAGGAAGCGAACGCCCGGTCCTGACGGCCATCGAAGCGGTGAATGCCCACATTCTGGTGAACAACGCGGAGTCCGCGCGGCGGGTTCTGGACGCCCTTGATGACGCCGCCTGCCGGGAGCTTCCAGTGTCCGAGTGGACAGCCTTGCAGCTGCTGCGGGCAGAGCTGGAAAAGCGCAGCCCGGTCCCTGGAGCCGATCCCAGGGCCAGGCTGCGCGAGCTCGCGGAGCGGCTGGCGGCAGAACCGGAGCAGCACACCCCCGCGGTGGACGCGGCCCGCGAGCAGCTGCGCCTGGCCGAGGCCGAGCTCGCCGCATTCCAGGGACGCTACGCCGATGTCCTGGCCGCGACCGAGCATGTGGACACCACGGACCTGGGCAGCGAACTGCGCATCATGACCGCCAGTGTCCGCGCCGAGGCCCTAGCCGTCACTGGCAACGCCGTAATGGCGCTGGCCCTGGGAAAGCAGGTCCTGGCGGCCACAGCCAACGTGTGCCTCACGGACCGTGCAGTCCGTGAGGTAAGGGGCAGGTTCTTGTTCCTGCTTCTGCTCTCGGCAAATTTCCGGGAAGCATCCGCGTATCTTGACGTGACTTACGGGGGCGTCGAGCCCCAGACCCGGCTCGGCGGGATGTTCGAGATTGGGCACGGCGTCGTTGACCTGCACGCCGGCCATCTGGACGACGCACTGTCCCGACTGCAGGCCGGCAGGTGGCAGCTCCGGGCCCAGGACCCCGATGCTTTGACTGGGCTGGCCACGGCAGTCTGTGCCTATGCCGCCGCCCTTCAAGGCGAAGAGGAGACGGCAGGCCTCCTGCTGGGCGACTTGGACCAGCCGCGGCCGCCCGTGGCCTGGCTGGCGGAACGGCTTACACGCTATTTCGAACTCTCGGCCCAGGCCGAGCTCGGCCAGCGGGCAGCATCCATCCGCGCCCTGGCAGCCGAGGCGGAGAACGACACGGAAACCTCGGCCGTGGCCACTGCGCTCCTGTTCCAGTCCGCCGCCACCAGGTTGGGAGACCGCCAGATGGGCCACAAGCTCGGCAGCCTCGGGGGCCGGGTGACCGGGCAATTCGCGGCCCTGTGCTCGCGGCTGGCAGAAGGCATGCGGGAAGCCGACAGCGAACTCTTGCTGGGGGCGTCCAAGGATGCCGACACATCCGGCAACGCCGTCTTCGCCCGGGATGCGGCCCGGAAGGCCGTCAGCTGCGCCAACGACGCCGGTAACCGGATCGCTCTGCGCATCGCCCAGCGGACGCAACAGTCGCTTGATGACAAGTTCGGCAGCCCCAAGAACGGTCTGCACTCGCTCACAACGTCGACCCTGACGGCGAGGGAATGTGAAGTGGCCGTCCGGGCCGCTGCCGGCACGGCGAACCGCAAGATCGCGGAACAGATGCACGTATCGGTCCGCACCGTGGAGGGGCACCTCTATCAGGTGTATTCGAAGCTGCATGTCGCCAGCCGATCGGAACTCAAAGATGTCATCTCGACTCCGGCAGACAGTGCCCGGCTCGGCTGAACCCGGCAGAATCCGGTCGGCATCCCGGTCGGCTTTCCGGGGAAGGCAGAGGGCGGCAGGAAGATCCGGCAATGGAAAGCATGGCTGAAACTGCACCTTTGATCGAGCGGTCAACACTGCTCAAGGATCTGGTGCGCTGCCTGCGCGACGACACTAGATCAGGTGCGATCGTCGTCGGCGGCGCCGGGACCGGCAAGACCGCCGTCCTCAAGGCCGCCCTCCGCGAACTCGGGACCCGCAGACACCTGATTCGGCTGACTGCCACCCCGGCCCTGGCCGCCGTTCCCTTTGGCGCCCTGGCGCCGTACCTGTCCCGGCTTCCCGACCGGGAACTGGACTCCTACGCCGCGGTCGTGGGGGCAATGGCGGTAAGCCTTAAATCCGAGGCGGAGCGCCCTTTGTTCGTCGTCGACGACGCGCATTGCCTCGATCACGGGACCGTCGGGCAACTCGCGCAGGCCGCAGCCACCGGTGCAGCGAGTATCTTTGCGACCTGCAGGCCCGGGCCGATGATCCCGGAAGAATTCCTGTCGCTGTGGGACGACGGAATTATCGCCAAGCTCGATCTTGCCCCGCTCAGCCGGACTGGAACACACCAGCTGTGCGAGCAGGTCCTGCGGGCCGACGTCTCACCGTGGGTCAGCGCGCTGTTCCACGACGCTGCGGACGGGAACCCGCTCATGTTGATGTCCTTGATCCTGCACGCCCGTAGCACCGGCGCCCTGGGATGCAGGCACGGAGTATGGTTCCTGCTGGCCAACCCCGACATGGCCCGGGTTCCTGCGGCGGACGTCGTTGACCGGCAATTGCGCTCCATGACGCCGGAGGAGAAGACCGCAGCCACGATCGTTGCCCTGGCGGGGCCGCTTTCCCTGGCCCAGATCCTGCGGATCAGCGGCCCCAAAGCCGTCGATGCGCTGGACACTGCCGGGATAATCGCTGTCTCGGCCGGGCACCACCGGCTCGTCAGGCCCGCGAGCCCGATGGTCGGCGAGATTATCCGCCTCCGGGTCCCCGCCGGGCGCAGCTCGGCCCTGCGTTCGAGCGTGCTGTCGCTGCCCTCAGAGCGTGCCCTGCTCCCCGGAGCCGCGCTGAACCGCCTCCGCTGGTCCCTGGACTGCGGTGTGGAGATCCCGCCCGCGCAGCTGCTCCAAGCCGCCGTCGCTGCGAACACGGCCCTGGATCCTGCCACAGCTGCCCGGGCTGCTCGCGCCATCCGGGACGCCCGGTTCCTCCCTGAGGCCAGGATCCAGCTGGCCTATTCCCACTTCATTGCCGGACGCCGCGCCGCCGCCGTGGCGGGCCTGGAGTCCGCGCGCCCCGTGGCCGCCGGACGATCGTCGTATCTGGCGGCCCTGCTCGCGGCCCGGCTGGGCTCTTCCACGCCGGACCGGGATGCCGTAACTTCCACGCACTCTCCGGGAGATGCCCCGCAGGAAGAACAGCGGGAGGAAACGTGGGACGGGCCGTGGGATGAAGGGGCCGCTGCCCGGGTAACGGCTGAGTTCCTCAGCCGCACGGGGGACAGCAGGTCCGTGGCTGCCGACTCCGGGCTGCGGGAACTGGTTGGTACCCCGGGCACTCCTCCCGAAATCCGGGTCCCGGCCCTATCCCTGCTCGCCGAACTGCTGTCAGCCCAGGGCCTGCTGCGCGCAGCTCTGCGACTGGACTTCGAGGCATGGAATGGCGCCTGCAGCGGGAGCCGCGGGCTTCCCCTGATGTATGAGGACCTAATGGTGCGACACTGCCTGATCCTGATCGGGGCCGGTGACTGGGACGGGCTCGGCAGCGTCCTCGACGATTACGCGGCCCGCGAGCCCGGACGGCTGCTGTACAGCGGCGGCATGCTCCACCTCATGCGAGGGTATTCCAGGCTGCGCCAGGGCCGGATGCGCGAAAGCTTGGCCGAGTTGCGGCTTGGCGTAGAGGAACTAACCATCGCCGACCCCTTGAACCTTCTTCCGTTTGCTCACGCGGTGGCAGCCTACGCGGCTGCCACCGTCGGACGGCACTATGAGGCTAGCCAGCATTGCCTGGCCTTCCGGCTTTCGGACTACCGGGAGCCAAAAACCCTTCGCCTGCTGGCGGAGGCGTATTGTCAGGCAGCGGAACCCGTGGGCGGCCCGGAGGGGAGTGACGCAATGGCCCTGGCACGGTTGGCGGACGACGCATTGCACGAGGGCCTGCGGGGCGTTGAAACCGATATCAGGCGGCTCGCGTTCCGCAGCGGTGGCGTTTCCGAGGCCGACGCCGAGGCACTGGCCCTCAGCAGCAGGGCAGTGGATGGGCCAGAGGCGCGCCTGCTGGAATCCTACGCGCTGGCGGTATCGGCGTCCGACGCTGCCGACCTCATTGGCATCAGCGACGACGCGCTCGGCGGCGGGCACGGGCTCTTGGCCCTTGAAGCCGCCCAGCAGGCCGAGCGGATCCTGGCCGATGACCCGGACCGGTGGAGGCTCACCGCCGTCCAGCGCCGGGTTCACCACCGGCTCGTGGAAGCCGGCATGTCAGCGCAGTTGGAGATCGTCCACAGCGATCAGGGCGCCCCGCTGACCGGACGCGAGGCCGAAGTTTTGGAACTTGTGTCCCACGGCGCCACGAACGCCGAGATCGCCTCGGCGCTGTGCGTATCGCAACGAACCGTGGAGGGGCACCTGTCCAGGATCTTCGCTAAACTCGGCGTCGGCCGGCGCGCGGACCTGCTGGGCCACGGCTCCCTGAACCCTGAACCCTGAACCGTGGACCCCTGGCCGGCGGCAGCGCCGGCGGTGCGTACAGGCCGGGTGGCCTATGGGACCGGCGAGAGTATCCCCAAGTAGTGCCATCGCCCGTGAGCCCACAGAAATCACGTAAACGCTACTCGTGTGCAGATCCGCTCCGGGCGATTGACTTAAGCCAGTCCCACGAACCCACAAGGTCGCAATGAGGACAAGTTCTAAATGAGGAAACGGTCTCAACGAGGAAACTGTGTCAAATCGAGGAAACATCAGGGCGGCAAACGACATGGCATGATCAGCAGGAAATTAGGTCCTAAAGACCCTCTTGCCTGCTGAAGCAGCCACTGCCACCATAGAGGTGGTCGGGCCGTAACCTCCCTACCCCCAACTCCTTCGTTGGAATCGTACGGTGCCCCAGCCGGCAGCCGTACGCCAAGGTCGGAGCCGGCGGCGTCAGAGCCTTCTGAGACCGAGGCTCTCCCCCCAGCCGCCGCCGGCTCCCTTAACGGGATGCTCCCGAGTCCGCGCCGCTCTGAGGCGCGGACTCGGTGTGAGCGCCGTCGAGGAGCGCCGCAAGGGTAAAAGCGACGAGGCAGGCCGTTGGGCGCGCCAGACCACGCCGCACCTGGCCCCGCGGAGCCCAGAGAAGCCGGAAGCCCAGAGAAGCCGGAAACCCAGTGAAGTCGGGAGCTGCGTGGTTGTCGTGGCCGGGGCCTGCGGGCCGCCGCACTGCAGGGACATCACCGCATGGGATAATTAGGATTAATCTGCGTGACGTAATGGCGCCGCCGGCCTTCCGGCCGGCGCGCTCGAGGCGCCGCAGCGAACGCCGATCCAGGAGTCTCCGCCATGGTTGCCACACCAGCCCATCTCCGCCGCTCTGCCATCACGCTCGGGAACGACGAGGTCCTGAGGATCCGCAACGACTTCCCGATCCTGCAACAACACGTCAACGGCAAACCCCTCATCTACCTGGACTCCGGGGCTACCTCGCAGAACCCGCTCAGCGTGCTCGAGGCCGAGCAGGAGTTCTACGAGCAGCGGAACTCGGCGGTCCACCGCGGGGCGCACCACCTCGCCGTCGAGGCCACCGAAGCGTTCGAAAATGCCCGGGAAACGGTGGCGGACTTCGTCGGGGCGGAGTGGGATGAACTGATCTGGACCTCCAACGCCACGGAGGGCCTGAACCTGCTCACCTATTCCTTCCTTAATGCGTCCCTGCCCGGCGCGGCCCCGGAAGCAGCCCGGTTCGCCCTGGCCCCGGGCGACGAACTCGTGGTCACGGAGATGGAACACCACGCCAACCTGATTCCCTGGCAGGAGCTGGCGGCCCGGACCGGCGCCGTCGTGAAGTTCATCCCGATCGACGACGCCGGCGCCCTGGACCTGGAGGCCGCCGCCGGCATCATCGGCCCCCGCACCCGCGTCTTGGCGTTCACCCACGCGTCCAACGTCCTGGGCACCATCAACCCGGTGGCCGCACTGGTGGCCCTGGCCCGTTCCGCGGGCGCGCTGGTGGTGCTCGACGCCTGCCAGTCCGCGCCGCACCTGCCCCTGGACCTCAAAGCGCTCGACGTCGACTTCGCGGTGTTCTCCGGCCACAAAATGCTGGCCCCCACCGGCATCGGCGCCCTCTACGGCCGCTCGGAGCTGCTCAACGCGATGCCGCCGTTCCTGACCGGCGGCTCCATGATCACCACCGTCACCATGGAACGGGCGGGCTTCCTGCCGAGCCCGCAGCGCTTCGAGGCCGGTACGCAGCGCATTTCGCAGGCGGTGGCACTCGCCGCAGCGGTGAACTACCTCAGCGAAACCGGGATGGACCGCATCCACGCCTGGGAGGCCGAACTCGGCCAGCGCCTGGTACAGGGCCTGGAATCCATCCCCGGCATCCGCGTGCTGGGTCCCGCGGCGGGGCAGGAACGGATCGGCCTGGCCGCGTTCGACGTCGCCGGTGTCCACGCGCACGACGTCGGACAATTCCTGGACAGCCGGGGCATCGCCGTGCGGGTGGGGCACCACTGCGCCCAGCCGCTGCACCGCCGGCTCGGACTGACAGCTACGACGCGCGCCAGCACGTACCTTTACAACACCACGGACGATGTGGACGCGTTCCTCAACGCGGCCGCCGATGTCCGTGCCTACTTCCAAGCCTAGGACGGACATCCATGAGTCTTGACCAGCTCTACCAGCAGATCATCCTGGAACACGCCAAGGCCCGGCACGGCAGCGGCCTGGCCGCGGCGGCCGCGCCGGAGGACGCGAGCAGCGGCCAGTCACACCAGCTGAATCCGACCTGCGGCGACGAGATCACCGTGCGGGTGTCCGTGGCCGGCGGGAAAGTCAGTGAGCTGCGCTGGGACGGCGACGGCTGCTCCATCTCCATGGCCTCGGCGTCCGTGCTGACGGACCTCGCCGAAGGCATGAGCGTCGGGGAACTCCGCACCGTCATTGACAGCTTCCGCGAAGTGCTGCGTTCGCGCGGCAAGGTGCCGGCCGATCCGGAGGTGCTGGGCGACGCCGCCGCGTTTGAGGGTGTGTCCCGTTATGCGGCCCGGGTCAAGTGCGCCATGCTCTCATGGGTGGCCGCGGAAGACGCTCTCGGCCAGGCGGTGGCAGCCTGACGGCTGCTTGATAGAACCGCGCTAGGGCCGGCCCCTCACGCCCGGCCAGCGTTATGGCCGGACTGCGTTACGGCCGGCCCAGGCCCTTGTAGGTCCAGCCGGCAGCCCGCCACTTGGCCGGGTCCAGCACGTTGCGGCCGTCCAGGATGCGCGGCGCCGTCACGAACGCCTTGGTTGCGTGCGGATCCAGTTCCCGGTACGCCTGCCACTCGGTCAGCAGCAGCACGGCGTCGGCCCTGTGCAGCGCCGTCTCCAGATCCGGTTCGAGCGGAAGCTCCGGGAAGCGTTTGGCGGCGTTGGCCAGCGCCTGGGGGTCGGTGACCGTCACCACAGCGCCTTGCAACTGCAGCTGCGCCGCGGCGCTCAACGCGGGGGAGTCCCGGACGTCGTCGCTTTCGGGCTTAAAAGCCGCCCCCAGCACGGCAATCCGCTGTCCCATCAGAGTGCCGCCACAGAGCTCCCGCGTGAGCTCTACGACGCGGGTCCGGCGCCTCATATTGATGGCGTCAACCTCGCGAAGAAAGGTCAGCGCCTGGTCTGCGCCGAGCTCGCCGGCGCGGGCCATGAAGGCACGGATGTCCTTGGGTAGGCAGCCGCCGCCAAAGCCGATGCCTGCGTTGAGGAATTTCCTGCCGATCCGTTCATCGAGTCCGATGGCATCGGCAAGCCGGGTGACGTCGGCCCCCGTGGCTTCGCAGACCTCGGCCATGGCGTTGATGAAGGATATCTTGGTGGCCAGGAACGAGTTGGCGGCAGTCTTGACGAGCTCTGCGGTGGCGTAATCCGTCACCAGCCGTGGCTTCCCGCTCGCCAGGGGTTGAGCATAGACCTGGTCCAACACGGCGACGGCGGGGTGGTCCTCGCTCCCGTCCGGCACGCCGTACACAAACCTGTCCGGATTCAACGTGTCCGTCACCGCGTGGCCTTCGCGCAGGAATTCAGGATTCCAGGTCAGCATCGCACCTGGCTCTGTCTCCGCCAGCATCTCGGCCAGCCGCGCCGCGGTGCCCACCGGCACCGTGGACTTTCCTGCAACGACATCGCCCGCGGATACGTAGTCGGCGAGCGATGCGACCGCCGCGTCGACGAATCGGAGGTCGGCGGCGTTCTCGCCCCGCTTCTGCGGCGTACCCACGCAGATGAAGTGGACCTCCGAACCGCGGGCCGCCGCCATGTCGGTGGTGAACCGCAACCGCCCCGATTCCTCAAGCTCGGAGAGCAGCTCGTCCAGCACCGGTTCGTAGAAGGGAGCATGGCCCGCTGACAGCTGCGCCACCTTGTGTTCGTCGAGGTCGATGCCTACAACGTCATGGCCCAGCTTTGCCATGCACGCAGCATGCACTGCACCGAGATAGCCGCATCCAATAACCGAGATCCGCACAGTACCGATGTCCTCCCGTTATGGCCTGTTCACAGCGTACGCGGTGCGCCCGGGGATCACACACTCCCGCGGCGTGCCATGAACAGCAACGCCGAGAGGGCCCCCACCAGGGCGCCGGCGGTGTTCGCGGCGACGTCAACGACGGAGGCAAAGCGCGCCGGGAGGAAGACAAGCTGGGCCAGCTCAATCAGGACGGACAGCAGGAAACCGACGGCAACCCCGCCCCACCAGAGCCGCGGGCCGAGGATCCGGGCGACCAGGGCGCCGAGCGGCAGGAACAGGATGACGTTTGAGGCCATCTCCACGGCCGAGTAGTTGAACCATGGAGGGACGCCCCAGTGGTGCAGTTGCCGCAGCGAGCGCGTCAGGAAAACAGATGCGCCCCGGTCCACGGGAACGGGCCAGAGGGCGATGAGGCCGAGGCCCAGCAGATAGGTGCCCAGTGCCCACATGGCCGCACGACGGGGTAGCAAGTGGCGTCCCCTTTCAGCGGTCCACTTTTTGCTGATTCTAGCGCCAGCACCTGACCGGGGCTGAAATTCCGGCACACCGGCGGCTGCTGCCGCCGGTGTGCCGGATCCTAGCTAACCAGCCCGGCAATGCCGATCGCGGCCGTCGCGGCCCCCAGCAGCATGGAGATGCTGACGAGGACCACGTGAACGGTCAGGAATCGCGTGGCTTTGCCGTCGGCGTCGCGGGCGCGCGGGTCCTTCATGACGCGGCGCAGGAACTGCGGCCAGACCACCAGGGACCAGACGCCGGCAATGATCAGGACGACGGCGAGGAACGCTGGCAACTCCACGACGCTAGTGGCTCTCGAGCCAGGCCTGGGCCTGCTGGGACTGCAGGTTCAGGGCCTTGCCGACCATCGGCTCGGCGGCGTCGGCGATCTTGCCGCCAAGGAACGGCACCGAGGAGGTGACGTTGCCCTCGAGCTCGATCCGGGTGCTGCCGCCGTCGGACACGAGGCGCTGGACAGCGTTCACGTCCAGCGGTGCGCCGGAGACCTTGAGGGAGATCTTGCTCTGCCGGGAGCCGTCGGCGGCGGGAGCCTCCCAGGCTTCGAGCTGGGTCACCTTCAGGCTTTCGCCGACAAATTTCCGGGCGATATCGGGCATCCGTGTGGTGGGGATGGTCCGCACGGTGGTGGTGCTAAAGGCGCCGGCGGGATCTCCGTCGAGGGCAAAGGATTCCAGGGTGCCGCCAACGAGCTCGCTCGTGTGGCGCAGGAAGTCTTCATTGACGAAAACCGCGGTAACGCGGTCGACGCTGTGCGGAACGGTGGTGGATGCACTCAGGGCCATAGGGGGTCCTCCGGGATGTGGAAGTGGACGTTTCGGGCTCCAACATCCTACGGCGTGTGCACGGCAGGCTCCGATTCGAGATTTTCCAGATCCCTGGCGGCCGCGGTGATATTCCGTGACATGGCGGGAAATATGACGCTGTGGAACGGCAGGACGGCCAGCCAGTAAAGGCGGCCGCTGAGGCCCTTGGGGAAGAAGATGGCGCGCTGGTGGTACCGGCTGCCCGTCCCCTCCGGCTCCACGGAAAGTTCCAGCCAGGCCCGGCCAGGAGCCCGCATTTCGGCCCGCAGCCGCAGCAGTCGGCCGCGGTCGATCTGCTCGACCCTCCACCAGTCCACCACTTCGCCCTCCGCGAGCAGATGCGGGTGCCGGCGGCCGCGCAGCAGCCCTGCCCCGCCGGTCAGCTTGTCCAGCCAGCCGCGCACCTGCCAGGCCAGCGGCAGGGAGTACCAGCCGTTCCGGCCGCCGATTCCCTCGATGATGGTCCACACGTGCTTCGGGTCCACGTCGCTGGGGAAGCTGCGCTCGTCCACGAACACTCTGTGGCCGGACCAGTCCGGGTCGCTCGGCAGCGGATCGGCGTCCACCCCGGCGCTTGCCCACGTGGTTTCCACCTGGCCGTCGCGTTCCTTTCCCAGGGCGAGGGCCACGGCACGCCGGTAGGAGGTCAGGCCGCCCTCGGGCACACGGATGTAGTCATCGACGTCGTGCTCCCGGGAAACGGCGTCGTGCTGCAGCGATTCCACGAGCGGCAGGGACATGGAGAGCGGGATCGGCGTTACAAGGGCCACCCACAGGCCCGCCAGCTTGGGGGCCGGCACCGGCAGGGCCAGGACCCAGCGGCGGGGGAGTCCGGCCTCCGCGGCGTATTCCTGCATCATTCCGGCGTAGCTGAGCACCTGGCGGCAGCCGATATCAAACGTCCGGTTGATGTCACCTTCCAGCGAGGCCGCCGCCACGAGGTAGTACAGGACGTCGCGGACGGCGATCGCCTCGATCTTGTTGCGCACCCAGCTTGGGGCCGGCATGAGCGGTAGCGTCTCGGACAGGTGCCTGATCATTTCGAACGACGCCGAGCCTGAGCCGATGACGACGCCCGCCTGGAACACCACTGCGTCCACCGGGCTGTCCAGGAAGACTTTCCCCACCGCCTCGCGGGAGCGCATGTGCGTGGAAAGTTCGGCCCCGGCCGGGTGCAGGCCGCCGAGGTAAACAATCCGGTCCACTCCGGCTGCGGCCGCGGCGTGGGCAGCCGTCGCGGCCATCGCCTTTTCCTTGTCCTCGAATCCGGCTCCGGCCGCCATGGAATGGACGAGGTAGTACAGGACGTCGACGCCGTCGAGCGCCTCCCGCAGGGCCTCGCCGTCGTCGAGGCTGCTGTGGACCACCTCGACGTCGTCCACCCAGGGCACGCCGGCGATCTTGGCCGGGGTCCGGACCACCACTTTGACCCGGTGCCCGGCTTCCAGGAGCCGGGGGACCAGCCGCCCGCCGATGTAGCCGGTGGCCCCGGTGACCAGCACGGTTTTCCGGGAGGCGGCCTGCGCGGAAGCTGCCTGCGGGGATGGAGCAGGCGTCGGAGTGGGTTCAGGGGTAGCGGTCGTGCCGTTCATGGTGACTCCTTGTCGGCCAGCAGTTGGCGGGTGGCCTACGAAGCTATTCGGTGCCCCGGCCACTTCGGATGGGCCCCCGCTCCTCCTGCCAGCCTAGCCCCGCCGGTCCAGACCCGTCGGCCTGGCCGTGGCCTCCGCGGTAGGCTTGGAGGACCCGGGATTCTCACGAATTTCGGCTATTCGTGTTGCCTGCACCCCGTGATCACATCAGGAGCAACAGCTATGAGCCTCAACGGCCCCTCTCTCACCGGTCTGCGCCGTGTCCTCGCCGAAGACCGGAATTACGCGCGGGTCCAGGCCGAGGCCGCCCGCGGGTTCGCCGCCCGCAGCGAGGACTACCAGATCAGCGCCCCGGCCGGAATGCGGTCCGCGCTGCTCGCCGAAATGGCGGACGGACTCACGACGCAGGCGGCGAACGAAACCGGCGCTGCCGGAAACGGCGCCGTCCGTCCGGTGCCCGTGGTCCTGGCCGTCACCGCGACTGGCCGTGAGGCCGAGGACCTGACCGAGGCCCTGCGCGCCTTCCTGCCGGCCGACGCCGTGGCCGAGTTCCCAAGCTGGGAGACCCTGCCGCATGAGCGCCTCTCCCCGCGCTCGGACACCGTGGGCCGGCGGCTTTCCGTGCTGCGGCGGCTCGCACACCCCGAGTCGTCCACCGCCGGTGCGCTGCGCGTCGTGGTGGCCCCCGTGCGCGCCGTCGTCCAGCCAATCGTCGCCGGTCTGGGCGAACTGGTGCCTGTGACGCTGAAGCTCGGCCAGGAGGCCCCCTTCAGCAGCGTCGTCAAGAGCCTCGCCGACGCCGCCTACGCCCGGGTGGACATGGTGACGCGCCGCGGCGAGTTCGCCGTCCGCGGCGGCATGCTGGATGTCTTCCCGCCCACGGAGGACCACCCTATCCGGGTCGAGTTCTTCGGCGACGAGGTGGACCAGATGCGCTGGTTCGCCGTCGCCGACCAGCGCTCGCTGACCGGGCCCGGCCTGCACCACCCCACCGAACTCCACGCCCCGCCGTGCCGCGAAATCCTGATCACACCCTCCGTCATGTCCCGCGCAGCCACCCTGAAGTCCCAGCTCCCGGCCGCCGCGGACATGCTGGAGAAGATCGCCGGCGGCATCGCCGTCGAGGGCATGGAATCGCTGGCCCCCGTCCTGGTGGACGCCATGGTGCCGTTCCTGGACCAGCTTCCGGCCGGTTCCATCTCGGTGGTGATCGAGCCGGAGAAGGTCCGCACCCGTGCCCACGACCTCGCCGCCACCAACGAGGAATTCCTTGAGGCCGCCTGGTCCACGGCGTCCGACGGCGGCACGGCGCCGCTGGATTTGAGCTCCGCGGCGTCCGAGGCTTTGCATTCGGCCAGCTTTCGTTCGCTGACGGAAACCCGCACTGCCGCCCTGGAGCACGGCGTTTCCTGGTGGTCCATCACGTCGTTGGCCAGCGACGAAGAGCTGCTGCCCGACGTCGACGTGCTGAACCTGCATGCCCGGGAACCCCGCGGCTACCAGGGCGACGTGGCGGAGATGATGGACTTCATCGGCTCCCGCGTCCGGGACCAGTGGCGGATCGTCGTGGTCACCGAGGGCCCCGGCCCGGCGCAGCGTCTCGCCGAACTCTTCCACGACAACGACATTCCCTGCGCACGGGTGGACACCCTCGAGGCGGATCCGCAGGCCGGGCTGATCGAGGTGACCACCGCCGCCGTCGGCCGCGGATTTGTCCTGGATCCGCTCAAGCTGGCGCTGCTCACCGAGGCGGACCTCTTGGGCCGCACCTCCGCGGGTTCCACCAAGGACATGCGCCGGATGCCGTCCAAGCGGCGGAACGCCGTGGACCCGCTGCAGCTGGTGGCCGGGGATTCCGTGGTGCACGAACAGCACGGCATCGGTCGGTTCGTGGAGCTGATCCAGCGCCGGGTGGCCGGGGGCGGCGACGGGGTGCGCGAATACCTGGTGCTGGAATATGCCCCGTCCAAGCGCGGAGCCCCGGGGGACCGGCTCTTTGTGCCCACCGACCAGCTGGACCAGGTCACCCGGTACGTAGGCGGGGACACCCCGGCGCTGAGCAAGATGGGCGGCGCGGACTGGGCGAGCACCAAGTCCAGGGCCCGCAGGGCGGTCAAGGAGATCGCCGGCGAGCTGATCCGGCTGTACTCGGCCCGGATGGCCTCCCGCGGCTACGCCTTCGGCCCGGACACCCCGTGGCAGCGGGAACTGGAGGAGGCCTTCCCGTATGTGGAGACCCCGGACCAGCTGACCACCATCAACGAGGTCAAGGCCGACATGGAGCGCGAGATCCCGATGGACCGGCTCATCTCCGGTGACGTCGGCTACGGCAAGACCGAGATCGCGGTCCGGGCCGCGTTCAAGGCCGTCCAGGACGGCAAGCAGGTGGCCGTGCTGGTGCCCACGACGCTGCTCGCCCAGCAGCACTACGAGACCTTCACCGAACGGTTTTCCGGTTTCCCGCTGGTGGTCAAGCCGCTGTCCCGCTTCCAAAGCGGCAAAGAGGCCAAGGAAACCGCCGACGGCGTCAAGAGCGGCTCCGTGGACGTGGTGATCGGCACGCACCGGCTGCTGTCAAAGGACTTCGGCTTCAAGGACCTCGGCCTGGTGATCGTGGACGAGGAGCAGCGCTTCGGCGTCGAACACAAGGAGGCGCTGAAGAAGATGCGCACCAACGTGGACGTCCTGGCCATGAGCGCCACCCCGATTCCGCGGACCCTGGAAATGTCCCTGACCGGCATCCGCGAGACCTCCACGCTGGCCACCCCGCCGGAGGAACGGCACCCCGTGCTGACCTACGTGGGCCCGTACACGGAGAAGCAGACCTCGGCCGCGATCCGCCGCGAGCTGATGCGCGAAGGCCAGGTGTTCTTCGTCCACAACCGGGTGTCCACGATCGACCGCACCGCGGCGAAGATCCGCGAACTGGTCCCGGAGGCTCGGGTGGAGGTGGCGCACGGGCAGATGTCCGAGAGCCGGCTGGAACAGATCATCGTGGACTTCTGGGAAAAGCGCTTCGATGTCCTGGTCTGCACCACCATCATCGAGACCGGCTTGGACATCTCCAACGCCAACACCCTGATCGTGGACGGCGCGGACAAGTACGGACTGTCCCAGCTGCACCAGCTGCGCGGACGGGTGGGCCGCGGCCGGGAACGCGCCTACGCCTACTTCCTCTACCCCTCGGAAAAGCCGCTCGGCGAGGTGGCGCTGGAACGGCTCAAGGCTGTCGCGACGCACAACGAGCTCGGCGCCGGCATGCAGCTGGCCATGAAGGACCTGGAGATCCGCGGGGCCGGCAACCTGCTGGGCGGCGAGCAGTCCGGCCACATCCAGGGCGTCGGCTTTGACCTCTACATCCGGCTGGTCGGCGAGGCCGTGGCCGAGTACCGGGGCGAGGCCGAGGAGAAGGCCGCCGAGATGAAGATTGAACTGCCGGTCAACGCGCACCTGCCGCACGACTACGTGCCGGGCGAACGGCTGCGCCTGGAGGCCTACCGCAAACTGGCCAGCGCCATCACCTACGAGGCGATCGATGAGGTCCTCGCGGAGCTCGTGGACCGCTATGGCGAGCTGCCGCTGCCCGCCACAAACCTGATTGACGTTGCCCGGTTCCGGGTGGGCGCCCGCGAGGCCGGACTGTCCGACGTCGCGCTGCAGGGCAACTTCATCAAGTTCTCCCCGGCGCAACTGCCGGAGTCCAAGCTCATGCGACTGACCCGGATGTACCCCGGCGCGCAGGCGAAGCCGGCCCTGGACGCCGTGCTCGTCCCCAAGCCCAAGACCGCCAGGATCGGCGGCCGGGACCTGCAGGACGCCGAGATCCTCGAGTGGGCCAACGGCGTCATCCGCAACATATTCTCGGACTCGGCTGTCTCGGCCACACAGGCGGTGAAATAAGCGAATGATGGGAGGACATCACGCCGCGTCGGGAGCCGCGGCGTGGGTGGCTATTGCCTCAACCGGCCCGTACGCGCTCGGCTGGTACCCGCTGGATCCCACGGGAATCGTGATCGGCGCCATGGCGACGGCGGGGACCGCGCTGGTCTGCGACTGGGACCACCGCGCCAGCACCGTGGCGCATGCGCTGCCGCCGGTGTCCAACCTGGTGGCGCGCGGGATCGAGAACGTCAGCGGGGGCCACCGGCAGGGCACGCATTCGGTGCTGGGCGCGGCGTTCTTCGTGCTGCTGGCCACGATCGCCGGGCAGTGGCAGGTGCAGACCCAGTGGGGGCTGCTGTCCGTCGGAGCCGGCCTGGTGTGCATGTTCATGATCAACATCGCGGTGAAGGCACTGAAACTCTTTCCGAAGTACGGCTGGATCAGCAACTGGATCTTCGGGCTGCTCATGGCAGGAGTGGTGACGTGGTTTGCGCCGCACCAGTGGACCTGGCTGCCGGTCTCGATGCTCACCGGGGTGCTGGTGCACATTGTGGGGGACATGATCACCACCGGGGGAGTGCCGCTGCTCTGGCCACTGGTGATCAAGCCGCCGAAGGTCCTGCGGAAACTGCCGCTGCTTAAGAACATCTGGAGAGCCAACGGGGCGTTCTCCATCCCGCTGTTGGGCAGGGCGGGCTCACGGCGGGAATGGTTCGTCCTCATCCCGGTGAGCGGCTACGCGATGGTGGGGATGTTCGGCGCCGGCCTGGCCGTGGCCAAAGCGCACTTCCCGGCAGCCCTGGCGCTGGGCACGGGGCTGGTCAAGGGCCTGTTTGCGCTGGTGCCCGGCTAGGCCGCACTCATTTAGATGTGAGGGTTTCTTAAATGACTGAAGCTCCGGAATATCCGGAGCTCAGTCATTCAAGAAAGCGAGAGGCCTAGTTTTCGCCGGCCGAATCCGAACGGCCCAGCAGGGTCTGCGGGATCCAGAACGAGAGGGCGAAGAGGACCAGGCAGACAGCCATCGGCCAGACGTTTTCCAGCGTCAGGAAGGCCAGCGAGTAGATTGCACCGAGGAACAGGACCATCATCGGCACGAACAAGGCGATGCTGGATCCGAGGCTGTTCTCGACTCGCCGGGACGGGGTGGTGTTGCTGGACATTCGTTCCTCCTCGGCCCCGGGGGGCTCTCAAAACTGTGGGCACTGCCGGCGTGGCTCAGTACGCGGACGAACCCTGTTCACCCTTGACGATCGCAATGCCGGAGCTGGCGCCAATACGTGTTGCACCTGCAGCAATCATAGCGTGAGCGTCGGCCAGGGACCGCACGCCGCCGGAGGCCTTGACGCCAAGGTCCGGACCGACGGTGCGGCGCATGAGCGCGACGTCCTCGGCGGTGGCACCGCCGCCGTTGAAGCCCGTGGAGGTCTTCACGAAGTCCGCCCCCGCTTCAACCGCAGCCTCGCAGGCGAGCACCTTCTGGTCATCGCTTAGCAGGGCCGTTTCGATGATGACCTTCAAGATGGCCTCGCCTTCGTGCACGGCGTCGGCGACGGCGGCGATGTCATCCACCAGCGCGCCCTTGTCATTGGCGCGGGCCGCGGCGATGTTGATGACCATGTCCACCTCTTCGGCACCGTCCAGGACCGCGCCGCGGGCCTCGAAGGCCTTGACGTCGCTCGGCGTGGCGCCCAGCGGGAACCCGACCACGGAGCACGTCAGGACGCCGGAGCCCTTGAGCGCCTTCTTGACGGTCTTGACCCATACGGGGTTCACGCAGACCGACTTGAAGTGGTATTCGGACGCCTCGGCGCACACTTTGAGGATCTCCGCCTCGCTGGCCTCCGGCTTGAGCAGCGTGTGGTCGATGTAGGAGGCGATGTTGGGCGTGCCCGCGGTGGCGGCGTCGTGGCTCATGGTGGTCCCTTTCGTGGCGGGCCTGGGACGCGGCGGTCCCTTCCCGGGCCTTGTGGGCCTGCGGGCCCTGGCGGCGCCGCATGGTGCGCGGCTTATCAGGGAACCATCTTGCCATAGGAACATGCCGTGTGGATGCCCAGCCGGGCCGCCCCCGCACGCTCAGGCCGCGACCGCCAGGGGCCGGGCCATCGTGGCTTGAAGCAGCTGGGAAGCACACACCGACGCGGCCGAACCGGAGGCCACGAGCAGTCCCAGCCGGACGCCGTCGTAGGCTGCGGCGTCACCGATCGCCCAGATGCCCGGCACGGAGGTGCGGAAGTCCTGGCCGATGACAATCCCGCCCCGCGGCGCGGTGGTCAGCCCGGCCGTGGCGGCCAGTTCGTCGCGGGCGATGCGCTCCTCGGCCAGGATCACGAGGTCCCCGTTCATGCTGGACCCGTCCTCGAAGACGATGCCGGACGCCGGCAGGACGGACCCGGCGATGGTGGGTACGACGGCGGCGGGGCGGACGGTGGTGCGGACGGGGCGGACGCCGCGGGCACGGAGCACTGCCTCGGCCTGGCCGGCGGCGGAGCCCGTGCCGACCAGGATGCCCAGCGGACGCCGGCCCAGGACCCGGGTGACGTCCTTGACGGCCTCGCCCAGCCGGGCGGCGTCGTCGATCGTGGAATAGCTCAGGCACCGCGCGGCCCCTTCCACCGGTGCCTCGGCGGGGGCCGAACCGGTGGCGATGACGAGCTCGTCGTAGTCGAATTCCATGCCGTCGGCGGTGGTCACGCGGCGGTTTTCCGCGTCGATGTAGCTGGCCGGCTGGCCAAAACGGACGGACACCTGGGGCAGGACGGCGAGTTCCAGCAATTCCTCCGGGGCGTCGTCCCGGTTGCTGAGGACCGTGATGGCGCCGGCAAACGGGGTCCGGGTGAGCTGCCGGACGAGGGCCTGGGCGGCCGTACCGGCGCCGGCGATGACGATCCTGGGCCGGGCGGCCGTTGTGACTGTCGTCGGAGAGGCGGTGCCGGGAGCGGCTTCCGCCGAGGGGGACGTGCCGGAGGTGGGAGACAATGCCGGAGCGGACATGTTCAGGCCCTTTCGCTGGGTGGCCATCGTGTGGCCGGTGTGCTTGATGAACCCCAGCGTAGGCGTCCGATTTTTCCGGGGTGTTTCCCGGGTGTTGCCGCGTTTGCCCTGCCTGTTCGCCAGTATTTACCGGCTGGTAATGTCGTGCGTCACACCTCCGCGGCGGCCGGCCACATCAAAGCAACGCGGGGTCACTTAGCGCCCATCAGGGGCTGTGGGATGGGCGCTAAGTGACCCCGCGTTGAGTTACACCCGGATCCGGTAGCCGCGCTTCACCACGGTTTCCACCAGGCGGGTGTCCGGCAGCGCGGACCGCAGCCGGCTGACGGTCATGTCCAGGGCATGCACGGAGCCGCGCAGTTCCAGGAGGTCCGAGAGCGCTTCGCGGGACAGCACGGCCCCGCCGGCGCCGATGAGCGCGCGCAGCAGCAGTAGGGGTGCCGGTGCCATGTCGACCGCCTCGCCGTTGATCCGCAGCGAGCGGCCGCGCAGCTCAATGCTGCCGGAAGCGGTATCGAGCCGGCGGACGTGGTTGAGCGCCAGGTGCTCGCAGACCAGCCGGATCAGGGCGCCCATCCGGAAGCGTTCCGGGATCAGTGGGTGCAGCCCGGCGTCCAGCAGCGGCTGAGCGGTGATGGGCCCGACGACGGCGGTCGCCACAGTAGTCTTCAGGCTCTCCACAAGCTGTTTGTAGACGCCCATCTCGTGCGCCGTGCTCCACATGGCGTCCACGGCGGGGGCGCTCGTGAAGGTCAGGACATCCAGGTTGCCGCTGCACGCGGCTTCGATGAGCTTGGGCAGCCGGTCGGCGCCGTCGGGCTTCACCCAGCGGTACGGGGTGACGGTCAGGACGGTGGCGCCGGACATGCGCAGGCGCTCAAGCTGGCGGACATCGGTGTAGCCGTGTAGCTGCACCGCGACTGTCTTGCCCCGCACACCCTCGGCAAGGAGCATGTCCACGAGCGTGGCCGTGGTCTCGTCGCTGCTGATGCCGACGTCGGCAAGCCCGGCCGCACGCACGGCGCCGCGTGCTTTGGGCCCGCGGACGAACATCCGGGTGGCGGACAGGGTCTCGAGCAGCTGGTCGCCGATGCCGAACGTGTCCGCGGCCTCGCACCAGCGGCGCATGCCGTAGGCGGTGGTGGCGATGCAAAGATCGGGCCGGGCGGCGATGATCGCCCGGGTGTCCTCGATCAGGCTCTCGTCCTCCCGGACCGGGGCGATCTTCAGGGCCGGGGCGTGAAGCACCTCAGCACCGCGGCGCTCGAGGGCCTCGATGAGGTCCTGCGAGCGGCGGTGCGAGGTGACACCGATCCGGAAGCCGTCCAAGGGAAGGTCCCGTTCGGTCGCGTCCTCCGCAATGTCCGGCGCGGGTGCTCCGGACGGTGCGGGGATCAACGGAGTTAAGGGTGCGCCGGGTTCCGGGAAGGTTGCGGCGGCGGCATTCAATACGCTCATGGGAATCCTTACGCCTCCATCAGTGATGCGGCCAGTCGGTCGAGCTCTGCGGTGGCTTCGGCACAGCCCCGGTTGGCCTCGGCCACCCGGACAACCTCCCCGATCACCAGGACAGCGGGGTTGCTGCAGCCGGCGGCCGCGGAGGTGATGGTGCCCAGCTCGGCGATCGTGGTGCGCTGGCCGGGGCGGTAGCCGCGTTCGACGACGGCCATCGGCATATCGGCCCGCATCCCGGCCCGGCGGAGCCCGGCCGCGAGGTGGTGCAGGGTGCCGATGCCCATCAGGACCACAGTAGTTCCGCCGAGCCCGGAAAGGTGCGTCAATTCGTTCTCGGTCAGCGGCGCATGGCCGGAAACAACAGTGAACATGTGGCTGACTTCGCGGTGCGTGACCGGGATGCCGGCGGCGGCCGGAACCGAGATGGCGCTGGTCACGCCGGAGATGACGCGGACCGGAACACCGGCCGCGACGCAGGACGCGACTTCCTCGCCGCCGCGGCCGAACACATAGGGGTCCCCGCCCTTGAGGCGGACCACGTTGTTGCCGGCCAGCGCGCTTTCCACCATAAGCTTTTCGATGTCGGCCTGGCTGACCTTGTGGTGGCCGGGCTTCTTGCCCACATCCACCAGCTCGGCCGAGGTCAGGGACGGCAGGTCCTGGTACGGGGCGAGCCGGTCGTAGAAGACGACGTCGGCATCCCGCAGCGCCGCCACGGCGGCGACGGTGAGCAGCTCGGCCGTGCCGGGGCCGCCGCCGACCAGCGTGACGTGTCCCACAGGGCCGGCCGCTGGCTCGGCCGCCACCGGAATGCCGGCGGCATGGCACCGGCCCAGCAGGGCCCCCCAACCGGGCTGGCCGTCGTCAACGGCCGCCACCAGGAACGGGCGCTCGGGCAGCGGGCCGTCAATGCGTTCGCCCTGAGGGGAGCTGAGGCGGAACACGATGGCGCCGGCCGCCTCGTAGCGCCGCACGGCCTGCCGCGCGGCGTGGTCCCCGCCGGTGACCAGGACTTCGCGTCCGGTGAGGTCAATGGTGAGCTGCATGGCTATACCTCGTTCTCGTCAGGCTGTCCCGGGGTGGTGGCACGGACCGGGATGGAAGCGCCGATCAGGACTGGCTGCTGGCCGGCCAGTGCCTTTTCTTCTGCCGTGGCGGGGCGCATCTGGCCACGCTCGTCGGAGACGAAGGTGATGGAATCGTCCTTCTGGTCCGGGGCGTTGACGAAGGAGCGGAAGCGGCGGAGGCGCTCTGGATCCTTCAGGGTGTCGGCCCATTCGTCGACGTAGGTGTCAACATGTTTGGCCATGGCCGCCTCAAGGTCCTCGGCGATGCCCAGGGTGTCGTGCACCACCACGTCCTCGACGTGCTTGATGCCGCCGTCGAGCTCTTCCTGCCAGCGCGCGGTGCGCTGCAGACGGTCGGCGGTGCGGATGTAGTACATAAAGTAGCGGTCGATGTACCTGATCAGGGTTTCGTCGTCGAGATCCTTTGCCAGCAGCTGGGCGTGCGCCGGGGTGGCCCCGCCGTTGCCGCCGACGTACAGGTTCCAGCCGTCCGCGGTGGCGATGACGCCGACGTCCTTGCCCCGGGCCTCCGCACATTCGCGGGCGCAGCCGGAGACACCCATCTTCAGCTTGTGCGGGCTGCGCAGGCCGCGGTAGCGCAGCTCAAGCGCGATGGCCATGGCCACCGAGTCCTGGACCCCGAAGCGGCACCACGTGGAGCCGACGCAGGACTTCACCGTGCGCAGGCTCTTGCCGTAGGCCTGGCCGGATTCGAAGCCGGCATCCACCAGCAGCTTCCAGATTTCCGGGAGCTGCTCCAGCCGAGCGCCGAACATGTCGATCCGCTGGCCGCCGGTGATCTTGGTGTATAGGCCGTACTGTTCGGCGACCGCGGCGATCACGCCGAGCTTCTTCGGGGTGATCTCGCCGCCGGCGATCCGCGGAACCACCGAGTAGGTGCCGTCCTTCTGCATGTTGGCCAGGGCGCGGTCGTTGGTGTCCTGCAGCGTGCCGCGGCCGGCGTCCAGGACGTAGGCGCTGTTCTGGCTGGCCAGGATGTTGGCGATGGTCGGCTTGCAGATATCGCAGCCGGCCCCTGTGCCGTACTTGGCCATGATCTCCTCGAAGGAAGTCAGTTCCAGGACCCGGATGGCGTCGAAGAGTTCCTGGCGGGAGAGCTCGATGTGTTCGCAGAGTGCCCTGGAGACCTCGACGCCGGACTTGGTCAGCTCGGTCTCTAGCAGCTTCTTGAGCATCGGCACGCAGGAGCCACAGCTGGTTCCGGCGCGGGTGCAGCCCTTCAGCTCGCCGAGTTCCTGGACCGGCGCGTTGCCGTCGCAGGCGCCGCAGCCGTTGACCGCGTCGCGGATGGTTCCCGCGGAGACGTTGTTGCAGGAACACAGGATGGCGTCGTCCGGCAGTTCGGTCTCCGGGGCGTCGCCGCCGCCGGCCGCGGTGAGGTATGCGCCGGGCTCGGCGGCCAGTTCGCGGCCCAGCATGGGGCGCAGGGACGTGTAGGGCGAGGCGTCGCCAACGAAGATCCCGCCGAGTAGGGTCTTGGCGTCGTCCGTGGTGACGATCTTTTGGTAGACGCCGCGGGCGGGGTCGGCATAGACGATTTCGAGCGCGTGTTCCGTGCGGGCGAAGGCGTCGCCGAAGCTGGCGACGTCGACGCCGGAGAGCTTGAGCTTGGTGGCCGTGTCGAAGCCGGGGAAGGTTGCGCTCCCGCCGTGCAGCCGGTCCGCGACGATTTCGGCCATTGTGTTGGCCGGGGCAACGAGGCCCAGGCACATGCCGCCGAAGTTGGCGACCTCCCCGATTGCCCAGATGCCGGGAACCTCTGTGGAGCAGTCGTCGGAGATGACGACGCCGCCGCGCGGGCCCAGCTGGAACTGCTGCACTCCCTTTTGCCCGTCCGGGCCCTCTGCGGCCCGGAACAGCTCATCGCGGGGCCGCACGCCGATCGCAACGATCACGATGTCGGCGTCGATGATCCGGCCGTCGGCCATAAGGACGCCCGTGACCTGGCCGTCGTCGTCGGAGAGGACCTCGGAGGGGAACACCCCGCCGTGGACGGTGAAGCCCTTGGCCTCGATGAGCCGGCCGAGCGACTGTCCGGCACCTTCGTCCAGTTGGGTGTTCATGAGCCACGGCGAGCCGTTAATGACGATCGGGGTGGCGCCGAGCTGTTCGGTGCCGGCCGCTGATTCCAGGCCCAGCAGACCGCCGCCGATGGTGACCGCGTTGACCTTGCGGCCAAGCTTCCCGGTGAGGTCTGCGATCGCCTTGTTGATGGCCCAGACGTCGTCAAGGGTGCGGTACACGTGGGTGAGTTCGGAGCCCGGGATGGGCAGGCGGGCCGCGTCCGAGCCCGTCGCGACCACGAGCTCGTCATACGGATAGACGGTTCCAGCCGCGGTCTTCACCGTCTTGTCGGCGGCGTCGATGCTGATGACGCGCTCGCCGGTCTTCAGATTCAGGGCCGTGTGGTCCCACATGGAAGCGCTGCCCAGGGTGAGGTCGACGTCGCTGTCGGTGAGTGCCTTGCTCAGCGCTACGCGGTCGTACGGGAGGTGGGCTTCCTCGGTGAGGACTGTAACGTGCCAGCCATCGAGTCCTCGGGCGTGCATCGCATCTGCGAAACGGTGCGCTGCGGGGCCGCCGCCGGCCACCACAATACGGCGCGGGGCGGCGCTGGCTGCGCCCTGGTTCGGGTGGCTTGAGGGGTGTCCGGTCACGGTGGGCCTTTCGCATGGGCCGCAGACGGTGCTCTACAGCTTGTCGTCCCAGACTAGGCAAAGGGAATTTCGCTTCAGTTTCCCTTATGTTTCGTGATCTTAACTTCTGCATCACGAAAGCATTTCCGGCCGCGTGAGCTCTCTTTTACGCGCCGGACACATCCGTCGCGTCCGGATGAAACACCGCGGGCCTAGCTTGAACATGTGGCCGCAGCAGCGGTTGTGCCCGTAAGGGATGTATCAGAGAGGGGCCGGGATGACCGCCGTACTTGAAACCGCAACACTCGAGTTTGAGGATCAGGCTTTTGGATCTGCAGCCGGCTGGCACCGGGTGTGCGCCGTGACGGCCCTGGAACCCGCGTGGGGCGAGGCGGCACTGATTGCGGGCCGCCAGGTTGCCCTGTTCCGCACCGTGTCCGGTGAGGTTTTCGCAGTGGCGCAGGAAGACCCGGCCACCGGTGCGAACGTCATGGCACGCGGCATCACCGGATCCCGCGGGGACCGCCCCACGGTGGCTTCGCCGTTGCACAAGGAGGTCTACGACCTCGCTACGGGGGAGTGCCTCGGCAACCCGGAACTCCGGCTCGCCACCTTCGGTACCCGGATTGTGGGCGGGTACATTGAGGTAGGGCTCTAGAGGCCCAGCGCCTCGCGGACGTCCGCCAGGACGCTGTCCAGCGCGGCGCGGGCCTCGTCCCGGGCTGCCGGAAGTTCGGCGGCCGAACCGACGCTGCGGATGACCTCCAGGTAGCACTTGAGCTTCGGTTCCGTGCCGCTGGGACGGATGATGACGCGGCTGAGGTCCCTCGTCAGGTACAGCAGGCCCTCAGTGGGCGGGAGTTCCTCGGTGCCCACGGCCAGGTCCGTGACGGCCTCGACGCCGGAGCCGCCGAACGATTCCGGCGGGCTGACCCGCAGCCGGTTCATCATCGCGGCCAGCAGGCCGAGGTCCGCCACCCGGATGCTGAGCTGGTCGCTCGCGTGCAACCCGTGCACCAGGTAGAGCTCGTCCAGGGTGTCGAAGATGGTTTTGCCATCGGCCTTAGCAGCCGCCGCGAGTTCGGCGATCAACACCGCCGCGGAGATGCCGTCCTTGTCGCGCACCAGCGACGGGGCGACGCAATAGCCCAGCGCCTCCTCGTAGCCGTAGACCAGCCCCGGCACGCGGGCAATCCACTTGAAACCGGTTAGGGTTTCCTCGTGGGCGTAACCCGCGGCGGCCGCGATCCGCGCCAGCAAGCGGGAAGACACAATCGAGTTGGCGAACACGCCGCCCGCAGGCTCGCCGCCGGCCGCCTGACGCGCCACGATGTGGGCACCGAGCAGGGCGCCCACCTCATCGCCGCGCAGCATGCGCCACGCGCCGGTGGCCGGGTCCTTCGCCGCCACGGCTGCCCGGTCGGCGTCGGGATCGTTGGCGATCACGATGTCGGCGCCCTCGCGCGTCGCCGCCTCGAGCGCCAGATCCAGCGCGCCGGGCTCTTCCGGGTTGGGGAAGTTCACCGTGGGGAAGTCAGGATCCGGCTGCGCCTGTTCCGCGACGAGCGTGACGTCGGCGAAGCCGGCGGCGTTCAGCACAGCCACAGCCGTTTCCCCGCCCACGCCGTGCATGGGGGTCAGGACGATCTTCAGCCGGCGGGCCGGGAAGTGCTGCGGAACCGCCAGGGCCGCGACGGCGTCCTGGTATTCGGTGGCGATCGAGGGCTCCAGCACCGTCCACCCGTCGGTGGCCAGTTCGATCGAGTCCAGGGCGCCGACGGCAGCGATCTTCGCCGCTATCAGGGCATCGTAGGGTTCCACGATCTGGGCGCCGCGGCCGCTTTCCTCAACCGCGTGACGGCCGAGGTACACCTTGTACCCGTTGTCCTGCGGCGGGTTGTGGCTGGCTGTGACCATGACGCCGCCGTCGCAGTCCAGCGCCCGCACCGCGTACGCGAGCAGCGGGGTGGGCAGCGCCGACGGCATCAAAAAGGTTTCAACACCGGCAGCGGTAAGGATCGCGGCGGTTTCTTCGGCGAAAATATCGGAGTTGTAGCGGGCGTCGTAACCGACGACGGCGCGCGGCCGGGTGCCGGGGGAGGCCTGCTGGACGGCGTTCGTGAGGAACGCCGTGAAGCCGGCGGCGGCGCGGCGGACCACCAGGCGGTTCATCCGGTTCGGTCCCGGGCCGAGGGCCGCCCGCAGTCCGGCGGTGCCGAACTGGAGGGTGCCGCTGAAGCTGTCGGCCAACTCCTGGCGGGCCGCGGCGACGCCGCCATCGGTGAGGCGGATCAGCTCAGCCAGGGTGGCGGCGGTGGCGGGGTCCGGGTCCTGGGTGGCCCAGTCGCGGGCATCGCTCAGGAGTCGGGCGAGGTCGGCATCAGAAGACGTCATAGGAACCAAACTATCGCCAATCGCGGGCGATACCTGCCCGGAGAATCGAGAGTTAGGGTTTCAGTTCCATCTCAAAGCTTCCAGCGGGACCTTGACACCCAAATTTCCGGACACGTAGCGTCTGGAATATGAAGATGGGCCGTGGCGTGGAATGGGCCGTGCACAGTTGCGTCAACATGGCATGGACACCGCCCGGCGAACCAGTGAATAGCGCCCGGCTGGCCGAGTTCTACAAACTCCCGGCCGCCTACCTTAACAAGCAGTTTCAGTCGCTGGTCCGGGCCGGTGTGCTGGAATCCGTCTCCGGGCCCCGCGGCGGATTTCTCTTGGCGCGCAGGCCGGAAAGCATCACGGTGCTGGACATCGTGCTGGCGCTGGAGGGCCAGGAGGCCGCCTTCCGGTGTGAGGCGATCCTCGGGAATGTCCCCGAGCCGGACCGGCAGGAGAATTTTGCGCGGACGTGCCTCATTTCCCAGACGATGCGCCAGGCCGAACTCGCGTGGCGGCAGGCGCTGGCGCGCCAGAGCATCGCCGGGATCGCAGACTCGATCGAGCGGCGGTTCCCGTCCGACAAGGAAAAGATCCTGGACTACTTGGCTGTGGAATGATCGCAGCGGGGTAGTCCAGGAACTGTGGCAGGGCTTAAAAGAGGCCCCGGCCAGGGCATAGATCAGGGCCTAGCTAAGGGCCCCGGTTCAGAGTTTGGCGATGATCTCCGCGAGCAGCTTGGAAATCCGCGGGCCGGCGGCCTGGCCAGCTTCAAGGACCTCGCCGTGGCTGAGCGGCACGGGGCTGATCCCGGCGGCGAGGTTGGTCACCAGCGAGATGCCGAAGGCCTCCATGCCGGCGTGACGCCCGGCAATGGCCTCCAGGGCCGTGGACATGCCCACCAGATCGGCGCCGATCCGCTTGGCGTACTGCACCTCGGCGGGGGTCTCGTAGTGCGGGCCGGTGAACTGGGCGTAGACGCCCTCGTCCAGGGACGGGTCCACCTCACGGGCCAGGCTGCGGATCCGGGAGGAGTACAGGTCCGTCAGGTCCACAAACGTTGCCCCTTCCAGCGGAGAGGTGGCGGTGAGGTTGATGTGGTCGCTGATGAGCACCGGCGTACCGGGCGTCCAGTTCTCGTTGAGCCCGCCGCAGCCGTTGGTCAGCACGAGGGTCTTGCAGCCGGCGGCCGCGGCGGTGCGCACGCCGTGAACCACGGAGCGGACGCCCTTGCCCTCGTAGTAGTGCGTGCGTGCGCCCAGGACGAGGGCCCGCTTTCCCTCTTTGGTCAGCACCGAGCGGATGGTGCCCACGTGCCCCACCACGGACGGTGCGGAGAAGCCGGGGATTTCCGAGGCGGAGAGGGTGGCGGTGGTCTCGCCGATGAGCTCGGCGGCGTCGCCCCAGCCCGAGCCGAGGACCAGCGCGACGTCATGGGAATCGACGCCCGTCTCTTCGGCGATGTAGGCGGCGGCGTCGCGGGCGGCGTCGAAAGGGTCCGTGTTGAGGAATTCTGTATAACTCACTGGTACAAGTTATCGCGGCTCGGCCCTGCTGCCCAGCATGCCCGGCCGGTTCTGCGCGCGGCACGGATTCTTGGTGGCTCAGGTTCGGATGGTGGACAATGGTTGATTGTGACTACGCACCCTGACTTCAGTTCACCCCGCATCGCAATTCTCGGCGGAGGGCCCGGCGGCTACGAAGCCGCCATGGTCGCCGCCTCGCTGGGGGCCCAGGTCACCATCATCGAGCGTGCGGGACTCGGCGGCTCCGCGGTGCTGACCGACGTCGTGCCCTCCAAAACCCTGATCGCGACGGCAGACCTGATGACCCGCATGGGTGAGGCGGGCGAGCTGGGCGTCAAGTTCGACGTCGACGGCGGCGACTTTGCCCCGGCGATGCGCGCGGACCTCAAGCACATCAACGACCGTCTGCTCCGCCTGGCGCGGAAGCAGTCGGAGGACATCCAGGCCGGGCTGGAACACCAGAACGTCCGCATCGTGATCGGCTCCGGCAAGCTGCTGGACAACCACACCATCGAGGTCCTGACCGCCGACGGCACCGAGACGGTGGAAGCCGACACCATCCTGCTGGCGGTCGGCGCCCACCCGCGCGAGCTGCCCACCGCGCGTCCGGACGGTGAGCGCATCCTGAACTGGGCCCAGATCTACAACATGGACGAACTCCCCGAAGAGCTCATCGTGGTGGGTTCCGGTGTCACGGGGGCAGAATTCGCCTCGGCCTACAACGGCCTGGGCTCCAAAGTCACCCTGATTTCCAGCCGCGACCGCGTGCTGCCGGGCTCGGACACCGACGCCGCCGAGGTCCTCGAGGGTGTCTTCGAACGCCGCGGACTCAAGGTCCTCTCCCGTGCCCGCGCCGAGACCGTGGAGCGCACGGAGGACGGTGTCGTGGTCACCCTCGGCGACGGTTCCAAGGTGACCGGCAGCCACTGCCTCGTCTGCGTCGGTTCCATCCCGAACACCGCCGGCATCGGCCTGGAGGAAGCCGGCGTCGCGCTCACCGAGAGCGGCCACATCAAGGTCGACGGCGTCTCGCGCACCACGGCGCCGAACATTTACGCCGCGGGCGACTGCACCGGCGTCCTGGCCCTGGCCTCGGTGGCCGCGATGCAGGGCCGGATCGCCGTGGCCCACTTCCTGGGCGACGCCGTCATGCCGATCAAGCTGCACCAGGTGGCATCCAACATCTTCACCTCGCCCGAGATCGCCTCCGTGGGCGTGTCCGAGGCCGAGATCGACTCCGGCAAGTACCAGGGCGACATCATCAAGCTGTCCCTGCGCAGCAACGCCCGCGCCAAGATGCGGAACCACCGCGACGGCTTCATCAAGATCTTCGCCCGCAAGGGCTCCGGCACCGTCATTGGCGGGGTGGTGGTGGGCCCGAACGCCTCCGAGCTCATCTTCGCGATCTCGATCGCCGTGACGCAGAAACTGCATGTCGACGACATTGCCAGCACTTTCACCGTGTACCCGTCGCTGAGCGGCTCCATCTCCGAAGCAGCCCGGCGGCTCCACGTCCATATGTGACACGAGGTCATATGTGACCAAACGGAGGCCGTAGCCATGCAGAGTCCCCGCACTGTTGTTGACTCCGTGGACCAGCACCCCGTGCTGCCCTCCGGCCCGGCGGAATGCTTTGCCGGCTACGGCGTGATGGGCGTTCCGTTCAGCTCCGGCTACATCCTTGCCCTGCGGCATTTTCCGGCCTCCTCGGTCGGCCCGGGGTACAACTCTGTCTGGATCCGTGACCCTGCCGGGGTCTGGACGATGCACAGCACCGTTGGGCCCGGGTCCTCCTGCCCCCGCTACTTCGGCAGCGCCCTCGGAGTGGCGTCGACGGGCGGGGTCTCGATCCGATGGCGCGACGACTACTCCTTCAGCGTGGAGGTCGCTGACGGGGTGGACCTGAGCTGGGACCTGACGCTGGCGGCGACCCCGGTCACCCGGCTCATGTCCGCGGTGTCCGGCGCCGTTCCGGAGCGGCTGTGGCGGAGCCGGACGTTCCTGCGCGTCATGGGGGCCATCGCCGGGCCGGTGCTGGGGGCGGGGCACCTCGGATTGACGGGCAAAGTGCCCAACGGCCAAAGCTTTGGGGCGCGCCCGCGGCGGATGTGGTTTGTCCGCGAAAGCACGGCTCACCTCAAAGGGCACAGCCTGGGACACACCGCGGCCCTTCCTGTCCAAGACAGGCTCGGCGACTTCTGGATCCCGCAGCGCGGCATCTTCATGATCGGCTCGTCCGTATTCGACCCCTAGGAGTGTTCGAGCCCTAGAACGGGTATGGTGCGATGTCCGGCCGCATGGTCAGCCACTGAATTTCCGTGAAGGATTCCATGTTGGCGTGATGGCCGCCGATCCGCGAGCCGTTGCCCGAGTTCTTGACCCCGCCAAAGGGCGAATTGGCCTCGTCGGACACGGTCTGTTCGTTGATGTGGACCTTGCCGGAGTCGAGCCGGTCGGCGATCGTCATGGCCATGCCGACGTCGCCCAGAATCCCGATCGAGAGCCCGTATTCGTTGTCGTTGGCCAGAGCCACAGCCTCGTCCACGGTGGAGAACTTCATCACCGGGGCTACGGGACCGAAGATTTCGTCCTTCCACGCCGGGCTGGCGAGGTCGAGGTCGGCGAGCACAGTGGGCCGGTAGAAGCGGCCGTCATGGCTGCCGCCTGCTGCGAGCCGCGCTCCACCCTGGACCGCGTCCTGGACGATCGTATCCACCCGGTGGAGCTGCTTCTCGTCGATCACCGGGCCGAGTGCCACCGTTCCGCTCTTGGGGTCGCCCACCGGCAAATGCCGAGCCTTTTCCGCCAGGGCACTGACGTACTCCTCATAGATGTCCGCGTGCACGATATGCCGGCCGGATGCCATGCAGATTTGCCCCTGGTGCATGAAGGAGCCAAACGCGGCGGCGGAAACAGCCTTGGGGAGGTCAACGCCGGGCAGCACGATCATGGCGTTATTCCCGCCGAGTTCCAGGTGGGCACGCTTGAGCAGCCTGCCGGCCGCCTCGCCCACTTTGCGGCCCGCCGCCGTCGACCCCGTGAAGGCAACGACGCGGACCTCGGGCGCCTCGACGACGGCGGCGCCGATATCGGCGCCGCCGGGCAGGAGCGACAGGAGGCCGGGGGGAAGGCCAGCCTCCTCGAAGACCCGAACCAGGGTGACGCCGCCACAGACCGCCGTGCGCGGGTCGGGCTTTAGCAGCACGGCGTTGCCGAGTGCCAGCGCCGGGGCGACGGCGCGGATGGAGAGGATGAGCGGAAAGTTGAAGGGCGCGATCACCGAGACGACGCCGACGGGGCGGCGCCGGGCAAAGGACCAGCGGTTCTCGTTCGAGGTCAGCACATCGCCGGCCGGGAGGGAAGGCAGGGCCGAGGCGTCGTAGCATTCGTTGGCGGCGATATGGGTTTCCAGCCCTGCCTTGGGCGGAATACCACCGGATTCCCTGACGATCCAGTCCTGAATTTCCGCAGCATGCTCCTCCCAGAGCTGTCCCGCGCGGCGCAACACGGCGGCGCGGTCCTCCGGATTACGGGCGGCCCATTCCTTCTGCGCTTTCGCGGCCACGGCGGCGGCCTCGCGGACGTCCTCCACGGAGGCAACGCCATAGTGGCCCAACGACTCGCCCGTTGCAGGTTCGACGGCGTCGCCGGTCCCGCCGCTGCCGGGCCGCCAGCCGTTGACGTAGATCTTGCCCTCCCAGTGGGCGGAGTCGAGCAGGGTCATGTGGTGTCCTTTCGTCGTGGATGCCTGTGTACCGGCCGGTCGCACAAGAACCGGACCGGGCCTGGGTCAATCTCATGTCGGCGGGCCGCCGTCGTCAAGAGCACGGTCGTCAAGAGCACGGTCGTCATGAGCACGGCCTTGAGGAGGGAAGTGCCGCAATGGCCCAGGGACCTTCGGCCGTACCCCGCCACTGCCGGCCGCGAACATCATGGGTTCATGGCCAACGTCTATATCCCCTATGGCACCGTTGAAGGACAGACAGCGCAGATTGCTGACTACATGGCCGAGCTGATCCGGGCGCACGGGCACCAGGCAGAGACGGCGGACCTCAAACATGCCGGCGACACCCTCCCGGCCGGCTACGACGGCGTCATCGTGGCCGCTTCCGTTCATATGGGCAAACACGAGGGGCATGTCACGGACTTTGTGAAGAAGAACCGCGGCGAGCTCGAGCGTTTGCCTTCCGCACTGGTGTCCGTCAGCACGGCCGCCCACGGAGACCAGGAACACGCCGAGGGTTACGTGGAGAAATTCGAGGAGACCACGGGGTGGCGGCCCGCCCACGTCGGATTGTTCGCCGGCGCGTTGCTGTACACCCATTACGGCTTCATCAAGAGGCACCTGATGAAGAAGATCGCCAAGGACAAAGGCTCCCCGGATACGGACACCAGCCGTGACTATGTCTACACCGAGTGGGATGGCGTCCAGCGCTTCACGGAAGACTATCTGGCGTGGATGGCCAAGCCGGGCAGTCAGAAGTAGGGCCGAGCGTCAGGGGCAGGCTCAGGTGCGGAATTCAGACGTGCAGGATTCAGAAATAGGGCTCAGGAGTAGGCATACGGCGGAACCGTGTCGCCGGGGGCGAAGGGCTTGAACCACTCTTCGAAGCCCAGACTTGCGGCGTCGTCCTCGAGAACATCGAGGTTCTCGGAGTACAGCGCTTCGCTGTCGGCATCCTCCAACAGAACTTCCTCGACGTCGGCCCGCCAGTCCTCCGGAAGGTCCAGTTCGTAGATTTCCTCGGTGATTTCCGCCTGATCGAGCAGGCAACGGACGGCAAGCTCCGCTGCAAGGCATCCGGGGGCGGTCCAGCCCCGGACCAGGGACGCTGTGACGTCTGCCGCGACCACAACGAACTTCTGGGTGAATTTCGCGTCGTAGCTGGCCGCGAACTGCGGCGGCAGCGAGGACAGGACCGAGGTCCCGGCGATGTCGGCCGGCGTGATACCGTCCAGCGTGCTGAGCGTTCCGAGGTCGCGGAACAACTGGTCGATCAGGATGCTGGAGGAGTTCCACAGGAGTCCGGCCAGCAGGCGTGTCTGGCGCACGGCTATGTGACGGTCGACCGGAGAGACGGCGGCCATCTCGGCCAGGTCCTCGGGATCAAACTGGAGCCGCTGCTCCGCCGTCATGTCGTCCGGGTGCGGATCGAGCCCCAGCAGTTCCAGGCTCAGCCCGGTGAGTTTCCCGGCGTCGGCCAGCAGTTCTTCGGTGATGTCGTCGTCGTCGGCGTCCATGCCCCCGATGCTACCCGCCGTTTGTTTCCGGCCCGATTCGCGTTACGCGGCCGGGTAACCGGACGTTTTCAGGCGGTGGTTGCCTGTTGCTTCCCGGATGCTGTGCGCCCGTGGGCCATCCGGTCGGAGAGGAGGTAGCTGATTCCCGCGATCAGGGGGATCACGCTGGCAGCGACGATCGATCCGACCGGGCCAGACCTTGCGATGACCGTGATCACGAGCGGCAGCACGCCGAGGGCTACGAGCAGCCAGCCGGCCAGCACGGTCCGCTTCAGGCCGAGTACGGCGGCCGGGAAGGCAAGCGCGACGACGCTGACGGCAATGAGGGGTCCGTTTTCGCTGACGAAGCTGCGCAGGGCCGCGGGGTCGAAGGCCAACCACACGCAGGCGGCGATGAAGGCGGAAGACAGTGCGAGCAGCAGGGGAGCGGTAGGAGCCGGCCAGAACCACGCCGCGACCGCGAGGATGAGCATCGGCACCACCCAGGCCAGGGTAATCAGCATCGCGGCCGTTCCGCCGGGGTTCTGCAGCGAGTCGCCAACAATGACGATTCCCGCGAGGACCGTGAAGACCGCCATGATGGCCGCCCCGGTCCGGAGCAGCACTGCGGCCCGCAGCTGCGGATCCTTGTCTCGCGTCATGACCACGACGACGGCGAACACAACGATCGCGGCAAGCGCCAGAATAATCGGAACGTTCATGGGATGCCTCCTGCTGACGAACGGAGCCTACGATCATTCCATCCACACCACGGCTGCCGTGCCAAGGGGAGAAAGGCCCACTTCCCGTTGGCTTGGGGGTTCTCGAATTCTCACCCCCAGAGCAGGATCAGTCCGTCGCATAGGCTGGGCGCGAGCGGGCGATCAAACAGCCGGCAGCATGGGAAAACATGGCTCTAGCTTGCAGCTGGGCCTGCAATCTTGCGCAGGAGGCCGGCAAGGTGCTGAATGCCCGGGCTTTCGGTCATGGTCTTGCGGTGCACGATCCCCACATGACGAGCCGGCACGGGATGGACCGGTACAGTGACCACATCCGCGGGCAGTGCTGGCCTGCCGAGACGAGGCACGAGCGCCACCACGGCCCCTTGCTCCACCAGCGCGATGTGGGTTGCGAAGTCCGGATCGTAGACCTGGATATCCGGGACTCGACCCAGATCGGCAAAAATCCGCAACAGGGCCTCGTTGCAGATGGCGCCGTGCGGGGTGCTGATCCAGCGCTCATCAACCATATCGGCGGCTTCCACCTCCGCCCTTCCTGCCAGGGGATGGTTGCGGTGAACCAGCAGATCCGCGATGTCATCGCAAAGCCACTCGAGCACCACATGCTCAGGGATCACAAGCGGGACGGAGTTCCAGTCGTGGACGATGCCGAGGTCAGCTTCGCCGCCGGCTACGCGTGCCACCGCTTCACGTGGGTCCTCAGCCAGCACAGTGACGTCCAGATCGGTTCCGGAGGAAGAGAGCATGCCCAGCATCGGCCCCACCAGCCCCCGGCACGCGGTGGAGAAGGACACCACCCTTAGGCGGCCATACGGTTTGGCGGGATCGGCCAGGAGCGTGGACTGGAGTTCTTCCAGTTCGGCGAGAATGCGGCGCCCATAAGCGGCCAGGGCAAGTCCGCGTTCCGTCAGCAGCACCCCTCGGCCATGCCGCTCCAGGACCGAGAAGCCGGTCTGCTTTTCCAGCTTCTTGATCTGCTGCGATACCGCCGACGGGCTGAAGCCCATCACCTCTGATGCTGCAATGACGGAACCATGGTGCTCAATCGCTGCCAGCGCACGGAGCGCTCCGATGTCTATCATGAAGCAAACGTACATGCTATCCGGTATGAATCAACGCTGGTGCTTCATGCTCCTCTCTGTCAGGGTGGGGAGCGTGAACCTTCGCCATTCCTTGCTTGCCACCCTCGTCGCTGTCTTGTGGGGCCTAAACTTCGTGGCCATCGACTTGGGCCTCCACAGCAACGGACGCGACGTTCCGCCGTTGCTGTTCGTGGCCATGCGGTTTGTCCTGGTGGTCTTCCCCTGGATCTTCTTCGTGCGCAAGCCTGAGGTCAGCTGGGCAGCAATTGTCGGCGTCGGACTCTTCATGAGCGCCGGCCAGTTCGGGCTGCTGTACCTGGCCATGGCGCTGGGCATGCCGGCTGGTCTGGCCTCCCTGGTACTCCAGGCGCAGGTTCTGCTTACGGTTCTGTTGGCCGCCGTGTTCCTTGGCGAGCGGCCCAGCGGGCGTCAGTTGGCCGGCGTCGTACTTGGCGTCGCCGGCCTGGCGGTAGTGGCGGTGGGCCGCAGCGCCGTTGCCCCGCTACTTCCTTTCGTCATTGTGCTGGCCGCGGCGCTTTCCTGGGCTGTGGGGAACGTGGTTGCGCGCAAAGCCAAGGCGGCGTCGGGGCTTGGGCTGGTGGTCTGGTCCGGTGCGGTGGTCCCGCTCCCGCTCGCCGGACTTTCACTGATCATCGATGGTCCCGATGCCATCACCGCAACGATCGGAGACCTCCAACCCGCCACTGTCCTGAGCGCGCTCTACACTGCGGTTTTCGCTTCACTGGTGGGCTACGGGATCTGGAACCGGCTGCTCGCGAAATACTCGCCGTCGGCCGTGGTCCCTTTTACGCTGCTAGTGCCGGTCGTGGGGATGAGCGCCGCGTGGCTGGCCCTGCAGGAGGTGCCCTCGGCTACGGAAGTGGCTGGCGGACTGCTCTTGCTGGGAGGAGTGGCGACGGCGGTGCTCACCAGACGCGGTGGGCGGATTCAACGACAGGGCCCCGCTTTGCCGCCAGTTCTGGGCCCGGCTCCGGCCAGTGCCCTGCGGGTCGGAGACGCCGACGAACAAAACCTGCAGCGGCTGCAGGGATCAGCCAGTGGAAAACCGTCCGGGAACTGACCTAACGCAGTTCAGGGTCTGCCGCCCGCGGATGGACCGGCACTCCGACTCAGTTCCTGCATCCTTACGACGGGGAGAACCATACGGACGACATCTCCCATGCCGGCGATCAGGGAGGAAGGCCCCTACCTCCAAGCGTTCCGCATAGGCATAATGTCGCCATGTTTATTTTTGTACTCTTGGCCATCTTGTTACTGGTGGTGTTTTGGCAATACATCTTGGCGGGGATTGGCCTGTGGGTGCTCGTGCTCATCATGCGAGCCGTGGTCAACTGGACGCTGGCCGGTCCGAAGCCGAACTACCCCCGGAAGCCCGTCCAGGCCCGGCCTGCGGCCAGATTTGTCACGACCCGGCCCGCGGCCAGGCCTGTGCGGACCCGGCCTGAGTCTAGTTCCAAGCCCAAGCCTGCCCGGGAGCTGCCCTCGCCCGAATATCTGCCCAGGTGGACTGCTAACCGCCGGCTGGACGCGGGCCGCGAGCATGCCCAGTGGCAGGCGATGTTCGACAACACAGCGCAGTAAAACAGTCCGGGGCGGCTGGGCGCCGCAAAGGGTGAGCGGCCGCGCCGGTGTCCGACGAAGAAGGGTATTCCACCTCCGGGGCGTCGGAACCATGGCCCGGCTCAGCGGTGCGTCGCGGCACCGTTTCTGACGTGTGCCTCCGCCTTGTTCGGCGTCCGGACTCCTGCCTAGGCAACCGCGCCCTGAAAGTGGGTCTCAATGATCCCCTTGATGTCGTCGTGGCACCCGCCGCAGCCGGTGCCGGCACGGGTGGCCGCGGATACCTCGGGCACCGTCCCGCAACCCTCGGTAACAGCAGAAGCAATGGCCGTCCCGCTGACGCCGGCGCACCGGCAGACCGTCCGGGAAGGGTCCACGGAGCCCGCCCTGGCGGCCTGGTCCGGTCCGTCCAGGCGCAGCAGCAGTGACCTGTCCGCAGGGAGTTCGGCGCCGCGCTCGAACAGCTGCACCAGCTCGGCCGAGGTGCGGGGCATGCCGACGGACACGAGGCCTTCGAGGACACCGGCACGGGTGGTCATCTTGACGTAGCGGCCGTGCTCGGGATCGGCCCACTGGGCGATCTGCAGCCTGGCCCGGCCGTTCACGGCCCCGGCGGTCAGGGCTTCCTCGTCCCACGGGTCTGCGGCAACAACCCCGGCCACGGCCATGTTCATGCCGCGGGCCTTGAGCACGATCACGCCCGGCAGTTCCGCGGGAAGGGAGGTTAGTGCCTCGGCCTCCGCGTCGGCGCCGGATGCCAACAGGGTCAGATAGTCGGCGAGCCATTCGGCCTGCCGCCAGCCCGGCCCCACCAGCCCCGACGGGCCGCGCGAGGTCCGGCACTGAACGCACTCGGGGTCCGGGCAGCGGACCTCGGCGCAGTCGCCGATCGCAAAGATGTGGGGCTCGTGGTGGGCGCGGAGCTTGTGGTCCACCAGGATCCCGGCGGCGGTGGAGAGACCGCAGCCTTCCGCCAGTTCGGTCCGCGGCCGGACGCCGCAGGAGAGCACCAGGAGGTCGCCGTCGATCGCGGAACCGTCATCGAGCAGCAGGGCCGAGAAGCCGCCGTCGGGCGCGTTGTGTTCCACGCCGACAGAGCGGGCGTTGCCGGCCACCCGCACGCCGCAATTCCGCAAGGAGGCCGCGAGCACGGAGCCGCCGCCGCGGTCGATGTTCCGGCCCAGGGGATGGGGGCCGTTGTGCACCACGGTCCCGGTGGCGCCTTCCTCGGCCGCGGCGAGGGCCGTCTCCAGACCCAGCACACCGCCGCCCAGGACCACCACGCGCTTGCCGCCCGCCACCGCAGCGTGGAGCACGGCCGCGTCGCGGAGATCCCGCAGGGCGGTCACGCCCGGCGGCAGCACCGGCGCGGCCGGGTCCGGGTTGAGCCCGGTGAGGTTGGGGATGACAGGGCGCGAACCCGTGGCGAAGACGAGCCGGTCGTAGCCGGGGGAGGTGCCGTCGCCCAGCAAGACCCGCTGCCGGGCACGGTCCACGCGGCGGACGCGGACGCCCAGCCGGACATCGACGCCGTCGGCCACCAGCGCCGCCGCGTCGGCGAGGGCCAAGGCTGCCGGCGTGGTGCGTCCGACGCCAAGATCAGCCACCAGCACGCGGTTGTACGCCGCCTCGGACTCTTCCCCGACCACAGTCAGGTGCGCGATGCCGCTGCGCACGGCCGGCAGCAACTCGTCGATCAGCCTCGCGGCGACGGGCCCGAAGCCCACCACCACAATCCGCTCAGTCATGAGGTCTCCTCTGCTTGAAGAACGCGGGCCGGAGCGCCGCTGCGATTGCCGGCCGCGCCCCCGGAGAGAGCGTCTCCGGAAACCGCCCGGCGGATCCACACCTTGCTGGTCTTGAACTCGGGCATCCCGGAAATGGGGTCCGTGGCGGCCTCTGTGAGCCGGTTGGCGCTCTCAAGTTCCGGGAAATGGAACGGCAGGAACACCGTCTCCGGCCGGATGTCCGCGCTCAGCTCGGCACGGCAGCTGACCACGCCGCGCTCGTTGGAAATCGAGACGTAGTCGCCGTCACTGATGCCCTGGGCTGCGGCCGCGGCGGGGTGCAGCTGCAGCCGCGCCTCCGGCTGGGCTTCGGCCAGCGCGGCCACCCGGCGGGTTTGCGCGCCGGACTGGTAGTGCTCCATGAGGCGGCCGGTGATGAGCGTCATCGGCCTCCCGGCGCAGTCCGCTCCGGACTGCTGAGCGCCGGCGCGTTCCGCCGCGGCCACCGGGGCCGCGCCGGCAGAAGGCGCACGACGTCGGGGCGTCACCGCCGTGAACACGGCCAGGCCGCCGGCATGGGCAAAGGCGTCCAGGAACAGCCTCGGCGTTCCGTCGCTTCCGGCGGGGTAGGGCCAGTAGGCGGCCTCGCCGCGGTCCAGCATGGCGTAGTCGATCCCGGAGTAGTCGGCCAGGCCGCCGGAGGACGCGAGCCGGAGTTCCTCGAACACGGTTTCCGGGTCCTCGCTGAACGTGGACGGCGCCTCCAGCAGTTCGGCCAGCCGGGTCATGATCCACAGCTCGCTGCGGACACCGGGCGGGGGAGTGAGGGCCCGGCGGCGGCGCAGCACGCGGCCCTCGAGGTTGGTCAGGGTTCCTTCTTCCTCGGCCCACTGGGTGACCGGCAGGACCAGGTCCGCCTCGGCAGCGGTCTCGGAGAGGAAGAAGTCGCACACCACCAGGAAGTCCAGGCTGCGCAGGCCCGCGATCACAGCGTTGGCATCCGGGGCGGACACCGCCACGTTGGCGCCGTGCACGAAGAGGCACCGGACGCCGTCGGGCTGTCCGAGGGACTTGAGAAGCTCGACGGCGGGGAGTCCGGGGCCGGGGATGAGGGTTTCGGGTACGTCCCAGACCTTTGCCATGTGGGCGCGGGCGGCGGGATCGGTGATCTTCCGGTAGCCGGGGAGCTGGTCCGCTTTCTGCCCGTGTTCGCGGCCGCCCTGGCCGTTGCCCTGGCCGGTGAGCGTGCCGTAGCCGCTGCGTGCGGAGCCCGGCAGGCCCAGCAGGAGGGCGAGATTGATGGCGGCCGTGGCGGTGTCAGTGCCGTCGACGTGCTGTTCGACGCCGCGGCCGGTGAGGATGTAGCTGCCGCCCTTGTGGGCGCCGTCGGCCAGCCGCCGGGCGGTTTCACGGATCAGACCCGCGGGGACGCCGGTGATCGACTGGACCCGTTCCGGCCAGAAGCTTCCGACGCTGCGGGCCACGGCCTCGTAGCCGGAGGTCCGGTCCGCGATGTACCCGGCGTCGGCGAGGCCTTCGTGGATCACGGCGTGCGAGATGCCCAGGAGCAGGGCGAGGTCGGTGCCGGGCAGTGGCTGCAGGTGCAGGCCGCCGCCGTCGGAAGTGAACGCCGCGGTGGCGGAGCGGCGGGGGTCGACGACGATCAGCCCGCCGGCGTCGCGCGCACCCTGGAGGTGCTGGACGAAGGGCGGCATGGTCTCGGCCACGTTGGAGCCGAGCATCAGGATGGTGCTGGCGGCATTGAGGTCCGCCAGCGGGAACGGGAGCCCGCGGTCCAGGCCGAACGAGCGCATGCCGGCCGCGGCGGCCGAGGACATGCAGAACCGGCCGTTGTAGTCGATCCGCGAGGTGCCCAGGGCCAGCCTGGCGAACTTGCCCAGCTGGTAGGCCTTCTCATTGGTGAGGCCGCCGCCGCCGAACACGCCGACGGCGTCCGACCCGTGCCCGGCGCGGGCCTGCTTCACGGCCGCGACGATCCGCGTCAGGGCCTCGTCCCAGCTGACCGGGCGGTGGACGCCGTCGGCGCCCCTCAGCAGCGGCTCTGTGACGCGGCCGGTGTGGTTCAACAGCGAGGCTGAGGTCCAGCCCTTGCGGCACAGGCCGCCGCGGTTGGTGGGGAAGTCCCGTCCGGCGACTGTCAGGAGCGGTGCGGCGACGGCGGGTGCAGTTTGTTCCGTCACGGGCTCTGACCCCGGCTGGACAGCCGGGGTCAGAGCCGCTGGAGACGTCAGCGTCATGGCGCACTGCAGGGCGCAGTAAGGGCAGTGCGTGTCGGCGCTTTTGGTCATGTTAGACGTGTCCCATCGCATTTCGGTTGGCGTTGCGGATGTAGAAGAACCAGCAGACGGCCAGCATCAGGACGTAGGCGCCTACGAATCCGTAGAACGCCGGGGTGTAGGAGCCACTGGCGGAGTTCGAGGCGTTGAGCACCTGCGGGATGACGAATCCGCCGTAGGCGCCGATGGCCGAGACCAGGCCCAGGGCCGAGGACGCGAGCCGCTGGGTGGTTACCGTGCTGGCACCTGACTTTGCTGCCCGGCTTGAGGTGGCGAAGATGATGGGGATCATCCGGTAGGTGGCACCGTTTCCGAAGCCGCTGGCGGTGAAGAGGAGCAGGAACAGGCCCAGGAACAGCCAGAAGTTCTTCAGCGGCAGCGTCCAGATCATGGTGAGGGTGATGACGGCCATGGCAGCGAAGGCGGAAACGGTCATCCGGGCGCCGCCCATGCGGTCCGCCATGCGTCCGCCGTAGGGGCGGGCCAGCGAGCCGACCAGCGGGCCGAGGAAAGCGAGGGACAGGGCCACGGTTCCGACGCCGATCGAGGAGAACGCCGGGAAGTAGTCCTTGATGAGCTTGGGGAACACACCGGCGAAGCCGATGAACGAGCCGAATGTGCCGATGTACAGCAGCGCCATGATCCACAGGTGAGGCTCCTTGAGCGCGGCGAGCGAGCCCGCGACATCGCCCTTGGCGCTGGTGAGGTTGTCCATGTACTTCCAGGCGCCGAACGCGGCGAGCAGGATCAGCGGGACCCACATGAGGCCGGCCACGGGCAGGTTGACGGTGCCGGCGGCCAGGAGGGTGATGGCAATCGGAACGGCCAGCTGTGCGACGGCGGCACCGAGGTTGCCGCCGGCGGCGTTCAGCCCCAACGCCCAGCCCTTTTCGCGGGCCGGGTAGAAGAAAGTGATGTTGGCCATCGAGCTGGCGAAGTTGCCGCCGCCGAAGCCCGCGAGGGCGGCCACGAACAGCATGGTGCCGAACGGGGTCTCCGGGTTGGAGACACACATGGCCAGCCCGATCGAGGGGATGAGCAGCAGCAGGGCCGAGACAATGGTCCAGTTGCGGCCGCCGAAGCGGGGGACCATGAACGTGTAGGGGATCCGCAGCGTGGCGCCCACCAGGCTGGGCATGGAGATCAGCCAGAAGATTTCCGAGGTGGTGAAGGTGAAGCCGGCCGCGGGGAGCTGTACCACCACAATCGACCAGAGCTGCCAGACCACGAAGCCCAGGAACTCGGCGAAGATGGACCAGTTCAGGTTGCGCCGGGCGATGGAGCGGCCGGCCGATTCCCACTGTTCCTTGTTTTCTGCATCCCAGTTGGCGATCCAGCGGCCGGGCCGGTGGTCGAGGGTAAGGGCGCCGGTGCGGGCGGCGCCGGCATCTGCAGTGCCGATTTCGGCGGTGCGTTCAGCAGTCACTTGGGAGACCTCCTTGGGGGGTGTTGTCCTTCCAAAGTAGGGATGCCGCGTTTCCGGGACGGTCGCCCTTTATTAACGCGCTGTGACTTTTGCCTATCAGGGCTTTTATGACGGTGTGAGAATAGGTGTGACGACCACCACGTGAGACAACGACACGGCGTCCAAATAACGGACTATTTGTCCATTGACTGGACGGTGGGAACTATTATCGGACATATACGAATCCCTAGCCGGCGGCCCCGGGCATCGGGCTCTTGGGGAACATCCGACCGGTCTTCATGAAAGCGTTACTACATGTCATCCACTGCAACCTCCGCGGAGCATGGGTCCACCAAGCAGGTGAATTCGCGCGGCCGCGTGATTGTCGCCAGCCTGATCGGCACCACCGTCGAGTTCTACGACTTCTACGTGTACGCCACCGCTGCCGTGCTGGTCTTCCCCTCCTTGTTCTTCCCGGCGCAGAACGAGACCGCCCAGCTGCTGGCATCCTTCGCTGTATTCGGCGTGGCGTTCATCGCCCGCCCGCTCGGCTCGATCATTTTCGGCCACTTCGGCGACAAGTTCGGCCGCAAGGGAACCCTCGTGGCCTCGCTGCTGACCATGGGTATTGCCACCTTCCTGATCGGCTGCTTGCCGACGGCGAAGGTGGACGGATGGGAATTCTGGGCTCCGGCCCTCCTGGTCGTCATGCGCTTCTTCCAGGGCCTTGCCCTCGGTGGCGAGTGGAGCGGTGCGGCCCTGCTGGCCACCGAGAATGCCCCGGCCAACAAGCGCGCCATCTACGGCACCTTCCCGCAGTTGGGGGCCCCGATCGGCTTCATCATCGCCAACGTGATCTTCCTGGTCTTCAGCTACACCCTGTCGCCGACGGCCTTCATGGAGTGGGGCTGGCGCGTGCCGTTCCTGCTCAGCGCTGTCATGGTGATCATCGGCCTCTACGTCCGGCTCAAGCTGATCGAAACCCCGGCGTTCACGAAGGTCATCGAATCCAATGAGGTCGCCAAGCTGCCTCTCGCCCGGGTCTTTAAGAGCAGCTGGCGCCACCTGATCCTGGGCACGTTCATCATGCTCGCGACTTACGTGCTCTTCTACTTGATGACCACGTTCACGCTGACCTACGGAACCCGGGCCTCCAGCCTTGATGCCGCCAAGGCTGCAGCCGAGAAGGCGGGCAAGCCGATGACCGAGGCCGCGGCCGCGGCGTTTGTCCCAGGCCTGGGCTACACGCGCAACGACTTCCTCTGGATGCTGATTGTCGGCGTCGTGTTCTTCGGCATCTTCACCCTGGTCTCCGGTCCCCTGGCCGAGAAGTTCGGCCGCCGCAAGATGCTCATCGCCGTGACGGTCGGTATCATCGCGTTCGGCCTGCTGTTCGTCCCGCTGTTCAGCGCCGGATTCGTGGGCACCATGGCGCTGCTGATCATCGGGTTCTCCCTCATGGGCCTGACGTTCGGGCCCATGGGTGCGCTGCTGCCGGAGCTGTTCCCGACGAACGTCCGGTACACCGGCTCGGCCATCAGCTACAACTTCTCCAGCATCCTGGGTGCGGCAGTGGCCCCGTTCATCGCCGTCTGGCTCTGGGAAGTGGGCAAGGGCAGCCCGGCGCTGGTCGGTGTCTACCTCGCCGCCATGGCCGTGCTGACGCTGATTGCCCTGTTTGTGAGCAAGGAAACGCGCGATCTCGACTACACCAACAACGTAGCCTGACGCTCCAGCCCAGTTGCTGACGGAAATGCCCGGTGTGTTCCTCGAACACGCCGGGCATTTCCGTGTCGGCCGGAAAGCAACCGGGCAGGAACGCGCGGCGCGGCAAGCGGGACGGCAAGCGGCAGGGGTTTAGCTCGCGTAGCGCTCCACGAAGTTCCGCAGGATTTTCATCGGTTCCGTCGCGGTGAACCGCCGGGCGTCTTCCATGAGCATTTCGGCCGATTCCGGCGGGAAGTACCCGGCGTGGCGGTAGATATCGATCCTCGTCACGAGCCCGTCGGCATCCAGCTCAGGGTGGAACTGGGTGGCGTACAGGTTGGTTTTGATCCGGAACATGTGCACGGGGCAGGCGGCCGAGCTCGCCAGGAGCACCGCGTGGGCGGGCAGGACGGTGCAGGCTTCCTTGTGGCCGGTGAACGCAATGAAGCTCTCCGGCAGTCCGCGCAGGAGGGGATCCTGCAGCCCTTCCGCCGTCAGTTTGATGGTTACGCCGCCGAGCCCTTCACCATACGTCCGGTCGATCACGGCGCCCTGGTGCAGTCCGAGCGTGCCGACGCCGTAGCAGGCGCCGAGGAACGGGAAGTCCTCGGCCACAATCCGGTCCAGCAGCACCGCGAGTTCACGCTCCACCCGGTGCTGGGCGGCGCTCTTATGCTCGGCCGGGTCGCTGGAAGTGAAGGGACTGCCGCCTACAATGACGCCCGAATAGTCGGACAGTTCCAGGTCAGGCAGCGGGGCGGCTTCCATCCGGATGCGGTGCAACTGCTCCGGCTTGAGTCCGCAGTAGCGAAGATAAGCGAGGTATTCGTCCTCGGCGGCGGTGTCTTCAGCGCGCGAGGCGAGGAGCAGGAATGGCTTCACACTCCAAGTCTCTACCGGCCGGTCACGGGGGCGCCAGAGGCGCGCCCGCGACCGGCCGCGTCATGCAGTCGCTTACTGTGCGTCGCCGTCCTCGATCATGGCGATCACGGCGCCTGCGGCTACAGTCTCGCCAGCCGCGGCGGCGAGGCCGATCACGATCCCGGCGCGGTGGGCGGTAAGCGGCTGTTCCATCTTCATCGCTTCGAGCACGACGACGAGATCGCCCTCAGCGACCGTGTCACCTTCGGCCACGGCCACCTTCACGATGGTCCCCTGCATGGGGGAGGTCAGGGCGTTGCCGCTCGCGGCCACGGCAGCGCCACCGCCGCGGGAGCGCTTCTTGACCTTGGCCGGCTTGGAGCCGCCCGTGTTGCTGACCGAGCCCAGGGAAGCCGGCAGTACGACTTCGAGGCGCTTGCCGCCGACCTCGACGACGACGCGCTGGCGGTCGCCGGCGTCGGCCGCTTCAGCCTCGGTACCGGTGGGGGTCCAGGCGGGAATGTCATTGACGAAGGCGGTCTCGATCCAGCGCGTGTGCACCTTGAACGCGCCGTCGACCGGTGCGAAATCGGGGTTGGTAACAACCGCGAGGTCGAACGGGATGACGGTGGGTATGCCTTCCACCACCATTTCCTCGAGGGCCCGCCGGGCCCGCTGCAGGGCCTGCGTACGGGTGGCGCCGGTAACGATCAGCTTGGAGAGCATGGAGTCGAAGTTGCCGCTGATGACATCGCCCTGTTCCACGCCGGAATCGATGCGGACGCCGGGGCCGGTGGGGTTCAACAGCCGCGTGATGGTGCCCGGGGCGGGCATGAAGTTCCGGCCCGGGTCCTCGCCGGTGATGCGGAATTCGATCGAGTGGCCGCGGACTTCCGGGTCGCCGTAGCCGAGCTCCTCGCCGCGGGCCAGCCGGAACTGCTCGCGGACGAGGTCGATTCCGGTGACTTCCTCGGAGACACAGTGCTCCACTTGAAGGCGGGTGTTGACCTCGAGGAAGGAGATGGTGCCGTCCTGGCCGACGAGGAATTCGCAGGTGCCGGCGCCAAGGTAGCCGGCCTCCTTGAGGATGGCCTTGGAGGATTCGTAGAGCCGGCGGTTCTGCTCTTCGGTGAGGAAGGGGGCCGGGGCTTCTTCGACGAGCTTCTGGTTGCGGCGCTGGAGCGAGCAGTCGCGGGTGGAGACCACCACGACGTTGCCGTGGGCGTCCGCGAGGCACTGGGTCTCGACGTGCCTCGGTGCGTCCAGGAAGCGCTCGATGAAGCACTCGCCGCGGCCGAAGGCGGCGGTGGCCTCGCGCACGGCGGATTCGAAGAGTTCGGGGATTTCCTCGCGGGTGCGGGCCACCTTGATGCCGCGTCCGCCGCCGCCGAAGGCCGCCTTGATGGCCACCGGCAGGCCGAACTTGTCCACGAACTCGAGGATTTCCGCGGCGGATTCGACCGGGTCGGCGGTGCCGGGGACCTGCGGGGCGCCGACTTTTTCGGCGATGTGGCGTGCCTGGACCTTGTCGCCCAGGGCCGAAATAGCTTCGGGGGAGGGCCCGATCCACGTGATGCCGGCATCGATCACCTTGGCGGCGAACTCGGCGTTCTCGGCCAGGAACCCGTATCCGGGGTGGATGCCGTCCGCGCCGGACTGGCGGGCGACGTCGATGATCTTGTCCATCACGAGGTAAGACTCCGCGGCGGTGTTGCCACCGAGTGCGTAGGCCTCGTCGGCGAGCCGGGCGTGCAGGGCGTCGCGGTCGGGGTCGGCGTAGACAGCCACCGAGGCGATGCCTTCATCGCGGGCGGCGCGGATGATGCGCACCGCAATTTCTCCGCGGTTGGCGATCAGCACCTTGGTCAGCCGGCGGGTGCCCGCGGCTGTAGATGACTGTGTTGATCCCGGCACGGTGGGTGCGGACTGCTCCGAATTTGCTGACAAGGCGTCTCCTTCTTTCCTTCAGGGAGCCTAGCGCGCTTTTGAGGGTTCCGCCGATATTACTTGCGGATTCCGCGCGTATACGGCCCTTCCTTTGTAGGGTTGCCACAAAGGGCGGCTAATTGGCTCACTCCGGCCCACTCGGTTCTTGATCGGTCTTTACTCGGCTCGGACGTCCGCCGGATCCACGGCCCCGCCGGTCCAGAGCTCGGTGATGCCCACATTTGCCTGTCCAAGCAGCGCGCGCAGGGTGGAGATGGAGAGCCCGACGACGGTGTGGGGATCGCCGTCGACCTTGCGGATGAACGCCCCGCCGTAGCCGTCGATCGTGAAGGAGCCGGCGCACTGGAGCGGCTCGCCGGTGGCGATGTAGGTTTCGATTTCCTCGGCGCTCATCTCCATGAAGTGCACCTCGGCGGAGGATACCGAGCCCAGGGTGGCGCCGGTGCCGCGTGCGGCGGGGACGCCGTCGTCCGTGCCTTCGCCGTCGGTGTCGCTGTCTGTATCGCGGCAGTCCACGAGCCAGTGGCCTGTGTGCAGGACGCCCATGTTGCCGCTCATGCGGAGCATACGTTCGCGGGCGACGTCGGCCGTGTAGGGCTTGCCGTGGGCCTCGCCGTCGAATTCGAAGACCGAGTCGCAGCCGATCACGAGTGCGCCGTCCGCCTCAGGCAGGGACGCGACGGCCTCGGCCTTGGCCCGGGCGAGCAGCAGGGCGGTGTCATGCGGATCCGTCACGCCGTAGCGGGCCTGGACGGCGTCCTCGTCCACATCCGAGACGAGGACCTCGTGCCGGATGCCGGCATGGCTGAGCAGCTTGGTGCGGGCGGGGGACTGGGAGGCAAGAATCAGGCGGGTCACTGAACAAGCCTAGTCCACCGCCTCCAGAGCAACGCGGGGTCACTTGGCGCCCATCCGGAGGGGGCAAAGTCAATCAGTGGGAGCAACGCAGGGGGTTAGGCTGCGTGCAGCAGCTGGTTCAGCCGGTTGGCTGGGGTTTCCAGGTTCAGGGTGGGCCGGGGCCGGCGGTTGAGTTTCG